>CABUSD010000007.1:0-99136 GCA_902494165.1 uncultured Collinsella sp. | reverse complement strand
CCTCATGCGCGAGGACGTTTTCAAAACCAAGCCCGGCCCCGGCCAGAGGGACCACGAGCGCTACAGGTTCTTGACACCCATCGCGCGCATGGCGTTCAGGATGGCTATGATTGCCACGCCCACGTCGCCAAAGACGGCAAGCCACATGTTGGCGATGCCGAACGCCGCAAGCACCAGGATCAGCAGCTTAATCCCCAGCGCGAAGATGATGTTCTGCCAGACAATCGACATGGTCTTGCGCGCCACGCGGATCGCGCGGGAGATGTTGGACGGCTTGTCATCCATGAGCACCACGTCGGCGGCCTCAATCGCGGCGTCGGACCCCATGGCGCCCATGGCAATGCCCACATCGGCGCGGGTGAGCACGGGTGCATCGTTGATGCCGTCGCCCACAAAGGCGAGCTTACCTTTACCCGACTCGGCCGCCAGCAATGCCTCGACACGCTCGACCTTGTCGCCCGGCAGCAGCTGCGCGTGGAACTCGTCGAGCCCCAACTGTTCGGCAACAGACGCAGCCACTTCCTCGCGGTCGCCCGTGAGCATAACGGTGCGCTTAACGCCGGCGGCGTGCAGGTCGCGAATCGTCTGTTCGGCATCGGCCTTTACGGTATCAGCAATCACGATGTGGCCGACATACACGCCGTCTACGAGCACGTGGAGGATCGTGCCGACAACCTCACAGTCCGGTGTTTCAACGCCGGCCGCGGCGAGCATCTTGGCGTTGCCGACGACGACATGCTTGCCGTCGATGGTCGCCGTCACGCCGTGGCCCGCGTCGTTGGCGGAGTCGCTAACGCGCTTGGGGTCGACCTCGCCCTGGTAGGCGACACGCACGGACTGCGCGATGGGATGGTCGGAGAACGACTCGGCAAGGGCGGCGACCTCGAGCAACGACTGCTCGGTATAGCCGGCTTCGGGGTGTACCGCCACGACCGAAAACGTGCCGTTGGTGAGCGTGCCGGTCTTGTCAAAGACGACGGTGTCCACATCGGCGAGCGTCTCGAGGTAGTTGGAGCCCTTGATGAGGACGCCCAGCTTGGATGCGCCGCCAATGCCGCCAAAGAAGCTGAGCGGGACGCTAATCACGAGCGCGCACGGGCAGCTGACGACCAGGAAGGTCAGGCCGCGCAGGATCCAGTCGGACCAGGCGCCGGTGACCAAGCCGCCGCCGAGCGCGAGCACCGCGGCAGCGCCGGTGACGGCGGGCGTGTAGATGCGGGCAAAGCGCGTGATGAAGTTCTCGGTGCGCGCCTTCTTTTCGCTGGCGTTTTCTACGAGCTCCAGGACGCGCGCGACGGTGGATTCGCCAAATGGCTTGGTGGTGCGCACGTGGATGAGCCCCGTCATGTTGATGCAGCCGCTGATGATATCGTCGCCGGACTTGGCGGGGCGGGGAACTGACTCGCCCGTGAGTGCGGCGGTGTCGAGCTGGGTTTCGCCCTCGACGATGACGCCGTCGATAGGCACGCGCTCGCCGGGCTTGACCACGATCACGGTGCCGACCGCGATGTCATCGGGGAAGACCTGTTCGAGTGAGCCGTCGGCTTGCTCGACGTTAGCGTAGTCGGGCGCGATGTCCATCATGGCGCTGATCGACTTGCGGCTCTTGCCCACGGCGTATGCCTGGAACAGCTCGCCGACCTGGCAGAACAGCATGACGGCGGCGCCTTCGGCCATGTGCGGGTCTGTGTCGGGGAAGAGCACCATGGCAAACGCGCCGATGGTCGCGACTGCCATAAGGAAGCTCTCATCGAAGGCCTTGCCGCGGCGGATGTTATTGAATGCCTTTTGCAGCACGTCGTAGCCGGCAATCAAAAACGGTATGAGGAACAGCATAAAGCTGGCGTAGATGTCGCCCGGGGTACCGAATGCGGCGGTGAGGGTGCCGAGCTCATCGAGGGCGTACACCACGGCAAAAATGCCCAGCGCTACCAGGATGCGGTTGCGCTTATGCTCGAGCGACTCTTTTTTCCTACGCTTCTTCTTTTTCTTCTTGGGGTCGGCGGTGGCCATGACTCGTATCCTCCCATTTGAATGTATGAACACTCGCTCATACAATTTCGCGAGCAAAGGCCGCGGCAAGCGCGGCCTTGCGGGTTGGCGTAAACCTGAGCTAGAGAATGATCTCGCAGTCCGGCTCGGCGTCGGCGGTGAACTCCACAACGCGGTCGAGGACCTCGTCGAACTCGGCTTCATCGGCCTCGAGCGTTAGCTTCTGGGTCATAAAGTTGACCGAAACGGACTTGACGCCCTCGAGCTTGGCCAGCTCGTCCTGAAGCTCGCGCGCACAGTTGGCGCAATCGATCTCATCGAGCTTGTACTGCTTTTTCATGGTGGGTTCCTTTCCCGTTTTTGCGGCTTGGGTGCAGGCCGCGCTGGTACCGTGGTTGGTTGCTATTCGCAGATATGGCTCATGCCCTGGTTGAGCATGGTGTAGACGTGGTCGTCGGCGAGCGAGTATAGGATATTGCGCCCGTCGCGCCGGAATTTAACCAGGTGCGACTGCTTGAGTGTGCGCAGCTGGTGCGACACCGCGGACTGCGAGGTTTCGGTCGCTTCGGCGATGTCTGCCACGCAGAGCTCGCGGCCCATGAGGGCGTAAAGGATCTTGATGCGCGTGGTGTCGCTGAAGACCTTGAACAGGTCGGCGAGGTCGTAGAGAAGCTCCTCGTCGGGAAGGTCCTCGGGCGAGCAGGTGGTCGGGATCGCGGGTTCGGTGGCCTCGATGTCGAGTTTCGTTTCATCAACGCGGATGCTCATTGCAATATCCTTTCATATGAACATGCGCTCATATAATTTACTTTCGATTATATGAGTGCATGTTCATATGTCAATGACGTTCAGGTAATTCGTTGTACAAAATGATGGGGAATAGTGGACGAGATCCCGGACTGAGCGTTTTTTGATAGTCGATGCCAAGGTGGGTACCCTCGTGCCGTGCAAAAAATGGAGTATTCTGCAACTATAGGGGTCCGCTAATTTATTGCAGGTCATATAATGCAGTTCAAGAGTTATCTTAGGGTGTTAATCCGATGAGTTCTTCCTCAAATGTTGCCTAACGCTCTCACGCAAGAGTGATTTCGCTCCACATTTGGATCCACTCGAGGGTGATAGACACCCGACCCTGCTGAATACTCGCAATTTTGCACGTCGCTAGGGTACCCACCTTGTTAGCCGGCCTAGTCTCCGGCCCCGAAGACCCTGCTCTCGGGCGCGAGGCTGCTTGTTTGGGCAAATGATGGGCTGTCGGATTCGACTGTCTGCATGTCATCGATTGCTGTAACTTCATTAATTGTCGGGTCATCCAGCGTGATGCCTTCGAGTGTTGCTTTTTCGAGGTCGATTCGTTGGCGCTCTTCGGAATCCTGGCGAAGCTGCTTCTGAATTCGCCTTTTCTCTTCTATAAACCTTCTGAGCACAAACTGTCTCAGGTCCTCTTGCATGATTTGAAAGTCTTTTGGTAGACGCGAGGGGCGTACGCCCTCTTTCCGCTGGATTGCTTCCATGACCCTAACGAAAGAGCTGGCATGCATAAAGGAATAACGGCTGACGGTGATGATTCCGTATCCCATGGACGCAAGCGCATTCTTGCGTTCCTCATCGATGGCGCGGTCTTCTTCCGCGTCATGATAAAAACCGTTGTATTCAATGTCTGTGCGAGATTTCTTTAGATACGCATCCATAAAGAACTTTTTGCGTCTCGTGAGATTCTTTGCGGCGGCGGTGACCTGCACCTCGTAATCGGTCTCAATTCCCTTAATACCAAGCCCTCCTTCGCTTTTGGGCAGCGTTAGCATCATGACAAATGCCGTTTCCATGGGAGACCGGCATCCGTCGCGTACGCATTGGATCGCCTTTCGGGCAAGGGCCAAACCGTCGCATCTGGTAATGGAATTAAAGAACTGCTTTAACCTCTCGGTCGAGGTGAGCGCGAAACGCTCGTTATAAGAGGTGGAAGAGCCGGTTCCAAGGGAGTAAGCGCTGCACAATTCAAAGTAGTACTCCACCAGTTCGCGAAAAGGGAGATAGGTGGCGGCTTGAAGTGCGCAAAGCTCAACGCCAACAATGAAGATGCCATCTTCAAGCTCTATAAAGCGTGAGTTCGAGAATCGTTTTGACGAAACGTGGCATTGACAGTTCATTGCATAGCGCGCATTCCTGCGATCAAACACCATCACCTCGAGGGAATCATTTGCGCCGAGGGAAACATCATGTTTGGTGAGCCATTCTGCGGCTGCGTCAAGGAGCGTTCCGGTGGGACATGATCCGTAAATCGCGGCAGGGTTACAGGACTCGATGCCTTTCGCAGACACCGAATGCACGGCCTGGTAGACCGCTTTTGCAGTGGTATGTGACAATACGATACTCATGGTATATATCGTGTCAGCTAATGCCGTGTTGATGGCGCTGAGTGAAAAAGTCGTTTTAGAGGTCTAACCAAATGCTGTCCAAAAGCTTGACGCAATTATGAGTTGGTATGCCCTAAATAAAAGTTTTCGCAGCTTAGCTATAGCATATAACTACTCAATTGCTGCACATTTGATTGTGATGCATCACCATTCGACAACGAATTACGTGTCGGGAATTGGCCAAAATCGTTCAAAATGAGGGTTCAGAATTTGTGATGGCAGATCTATCTGTGGAATGTAGGGCGGCCCCGCTGCGGGGTTTTCCGCTGCGAGGCCGCTCGTGATCTACGCCGGAGTTTGTCGTAGACGTTTCTACTTGGCAAACAGGTTCTTGAGGTTGAACTCGGCTTGGACGGTGCGGAGCATGAGGTCGGTGTCGTCCAGACCCAGATGCTGCTCGTTGGCATCGGCGGCGAGGGTGCCACGGCGGCGCGCCCAGTTCTCGAGCGCGGCGGGCGCGGACTCGCGGGGGAGCGAGCGCACGTCGGCGTCCAAGCTGCGGCAGATCTGGCGCGAGTCGATGACGATAATCTTGCCGGCGCGGCGTGCCTCGGCGTAACCGTCCAGATGAATTTTGAACCAGCTGTCCTCGAACGCGGCGTTATGCGCCATGTACGGGTACTTCTTCATAAGCTTGAGCAGCTGCTTCTGCAATTCCTTGTTCTCGCGGAAGGGCGTTTTGCCGTCGATGTCGTCCCAGGTGATGTGGTGGATTTTCGACAGCGGCACATCCTCGCCGCGGTAGATATCGGGCAGGCCGCAGTAGTGTGCCTCGGCGTCATGCGGCACGGCGTCGCTGGTGAGGTCCATGATTTCCCAGCCCACGTTGATGATATAGCCGCGCTCGGGTGCACGGCCGGTGGTCTCGATGTCGATACCGAGCACGGTGCCCTGGATGGGCTTGCGGGCGTAGGCCACGCCGAGCGCGTCGCGGTCGCCGCGGATCTCGCGCATGACCGACGCGGCGGTGCGCTTTTGCATCTTACCGATGGCGGCGCAGGTGTCGGCATCGGACAGGCCGCGCGAAAGCGTCGCGGGCGTCACGTTGCGCAGGCGCGCCTCGCCAATCTGGTCGCACAGGTCGCGGTTGCGGTCAGCCAGGTCGCGCACGGTGGCAAAGTCGAAGCTGGGGTCGCCCTCGGCGGTAAAGTACTCGGTTTCGAGCACCTTAAGGGCCTCCTCGCCCTTCTGGCGCTCGGACTCCATGGCGCCGTGATCGCCATAGATAAACATGGGAATAAACGGCTGGCGCTCGTATTCGAGTGCTTGTGAAACGTTCATATAACTGCTCCTTGGACGGGCCGCAGCGCGCGGCTCGGGTTCATTGAGATGTGGCGAGATGATAGTTTACCATGGGCAACTATTGGCATCGCGCCTAGGACAACTACAATACCCTAGTTGACCGCTAGGACTTTTACAATGCTGCCGAAAGACACGAAAGGTTCCATCCGTCATGGATTTGCTGATTGATATTCTGCTCGACGCCGGCAAGGACACGCTCTCGCTTGTGCCGTTTTTGTTGGTGACGTATCTGGCCCTCGAGACCTTGGAGCACGTCGCGGGCGACCGCGTTAACGGGGCCATCAAGCGCGCCGGCGCCGCGGGTCCCGTGGTTGGCTCGTTGCTGGGTATGGTGCCGCAGTGCGGCTTTTCGGCCATGGCGGCAACGCTGTACGCCGGTCGCGTCGTGACCTTGGGCACGTTGGTGGCGGTGTTCCTTTCGACCTCCGACGAGATGCTGCCGCTGCTACTTGCCGAGCAGGTTCCCGTGCAGACCATGGCGATGCTTTTGGCTTCGAAGGCACTGATCGCGCTGGTCACGGGCTTTATCGTGGACGCGGCTATCCGCGGCCTTCGTCGTAACGCTCGCGCGCATGCGGCGATTCGCCGTACCGTGCTGGGGACCGCTTCCAATCCGGCTCATGTGAACTGCGCGCACGACGACCATACCGGGGGCGACATCATTGATGAAGTGGCCGAGGCGGGCGTGAGCGCCGATCACATCCATGAGCTGTGCGAGCGCGACCATTGCGGTTGCGATGAAGACGAGGACGAGTACGAACACGGACATGGACACGATCACGGTCATGGGGGCGAGCATGAACACCATGATGGCCACGGTCACTCCCACTCTCACGAGAGCGCGCCCCTCCTGTCGATTATTCGCAGCGCCATCTCGCACACCGTGCAGGTCTCGGTATTCATTTTTCTGGTGACGCTGATTCTGGTCGCCGTGCTCGAGACCTTCGGCGAGTCCGCGATCGAGCAGTTCCTGCGCGGCAACGAGACGCTTGCGGTCCTGGGCTCGGCGCTTGTCGGCCTGATTCCCAACTGCTCGGCCAGCGTCGTCATCACGCAACTGTACCTGGAAGGCGCGCTGCAGCTGGCCCCGATGCTCGCCGGCACGCTCATCTCTGCCGGTGTGGGCTACCTGGTGCTGTTCCGTACCAACCGCAGCGCCCGCGAAAACGTCCTGTTCCTGATCATGATGTACGTCATCGGTGCCGGCTGGGGCCTCATCCTCTCCGCCGTTGGCCTTTAAGTAGATTATTGGGACATGTCTTACGATCTACCCCTGTGACCAGGGCATTTCCGCTGCCAAAACAAAAAGGTAGATTTTTAGGCATGTCCCAAAAATCTACCTTGGTTAGTGCAGCAGCTCGGTGAGGTTGCGTTTAAAGCGGGCCCGGTCTTCGCTGGTAAATGCCGCCGGACCGCGAGTGCGACCGCCGGCGCGGCGCACCTTCTTTTCCTCGTGGCGAATAAACAGTTGCATGTCGATGGTCGCCTTATCGTAGACGCGCCCGCGCACGCCGATGGCGGCGGCATCGCGCCCGAGCACCATGCTCGCCAAGCCAATGTCCTGCGTCACGACTACGTCGCCCGCCTGCAGGCGTTCGACAATGGCAAAGTCGGCGCTGTCGGCGCCCACGCTCACATCGAGCGTCGTGACCCAAAATCCGCGTCGCGCATGCTCGACGTCGCGCGGATCGTTGCGGCGAATGTGGCGTTCCAGGTTCTGTGTGCTGTTGCCGGCGATAACGACGGCAACGCCCGCCCGCCGCGCGCAGTCAATCGACTCGCGCGTGACCGGGCAGGCGTCTGCATCAATAAAGAGCGTTCGCGGCATCTAGTGCACCAGTTTGCCAAATTGAATAGCGCGAACAATCAGCGTTACGCCAAACACCAGCAGTGCGGCGCCGCTAAAGATGACGAGCATCTTGGCCGACCACAGCGGATAGATAAACACGAACATGCCGGCGATGATGGAGAGCGCGCCGCTCAGGATGGCGAGGGCACGGTTGGACGAAAGCTCGGACTCCAGAATGGACATGACACCTTCGACGATCCAGCCAAAGCCGGCCACGATAACCACCATCGTGGTGAGCGTCGCGGTCGAGAAGGCCTGGTTGCGCAGGATTATGACGCCGCCCAAGATAATGAGTAGGTTGGAGATGATGCTCGTCACGCGCCAGCCGGTGGGCAGCAGTGGCTCGAAAACAGCGGTAAACAGCCTGATCGCGGCCGTGATCACAAAGTAGAAGCCCAAGACGGTCGTTAGGAAGACGAGGGACTTGGCGGGCGCAAACAGCAGTGCGATGCCGGCGACGAGCGCCAAGACGCCCGTGATGGCGTAAATCCAGCGTACGGCCTTGACGGCTTTGCCCGCCATGCTTTTCTCGTCAAATCCAAACTGGCTCGATTTTTGGTCATCGTTCTTAAAGATGCCCATAATGTCTCCTTTCCGTGCGGCGTAAGCCTTGATCATTACAACCAGTATCGCCTAAAGGCGCTGGCGTATGGGTCGGGGAGGGCGGAACGTAACCCAAAGGCCCCGAATTGTTTCCGTTGTTCCCCACGTCGCGATTTTCTATTCAACAGGTGTAGAACATTGCAGCCCTGTTCGTTATTGCCTACGTTTTAGGTTAGATTTTCCTAAGAACAATTGCCCGAAATTGGGGGTCCCTATGAACGAAGCAGTTCCCGCAGCGCCGGTAAGCGCTGAGTCGATGGCAAAGCAGGGTTGCGAAAAGCTCGGCTTGGACGCGTTTGATGCGTTGGTTCGCTGCGCCCGCACGTGCCGTCGCTTTGACGAGTCCATGCGCGTGCCGCGTGAGCTTTTGCTTGAGCTGGCGGAGCTGGCGCACCTGACTCCCTGTGGTGCCAATGCTCAGCGTCTGCGTTTTCATGTGGTAAGCGGTGCAGAGGACTGCGCGCGTGTATTTGACGAGCTCGCATGGGCCGGCGCACTTAAGGATTGGCCGGGTCCTGCCGAGGGCGAGCGCCCGACCGGCTACATCGCGATTCTGGCTGAGCGCGCCGTTCCGGGCAAGCCTGCCGCTCCCATTACCGAGGTCGACACGGGCATTGCCGCGCAGACGATGATGCTCGCCGCCCGCAGCGCTACGCCCGAGGTGGCAGCCTGCATGTTCAAGGCCTTTACGCCCCACGCGATCGATGCCATGGGGCTCGATAGCGACAAGTATGAACTCAAGCTGATCATGGCGTTTGGCGTTCCGGCCGAGACGCAGGTGATCGATGCGATCGATTCCAACCCCGACGGCTCAATTAATTACTGGCGCGACGAGGCGCAGGTGCACCACGTACCCAAGCGCCCGCTTGCCGACGTACTGGTGTAGCTGAGCGTCACCGCGGTGTGATCCGGCGGTAAACCACCACAAAGGTACCTGTCCCCTTTGCGGTGGTGCGAGGGGAGGACGTGTGGCAGATTTGTATTTGGTGCGGCATGGGCAGACTGAGCTCAATGTGCAGAACATTTTGCAGGGTGGGCACGATTCGCCGCTTACGGCGCGCGGGCGCGAGCAGGCGCTGGCGACGCGCGCGGCGTTTGAGGCGCGTGGCGTGACCTTTGACCGTGTGTATTCCTCCCCGTTGGGCCGGGCGCGGCGTACGGCTGAGCTAATTGCTGGTGAGGGCCGCTCGATAGAGCTGGTCGATGACCTGCGCGAGTGGCATTTGGGCTCGCTGGAGGGTACATCAAATCGCGAGATGCCGCCGCAGCCCTGGGGTGATTATCCGGTGGCCTTTGGTGGCGAGTCGGAAGTGCAGCTTCAGTCGCGAATGGTCGCGGCGCTGTCCCGCATCATGGCCAGGCCGCAGCACGACTGCGTGCTGGCGGTTTCCCACGGCTCAGCCTGTCAGGAGTTTCTTGAGTATGTGACTGGCAGGGGAGAGCTACCCGACAACGGTGCCGTGCTTCATTTTGGCTATTGCGACGGGGCGTTTTCGCTCCTTGATTGGTAACGAACGAAAGGACCCCTATGAATAAAGACCTGTATCTGGTTCGCCATGGACAGACGATATTCAACCTTAAGCGCATTATTCAGGGTTGGAGTGACTCGCCGCTCACGCAGTTGGGCTGCGACCAGGCGGCGCGCGCCGGCATGTTTTTGCGTGCGCGCGGCATTGAGCCCGACCACGCCTACACCTCGACGCTGCACCGCACCGAGCAGACCATCGCCAACCTGTGGCCGGGTTTTACCTACGAGCGCCTAGACGGTCTGCGCGAGTGGTTCTTTGGCGACTTTGAGGCCGAGCGCGTGATGCTTATGCCCGAGCGCCCGTGGCGCGACTTCTATCGCCAGTTTGGTGGCGAGGGGCAGATGCAGGTGCGCGAGCGCATGGTGGCGACGCTGACCGAGCTTATGCAGCGTCCGGACCACGAGTGCGTGCTCGCGGTGAGCCACGGCTCGGCCATCAAGGAGTTCATGGACCATACCAAGGGCGCGGCGGCCGATGAACGCGATCGCGTTCCGGGCAACTGCTCGGTGCTACACTTTGCGTTTGACGACGAATCCGACACGTTTGAGCTGGTCGAAGTCTTTACGCAGGAGGATTACGCGCGCGAGCTGGGGCTTGAACCGCTTGTGGCTACTGCAGGTCCGCAGCGCGGATAACGCGAGCGTGGCGGCACGGGTCGCCGGCATAACTTCTCGACGCAAAAGGGGCGGAGATGCATGTACCTGCTGCATCTCCGCCCCCTGTTTGTTGAGCTGCCGATTTTTGTGCTGGGCGGTCTGGTCTTGCTAGAACCGCGCGACCTGGTGCGTGAGCAGACCTGTCGGAACTTGCGGCGCGGCGCCGCTGACCTGCGCGGCGGGGAAGAGCACGGCAACGGTAAAGTTGAACGGCTCCTTGCCGGTGTACGTTCCGGCGGCACGGGCCTCATCGGCCAGCAGCTGCGACGCCCCGGTCAGAGCAGCGGCGTAGGCGGAGTCGTCGGCCAGTGCCGGCTCCGGTGCTTGGTCGAGCATAGCGCGGATGGCCCCGACGGCGTCCTCGCGCTTGACCTCCCACGCGCGGTGCGTAATGCCCGCGGGGTCGGTAACGGCGTAGAGCGACGCGCCCTCTTTGGCGGCGCCCAGGATGATATCCATGACGGGCGAGGCCTCGTAGGCGAGCGACACGGGGCGCGGCTGCACCTTGAGCTCGGCGATCGCGCGCGCGGCGGCGGCCACGTCGGCGCTGGCATCGCCCTTGCCGCCCGCAAGTACACTCGTCGGGCAGATCGCCACGACACCCGTCACGCGTCCCGGCTCGCCCGAGCATTCGTACACGTAATACGCCGCACCCGGGTCCTTGAGCATCAGGCCATCGGCAAGGGCTCCGCGCAGAGCATCGTTGCCGCTCAGGATGCCGCCCATTGCAGGCAGCGCCTCGAGCACGCGGTCCTGAGCCGGGCGGATGCAGGGAAACGGAAGTGCTTTCATGGGCGGTCCTAACGCACGAGTCGGTTTGTTCGCGGCTTATTATGCCCCAACTTGGCCGCTCGCGTCCCAGAGCACGTTATCGGCGAGCGCGATTAGCACCTGCTGACAACGAACGATATCGGCGTGGGGCACATATTCGTTGGGCTTGTGCGCGAGCGCAAGCGACCCGGGACCGTAGCTCATGCAATTGCGGTTGCCCGTCTTGCCGGCAATGACGGCGGTGTCGGTGTAGCCGGTAAAGAAGCCGACGGTCGTGTCTGCGTCCGTCACGTCATCGGCGGCACGCTTGAGCGCTGCTAGAAGGGGAGAGGCCGGATCGCGCTCGATAGCGGGGCGGTCGCCTGTCACGGTATAGCTTCCATGGCAACCGGGGACCGCGGCCTCGGCGCCGGCGATGGCTTGCTCCACCATCCGGACCACGGCCGCGGTGTCGGTCGGCGGGGTCAGGCGCATGTCGACCCAGACCTTGGCATGGTCTGGCACGACATAGGGGCGATATCCGCCCTCGATTTGGCCAAACGTGATGGTCGAAGGCCCCAGCTCATCGTGCGCGGGCAGCGCCACAAACGCGCGACGGAGCGAACACACGGCCTCGGCCATGGCGGCGACGGCATCCGCGCCCTTCCAGGGCTGGCTCGCATGCGCCGTCACGCCAGCCATTTCAATCTCGAACCACGTACGCCCCTTGTGCGCCACCTGGATCTGTCCGTCGGTGGGCTCGGTGTCCAGCACCCATTCACGCGAGCCGACCCAGCCGGCATCGATCGCGGCCTCTGAGCCGCGCATAAAGTCCTCCTCGTCGACCGAGCAAATGAGTGAGAAGCCGCGGCGGGGCAGCTCGCCTTCTGCCGTCACGCGCTCGAGCGTATGGACCAATGCGGCAATGGCGCAGGCCAGGCCACCCTTCATATCGCAGGCACCGCGGCCATAGAGTTTATCGTTGCGCACGATCGCTCCGAGCGGCGGAATGTCCGCGTCCCAGCCATCGCCCAGCGTAACGGTATCCATATGGCAGATATAGACGAGCCGTGGCTCGTCGCTTTGGCCCGGCACGGTGACCATAAGGTTGCGGCGCCCGGGGAGTACTTCGAGCTCTGCAATCTGCACGGCATCGAGTACCGGATGGCTCAGCTGCGCCAACTGTTCCTCAACCAACGCTTTGATATGCCGCTCAATTTCATCCTCATACGCGCCCGGGTCTGAGCTGTCGATTCGCACAAGCTCCTGCGCAAGCCGCCAGGCAAAGTCCTTGTCAACCATATGCAACCTCACAATCAGTCTGCTTTCCAAACCGATTGTAAGCCTCCTAAGAGATCCGCGGTGTGCGCGCAGCAGTATTTACCGTTCGCAGGCCGAGCCAGCGCGTTTGCCGTCCGAGCGGGTTCACAAACGGCGCAGTGGGTACGTAGCCTCTATGGACGACATGCTGTGCGACATATCTGCCTTTCGGTATCACCGGATACCTCCACAGGTCTTGGCGATAATGCCGGACCTGCCCGAGTCTGCGGACGATCCGCGCAAGGAGCGCCTTTGCGAGCATCCGCTCGTCACGCATTTTCTGGGCATCCCGTTGCACGTTTTGGCGCAGGGAAGCTGCGGACGTAAGGGCGATCGCATTGTCAGGCATGTTTGGAACGGGGAGAGGCCGTTTGGCTCCGTGCGGCAGACAGAGTTTGGCCTCGATGCCGCGTCCCCACTCTTTACCCTGCTGACCCTGGCCTCCTCGGTCTCAAACGAGCGTCTAATCATGTGCATGTATGAGATGTGCGGCACCTTTGCCGTGTGCAAGATTGCGCCTCAGGTAAAGTCGGCACTTGTGCAGGCGTATGGGGGCCGGTGGGGTGACGCGCAGTTGGGCTGGGAAAACGTAAAGGATGTCTCGGGGAATCCAACGGACTTGTGGAAACGACCGCCCTTGATCGAGCTCTCTGAGCTTACGGAGTACGTCGATAAGATCCGGGGGCTCCGCGGCGCTAAATCGTTCACACGTGCCGCGAAATGCATTACAGGGATGGCGGCATCGCCGCTCGAGGTCCAGGCATCGATGCTGTTTGGTCTTTCGAGGTTACGCGGCGGCGAAGGGCTGCGCCTTACCAATAACGTCGAGATTCGTATGACGCGCAGCGCTCGTCTGATTTCGGGGCTCGACAGGCGCTATGCCGATATCCTGCTGGCAAATAAGGACGGCAGCCGAGAGTGTCTGGTTGAATGCCAGGGTAAAGCCATACACGGATCCATAGAATCCAAGATCTCTGACTCCGACCGAACGACGGCCTTGCAGGCGATGGGATATCCCGTCGTTTTGATGACCTATGGCCAGCTGGCCGACTCCGATGCCTTCCGCGTGGTGATGGAGCTCATCATGTCCTATCTCGATGCGCCGCTGAAAGACAAGACACCGCGGCAGCAGGAGCTCGAACGCCGGCTTCGTGAGGAGATATTTATCGATTGGTCGGGAATGTAGTCGTGCAGGTGGAAAACGGTCGCGCGAACTAGAGTTTTGGGCGCGAAAAAAGCTTCAGTTTCGCCTTGGAAGGACTTTAAAAATGCTATCCAGAACAAGTTGTTTCGGAAAATCGACAGTCAACTTGGATGTGGTATACAGAGATCGATTTTTACCTACTAAAGCTCCAGATAAAGCTGTTTATCAAAGCGGGTGCGCTCAGTAATTTGGGTATGACTGTCGATTATCCGAAAAAACTTGTTCTGGGTAGCATTATCAAAACCAGCCGGAGCAAAGAAATCGGCCCCCGTTTCGCGAAAACGGGGGCCGAATGGGCTTCATGGCCTGCCTGGCAGGCTTGGCGCCGGCGCTATTTGATCACGCGTACGCGATACATCGACGGAATCTGCTTGAGCGCCTCGATCGTGCTGCTGTCCAGGTGCTCGTCGGTGTCGAACATGGTGTAGGCGTTCTCGCCAGCGGACTCGTTGGTCATACGCTGCACGTTGGCGTTGTCCTTGGCGAGAATGGCCGTGATCTGGCCGATCATGTTGGGCACGTTGGCGTGCAGGCAGGCGATGCGGCTTGCGGCGCGCGCCTTGCCCATGCTGCAGGCGGGGTAGTTGACGCTATGTGCGACGTTGCCGTTCTCCAGGTAATCCTTGAGCTCGCTGATGGCCATATCGGCGCAGTTGGCCTCGGCCTCGCCAGTGCCGGCGCCCGAGTGCGTGGTGATAAACGTGTTCGGCATCTTGACGGTCTTGGGCGTGGCAAAGTCGCAGCTAAACCAGCTCAGCTTGCCCTCGCGCAGGGCAGCGTCGACGGCGTCCTCGTCAATGATGGTCTCGCGTGCGTAGTTGATCAGCACGGCGTCCGGGGCCAGCAGGTTGATCTGCTCGGTGCTGATCATGCCGATGGTGTCGGCCTTGCTGGGCACGTGTACGGTGAGGTAGTCGCAGCCGCGGCAGAGATCCTCGAGCGTGCCCACACGCTGCACCTCGCGGCTCAGCACCCACGCGTGCTCGACGGAAATGAACGGGTCGTAGCCGTAAACGTCCATGCCCAGGTCGACGCAGGCGTTGGCGACCTTGGAGCCCACGTTGCCCAGGCCGATGACGCCGATGCGCTTGCCCTTGAGCTCGCGGCCCACAAAGGCCTTCTTGGCCTTCTCGGCATCGACCTGAATCTCGGGGTCGTCGGCGTTGTCGCGCACCCAGTTCATCGATTGCATCACGCCGCGGCTCGAGAGCACCAGCATGCCTAGGACGAGTTCCTTAACGGCGTTGCTGTTGGCGCCGGGGGAGTTAAAGACGACGACGCCCTTTTTGGCGTACTCCTCGATGGGGATGTTGTTGACGCCGGCGCCGCAGCGGGCGATGGCGCGGATGCCCTCGGGCAGCTCGTAGCCGTGCAGGTCGGTCGAGCGCATCAGGATGGCGTCGGCCTCCTCGGCGGTGCTCACAAATTCGTAGCCTTCGCCAAACTCGACTTTGCCGTCTTTAGTGATGTCATCGATGGTCTTAATCTTACGCATGGAAAAACTCCTTAGCAGGTTTTGATCTAAACAGGGTGGTCTGAGGTGGCTGGTCGGCCCGCGGGTTGCGGGCTAGTTAGATCGCGGACTCAAACTATGCTGCGCTTCGAAGTCCTTCATGTACGAGGCCAGTGCCTGCACATCTTCCATGGTTACGGCGTTGTAGACGCTGGCGCGCATGCCGCCCACCAGGCGATGACCCTTGACGTTTTGAATCTGGTGCTCGGCCGCGCCTGCGACAAAGGCCGCGTCGAGCTCGGCGTCGCCGGTACGGAAGGTGACGTTGGCGATGGAGCGGCTGTCGGCCTGCGTGGTGCCATGGAACAGCTCGCTGTGCTCGAGCAGCTCATAGAGCAGGTTGGCCTTGGCCCAGTTGCGCTCGGCCATGGCGGCAAGTCCGCCGGTCTGCTCAACCCAACGGAACACCTTGCCGCACACGTAGATGCCAAAGGTGTTGGGCGTGTTGAGCATGGAGCCCTTGGCGGCCTGGGTCCTAAGGTCCATGTACTGCGGCGTCTGCGCAAAGGCGGGGCCATCTGCGATGAGGTCGTCACGCACGATGACCACGGTCACGCCCGCGGCGCCGGCGTTTTTCTGCGCGCCGGCGTAAATGAGCCCGTAGCGCTCAACGTCGAGCGGCTGCGACAGAAAGCAGCTCGAGACATCGGCGACCAGCGGCACGTCGCCGCAGTTGGGTAGCTCGTGGTACATGGTGCCAAAGATGGTGTTGTTCTGGCAGATGTAGACGTAGTCGAGCCCGTCGCCCGCGGCCTCGTCGGCAATGCGCGCGTTGATGTCGGCCATGTTGGGAATGCGGTCGAAGTTGGTGTCCTCGGAGCTCGCGAGCGGCACGGCCTCGCCGTACTTGGCGGCTTCTTTGTATGCCTTGTTGGCAAAGTTGCCGGTCACGACGTAGCCGGCGCGGCCGCGGCGCATGAGGTTCATGGGGATGCCCGCAAACTGCAGCGTGGCGCCGCCCTGCAAAAACAGGACGCGGTAGTTGTCGGGGATGCTCAGCAGGCGGCGCAGGGTCGTCTCAGCGTCGTCGATGATCTGCTGGTACATGCTAGATCGATGGCTCATCTCGAGCACGGACATGCCGCGACCGCGGTAGTCCATCATCTCGTCGGCGATCTCGGCGAGCACGCTTGTAGGCAGCGCGGCCGGGCCAGCTGAGAAGTTGTGCACACGTGCCATCTTCTAGTTCCCCCTCGTAGTCGTTTGAACGTTCGGGATACTTTAGCACAGTGGAGCGCCAGGCGCGACCGCATCACGGTAAAACTCGAGTGCGCCGCTATGATTTACAGGATGGTTACATGGGGGAGGGTTGACCTTACCTGATGGCTCGCATCCGATCTGCCTCAGCTTTTGCTTGTTTCCAGGGGCGCACACGACCGTTGGTGAGGTCGTCGTAACCATGAGCGATGGTACGTTGAATGTGATCTTCGCGTTCCTGAATGGTAGTTAGTGCGCGCGTCTGATCAGAAATAGGCTTTACGACAGGCATACGAAACTCCTTACATAGAAGCATATGTATAACTCTATGTTGAATATAGCGGAGGGTGGCGTTGGGCGTGTGCGTGCCTGCATTCGTAAGCGCGGTTGTCTGGCAAGTGTGATTTGGGGCGACCTCGTTAAAGTTTCTAAGCTGCGAAAATGACCGTTAACCGGATTAAATTTTGTTGCTCAACATTTGACACTCTGGGCGTGGTAACTTTTTTACCAACAGGTATGATTATTGTCATGTGCGCCGCGCCTGCCCGCCGGGTTGCGGCGCACTTGTGACAGCCTTTGACACCCTTGGAGCGTGTACTGTGGATGTAACCACAAAAAGCGTTCGGGGGGGGGGTGCTCACCCGCGAGCAATTCCTCCCGCATGAGATGCGCATCGTCGCTGCCCTTCGTATGCAGGGCGCAAGCGACGAGCAGGTCATTGTACGCGTAAAGAGCGAGAACCTCTTTCAATATCCCACGGAGCGCATGGTCGCCAACCGCGCAACCGTGTGCCTTCGCCGCCTTGACGCCATGGTGCCCACGGACGCCGTATGCGCCGCGCGCGGCATCGATCCCAAAACCGCCGTCGAGGCTGCGTCATCCCTAACCAGGCTCATGGCATCCGGCACTCCCACGCAGGCGGACCAGGCCATCTTCTACAGCATGATCTGCCGCTACGATATCGTGCGCGAGCTCGTGCTCGTCGAGGTAGGGGAGCGCCTACAAAACTTCGATTATGCCTTTACGGCGGTTGACCTCAACGCCTTTATGACATGCTTTACCACGGAGTATCCGGACGCGGCCCGCTGGACTGAGGCCACGGTCAAGCGCATTAAGGGCTCGCTCCGCCAGACGCTCCGCCATGCCGGCCTTATCGGCGAGGGCCAGGGCCCGGAGTCCGAGCGCCTGTCACCACTCTTCCTCGATTCCGATGTCGAGCGAGCCTTGGTTCAGCTGGGCGAGCATTCGCTTATCGCGGCTCTTACCGGCAGGGCGGTGATGTAGCGTGGCTCCCGTCAAAAGCGCCGTCGACCCTGTTATCACCCCGGCGACCGATCTCACCACCAATATCGGCATCCATTCCCGCAAGAGCGTCGTGGCGGCGCATGTCCGCTCCGAGCGCGCCTGTCAGGAATTTGAGCGCCGTGCGCAGCTTCTGCGCGAGTGCCTGTGCAGCGAGGACTTTTTGGCCAACAAGGGCATAGGCAATGAGATCGGCTTCCACACCTTTTGCTATGACCCCGCGCTGGAGTTTGAGGCGCGCGCATTATTTGACACCCTTTCACGCGATGCCGAGGCCGACAAGCTTCCGTGCACGCTCAAGGTCGTGAACCTTTACGACGCCGTGCTGGCAATTCTCGAAAAGCGCCGTGTCCTCAAGGCTATCCCGCACCAAGAGGAGCGCCGCGGTACCCAGCGCGTGCTCGAGGACGTGGCCAAGTTCGCCTCGCCCGAGAAAGTCGCCGCGTACATCCTTGAGCAGACCGAGCCGCACGCGCCTGGAGACGTCGTTCTCCTCACCGGCGCGGGCGAGGTTTTCCCGTTCTTTCGCATACACACGCTTCTCCACTGCATGCTTGCGGATTTTGATGAGGTGCCTGTGGTCGCCGCCTATCCGGGCAGTTTCAACGGCTCTTCTTTCCAGCTCTTTAACCGTCTGCCGGCCGACAACTACTACCGCGCCATCGATATCTCGTAAGCACGGCTCCCCGCAGACAAGTCCCTGCCGCCGGTAACAACCCTTTGCCATAACGTTCCCAAACCCAAAGGAGCACTCATGGACAACACGATCATTCGCGACCTCTTTGCAAAAGACATCAACCGCTCCATCAACGGCGTGGTCAAGGTCCAGGATTCAAAAGATGGGTCCATCCGCCAGGAGCTTGACGAGTACGTGGTGACGCGCGAGTTGCAGAGGCATTTTGCCACGTTCTTCAAGGCCTACGGCGATGCCATCGATGTGCGCACCGACAAGGTCGGCGTGTGGATCAGCGGCTTCTTCGGTTCCGGTAAATCGCACTTCCTCAAGATGCTGAGCTACCTGCTCGAGAATCGCCAGATCGGCGGTAAGAACGCCATCCGCTACTTTGACGGCAAGATCGTCGACCCCATGGTCGCGGCTGCCATGGAGCGCGCCTGCTCGGTGCCCACGCAAGCTATCCTCTTTAACATCGATAGCAAGGCGGGCCAGTGGAAGCAGGGCGATACGGCCCCCACGGCGCTGCTTCGCGGCTTTGAGCGCATGTTCTACGAGGCGCGCGGCTTCTACGGCGAGGACCTCAAGCTTGCAAAGCTCGAGGACCACATCGATTCCCTGGGCAAGACCCAGGAGTTCCGCGAGGCCTTTGAGCGCGTCAACGGCGAGTCCTGGCTCCAGACCCGCGACACCTACAGCTACTTTGAGGACGACGTCGTCGAGGTGCTGCAGAGCGTGCTCGGCATGAGCGAAAAGGCCGCATGGAACTGGCTTGAGGGTTCTGAGGACGAGGTTTTGGCCCCTGATGTCTTTGCCAAAAAGGTCAAGGACTACGTGGACGCTCAGGCAGCGGCCCACGGCGGCAACTACCGTTTGCTCTTTATGGTCGACGAGGTGGGTCAGTTTATTACAAACGACCGGGATCCAAGCCTTATGTTGAGTCTTCAGACCATCGTCGAGGAGCTGGGTGCCGCCTGCGGTGGCCGCGTGTGGGTGATGGTCACGAGCCAGGAGGCCATCGACAACCTGAGCCTGCCCGTGGGCAACGACTTTTCAAAGATCCAAGGCCGCTTCAATACCCGCCTTTCGCTCTCCAGCTCCAGCGTGGACGAGGTTATCCAGCGCCGTGTGCTCGAGAAGACCGCGCCGGCGGCCGATATGCTTGCACAGGTCTACGAGCAAGACGCCGCCGTCCTCAAAAACAACTTTACCTTTGAGGGTGGCTCGCGCTCCGACCTTGCCGGCTTCGTCAACTCCAAGGATTTTGTGGCCAGCTACCCGTTTGTGGGCTACCAGTTTAAGCTTCTGCCCGACGTGATGACCGAGGTACGCAAGCACGGTGTTAAGGCCAAGCACATGTCCACGGGCGAGCGCTCCATGCTGAGCGCGTTTCAGGAGAGCGCTCAGGCCATCCAGCATGACCAGACTGGTGCACTCGTGCCGTTCTGGCGCTTCTTCGACACAATCTCCAAGGATTTGGAGCACGGCATCATTCAGGTCGTCGTCTGTGCGGAGCGCGCGGCTGAAAACGCAGAGGGTCTTGAGAGCTACGATGTCCGGGTGCTTAAGCTCCTGTACTTGATCCGCTACATCGGCTACGTCAAGGCCACGGTCGAGAACATCTCCATCCTTATGATCGATAGCCTGGACGTGGACAAGCGCGCCCTTAAGGACCGCGTCAAGGAATCTCTCGCCCGCTTGGAGCGCGAGAGCTACGTGGCACGCCAGGGCGATACCTATAGCTTCCTCACCGACGAGGAGCAGGAGATAGCGCAGGAGATCGCACGCACCCCGATCGACAACGCGAAGGTGATTGAGTACATCAAGAAGCGCCTGTTCGAAAGCATCTACACTGCGCGCAAACTCAACCGCGGGGCCAACGACTTTCCGTTTGACCGCTATGTGGACGGCTCAATCCACGGTACCAGCATGGGCGGCATGGAACTTTCCGTGGTGACCATGGCCAGCGATCTGGGTCGTTCGGACGATGCCGAGCTGGCATTGAAATCCGTGGATAAGGCCATCGTGGCCTTGAGCGACGAGGTGGATTATTGGGCCCCACTCGTCAACGCCGCTAAGATTCGCATGTACGCCCAGACGCGCAATCTGCAGGAGCTACCGCCGAGTACCCGCCAGATTGTCGAGGCCAAAATGCGCGAGAAGGACTTTAACGAGAAAGAGGCTGACGCCCTTTTGGCTGAGGCGGTGCTCCATGCACGATGCGCCGTCAACGGGCGCATGATTGAGATCCGTGCTGCCAAACCCGCTCAGGTCTTTGAGCAGGTGCTGGCGCAGCTGTGCGATGTGGTCTTTGAAAAGGCCGACTATATCGGCGCGCCGGTCACGAGCGATTCCGATATTCGCTCTACTCTGGTGGGCAACGTTCAAGTGGGGCTCGCTGGCATGGATGCAGGTAACACGCGTGCGCTCAAAGAGGTCGAGGACTACCTCAAAGTGCAGCACCAGCGCCACCTGGATACCGCTATGGGCGATATCCAGCGCCAGTACCAGCAAAGGCCCTTTGGCTGGCGCGAGGTCGACATCGCAAATGTGGTGGCGCAGCTTGTGGTGGAGCAGCGCGCGCAGGTGCTGTTTTGCGGTCAGACGGTTCAAGCCAACGACAGCCGCATGGTGGCGCTCCTGCGCAAGGATGCCGATAAGGCCCAGGTGCGCTTGCGCATGCGCATGAGCGACCGGTTGCTACGTGCCACGGGCGAACTCATGTGTGACCTGTTTGATCTCAAGACCGTGCCCTCCAACGAGGATAAGCTCGTGGCCGAGCTCAAAGAGCGCCTTGAGGGCTTGCGCGAGGCGTGCCTCGCCATGGCACGCGACTACTACACGGGCATCAAGCCGGCCTACCCGTATCCCGGTGAGGACGAGTGCGAGAAGATGCGCTCGGAGGTGGCCGACGTCCTTAAGGACCAGAACGAGGCCGAGGCGTTCTTGACCACGTTCACCAAGCATGAGGAGCGTTTGCTCGATGCCAAGGAAGACTTCGACAAGGTGGTTGAGTTCTTCGAGTCCAATCAACGAACAGCGTTTGACCACGCCAGGGATTTCTTGAACCGCACCGAGGGTATTGAGTATGCCTCCGATGACATTCCCGGTGCGGTGGAGAACGTGGCAACGGTTCGTGAGATCCTCAAAGATCCCAAGCCCTACGGCCGTATTAAAGACCTGCAGCCGCTTATGGATCCCGTCGAGGATGACATGAAAAAGCTGTTGGGCATCCGCCGCAATGAGTTTTTGTGTCGCATCGAGAGCGATCTGCAAGACCTGCGGACGCAGGCCGAGAGTCAAAAGGGCTTTGTCAATCAGGCCAAGGATGCCATAGCAGACGCCGGCACTAAATACGAGTCGTTCAAAAACCGTGCCCACAGCGCTCAAAGTCTCAACGAACTGAGCGTTGTTGCAACTAACTGGGGCGACTGGCTCAGTGCGGCGGCCAACGAGATGTACGACGCTGTGGATGAGGCCCGCGTGCGTATGGACAACGAGCGCCGCACCACGGAGGTCATGAGTACGGGCGAGGTGGTCAAGAAGGTCTCCAACAAGGGCGCCGCATCGTCTGCTCCCGTGCCCGCACCCAAGCCCCAGCGCAAGATCAAGACTGTGCGTCGCGCCGATCTGGCCAAGCCGAGTCGTCTCTTGTCCGCAGAGGACGTGGAGCGCTACGTGGACGACCTGCGCTCCCGCCTTATGCAAGCGCTCGCTGCAAACGACGAGATCCGTATCAACTAACCCGCGGAGCCACCGGTGCCAAAGCGCGCACCGGTGGCTTATGGCGTTTAGAAAGGCTCATCAACCATGAACGATTCTGCTCTTAAGAGCTTCTGCACCTGGGCCCGTACGGAGCTCATCAAAGGCGTGGAGGCGCAGATGGTGCGATACGGCATCACCGAACCTGCACCCGCGCCCGTTGGGTCCGAGACCGTCAACGGCCTGCCTCTAAGTCCGGCTGAGATTGAGCAACGCGACGAACTGCTGCGCATGCAGGCGGAGGTGGGTCACGAGGCGCTGCGCGACCGTGCGGCCTACACCTGGTTCAACCGCATCGTGGCCATTCGCTTCATGGATGCATGCGGATGGCTTCCCAGCCGTATGCGCATGCTAAGTCGTGCGGACGGCAGCCATGGCAGCGAGGCCGTGGAGAACGCACTGGACGTGGAAATAACGACGGTCGATACCGATCGCATAGCCGAGCTCAAGACGGCAGGCTTGGATGAACCGTTGTGGCGCTACCTGTTTGTTGCTCAGTGCGAGGAGCTTGCCGATTGCCTGCCGGGCGTCTTTGAACGCGTGGGCGGAGCCATGGAGCTGCTGTTGCCCCAGGGCCTCATGATGGCTGACAGTGTGGTGGGCAAGCTCAATACCGTCCTCGCTGACGAGGACTGGCGCGAGGGCGTGACCGTTCTGGGTTGGATGTATCAGTACTACAACGCTGACGTTAAAGACGAGTTCTTCAAGTCCAAGCGCAAGGCAGCGGCGGCGGACATCGCGCCCGCCACGCAGCTCTTCACCCCCGAGTGGATTGTGCGCTATATGGTCGAGAACTCACTCGGCCGTCTGTGGATGCTCAACAATCCGGGGAGTTCGCTACGCGAGCGCATGGAGTATTACATCGAGCCCGATGCTGAGCACGAGGACTTCATTCGCATTTCGAGTCCCGAGGAGATAACCCTCTGCGACCCCGCATGCGGCTCGGGCCATATCTTGGTCTATGCGTTTGAGCTGCTCTTCCATATGTACGAGGAGCGCGGCTATCGTGAGCGCGAGATTCCCGAGCTCATTCTTACTAAAAACCTTGCAGGTATGGAAATCGATTCCCGCGCGGCACAGATCGCGGAGCTGGCGCTTGCCATGTGCGCCCGCGAGCACGACCGTCGCTTCTTTAGGCGTGGCGTTCGCGCCGACGTTACCGTGCTCTCGAGCATCCCGCTAGGGGAGGACGAGCTGCCGGGTAACAAGAAGCTCGCCGAGGAGCTGAGTCATTTGGGCGAGATCGGTTCGCTGCTCAATCCCTCAGAGGACGAGATCGACGAGCTCAAGGCTGCCGCCGCGAGTTGTTCCGATGATCTTTTTGCCGCTACGGCCAAAACTAAGCTCGAAAGCGCTGCCGCCATCTGCGAGAAGCTGTCCCGTCGTTTTACCTGCACCGTTGCGAATCCTCCGTATATGGGCAGCAGCAGCTTTAATCCATTCATGAGCAAGTGGATCAAGAAGAACTACCCCGACGTGAAGAGCGACCTCTGCACGTGCTTTATCGAGCGCGGTTTTAACCTTGTCGAGGATAAGGGCTACGCCGCAATGGTTACCATGCAGAGTTGGATGTTCCTGGGCAGCTTTGAGAAGATGCGCTCTTCGATTATCGAGGGCAAGACGATTGTCTCGATGGCTCATCTCGGCCCCCGCGCATTTGACGCCATCGGCGGCGAGGTCGTCAACGTAACCGCCGATGTCATCTACAACGGCCGCGCGGCATACGAGGGCGCTTACGTGCGCCTCGTCGACATCAACGGTAGTGAGGCGAAGCGTCTCAAGCTGCTCGAGGCGATCCGAGATCCCGACTGCGGCTGGTTCTACCGCCGCGACGCCGACATCTTCAAGCAGATCCCCGGCGCCCCAATAGCCTACTGGGCTGGGGGCGGAATACTATCTGCATTTAAATCAAATCCAGCTGTTGGTACGCGCGCGTCGCTTCAAGCTGGAATCACAACGGGAAACAATGACTTATTCATTAGAGCTTGGTGGGAGGTCCAACTATCAAAGTTTGATAGGGAGTGCTCATCGATTAACGAGGTCCAAACCACAACGTGTTGGTATCCATGTAACAAAGGTGGTAGCTATCGCAAGTGGTATGGCAACCGAGATAACGTTATGAATTTCTCAGTCACTGGCCAACTGGAGATGAAAAAACAGTCAGGATTCCGCCCCGTCAGCCTTGATGATCAATTTAGGCCGTCGATCTCTTGGTCAGACGTTACGTCCGATCGCAATTCGTTTAGAGTCAACGGCGGACACAGTCTGTTTGAGCATGCTGGAAGTTGCGCATTTATTGCAGATGACAACCTACTTCCGCTAATTGCCTACCTGAATTCATCCGCAGCATCTGTGATGCTCAGAATGATTAACCCAACTCTCAATTGTAATGCGGGCGTTGTGTCAAGGCTGCCGCTTCTTGGCCTTGGTGAAGAGGGCCGTATCTCTAGCATGGCTGAACTGGCTATCGAACTGTCAAAAACCGACTGGGACTCGTTTGAAACCTCCTGGGATTTTAAACGTCACCCCTTATTGTGAGTGATCAGCATGAGGTACATTCGCCGACTATTTATTTCTTTGGCTGTTTCAATTCCATGCTTAGTGGTTTTCACGCTACTGTTTAAAGCTCTTCTTGGATTTCTATCCGGCATTTGCTCGCTTCCGTTGCTCAACTCTTTATCGTCGGGGGATTTGTTAAATGGAGTCGGGACGTTTTCGGCAGTCATTATTGCAGTGGTCTCGTATAAGCACGACATAGAAACGAAGCAAGAAGAAGAGAGGTCTCGGAGCGAAAAGGCTAAGCCTCAAGTTGAGGTGGACAGTTTCGAGGAAGATTACGGATTCATTGTTTCGATTACCAATGTAGGTCCCCGGCCAATTCCGTCAATTATTGTGGAGGAAAAGCCAGTCGTATCTAATCTTGAGCCTGGAGATACCTGTCGTTTTGATTACATCGGTTTTGAGTCGTGTGAGTCGTATGAAGGCGAGGTTGAGGGCTCCAATTACGTTGTTTCAACGAGGACCTTTCGCGATGGGGTAAGCCTTTGGCTCTTTATGTATGACATTTTGGGTAAGGCTTGGATGAGTGAATATACGCTCGAGGAAGATGGTGCCCGGTTGTTGGACGGACCCTCCTGGGTGCTGTGAGAAAAGCTTGACTACCACATATAATGCCCCTTTGAATCATTGTTTTTAATCCCCTACTACCTGGAAGGCGTTCCATGTCAACACTGCTCGCCGATAAATACGAGGCTCGCAAAGCCGAGGTTAACGCTCGCTTTGAGCAGCTTCGCGCTAACGAGGAGGAGCTCAACCGAATCTTTGCCAAGATCTACAACATGGAGGGCGAGGTGCCCATCGAGGTCGAGGATAAGTACGTCTCGGTGGCGCGCATCTTTGACACCGCCGACGAGATTCCCGAGAGCTATAAGGGCAACAAATACGTGCGCACCAAGCGCGACGAGATCATCTCGCTCATAAGCTATGCCGTGGGCTGCATGTTTGGCCGCTATTCGCTGGACGTGGACGGACTGGTCCTGGCCGATCAGGGTGCCACGGTCTCTGACTATCTTGCCAAGATGCCCGATTCCGATCACGTGACCTTTATGCCCGATGGCGACAACGTGCTGCCCATTACCGACGACGAGTACTTTGACGACGACATCGTGCGCTATTTTATTGACTTTGTGCGCACCGTGTACGGCGAGGAGACGCTCGAGCAGAACCTGGCCTTTATTGCCGAGGCGCTCGGCGGCAAGGGCACCTCGCGCGAGGTCATCCGCACCTACATTTTGAAGGACTTCTTTAAGGACCACTGCCAGACCTATAAGAAGCGCCCCATCTACTGGCTGTTCGACAGCGGCAAAAAGAACGGCTTCAAGTGCCTTGTTTACATGCATCGCTATCAGCCCGACCTGTTGGCTCGCATCCGCACCGACTATGTGCATGAGCAGCAGGAGCGCTATCGCTCGCAGATCGGCTATGCCAACGATGCCCTTGCCAGTGCTGAGCGTGGTGAGCGCGTGCGCTTGGATAAGCGTGTCAAAAAGCTCAATGACCAGCTTAAAGAGACCATCGGCTACGAGGAGAAGTTGCACCACTTGGCAGACCAGATGATTAAGATCGACCTGGATGACGGCGTCAAGGTCAACTACGCCAAGTTTCAGGATGTACTGGCAAAGATCAAGTAACTGCAGATACGGTAAGGATATTCATGCCCAAGATCGATGTAGAAGAACAGCTTAAGCTGCGGTTTTTGCAGCCGTTGTCCTCATGCGCGCCGCGCCGTGTTGTGGTTTGGCACGATGCGGACGGCGAGTTTGCTCCTGAGTTTGAGCGATTGGCTGCCGAGGGTTTCGACGGCGTGGGGGCCGATGCCGGCGTAATGCCTGCTCACGGTGACTTTGAGCGCCCGGTGCGCTTTGTTGAGGCCTGCGAGGGCCGCATGTTTGCCGTCAAGAAGCTCATCAACCGCGATGACCTTGCGAGCGATATCTTGCTGTATCGCCGTTGCCCGCGCGGCAGGCTTGAGGGTGATTGGCTTGCCGATGTTGAGCTGTATGCCGATCAGTTCCAGGCTGACTATCTTTCGCTTTTGGCCGATCAGCTGGGCATCGAGAATATCGACGCCGTGCGCGAGAGCCTGCGAGCACACAAGACGTTCTTTGATGCCAAGACCCGCTGCGCTAAGTTTGTCGCATGCGTTCCACATGCCGCGGGTGCATCCGATATCGAGCTCGGAATCCTTACGGTGATCTTTGGCGGCAAGGAACCGGGCGACGCACGGCCCGCGTTTGTATTGCGCGGCTGCATGGCCACGCTGCTGCACGAGGGTCCCGAGGCGCTGGCCGCGCTGGTGGATAAGTACTGTGTGCGCGATGTTCTCGCCGCCTTTATGCTGCGCTGTTATGGGTTTGATGGACCGCTGCACGAGCGTGATTCACTGCTTATGCTTGCATCCCATGTGCTTCTTACGGCGGCATCCAC
This sequence comes from uncultured Collinsella sp., assembly GCA_902494165.1. Taxonomy (GTDB): domain Bacteria; phylum Actinomycetota; class Coriobacteriia; order Coriobacteriales; family Coriobacteriaceae; genus Collinsella. The sequence continues at coordinate 72,081 of CABUSD010000007.1, read as the reverse complement.
CGCACTTCCCGAGGGAGCGCTCAAGGGGCTCGAAAACTATATGGCTCCCGCCTACGGCCCCTATTGCCTTGAGGCGGTGCGTACGTGGGACCAGGCCGCCGATGCCCGGGCATCGAGCGAGGACCTATTTGAGATTTGTCGTTTAGTTGAGGATGCCCGCGGGCTCTTTGCACGGTTCGAGACCCTGCCGATCGATGCGCTGGCTTCGCTTGATGTGTTCCCGTGCGTCAACGAGGTTGTGCTCTCGCAGCTGTTCTGCTCGTTTGCGCAAGGTGCAGACCGTGTTGAGGATGCGCGTGCCTTTGCTGCGCGCCGTTGCGACCTAAGCTGGTACCGTCGTGTCGAGAGCTACTTTGACCTGCTTGTCGCTGTGGCCGATATGTGCGCGTTTAGGCAGACGCACGCGGGTGGGTTCCATCTGGCGCAGTCCCAGCAGGTGTGGGATGCCTATACGTCCGAATGGTATGCCATGGACGCTGCCTATCGCCATATGTGCACCGCGTATCTGCGGGCACGCTCCGTCGAGTGCGATGCGCTCGAGGAACCTGCCCGCGCCGTGGCGGACTGGGCGGAGAATCTCTACAGCAACTGGTTCTTGGCGGATGCCAATGCCTGCTGGGCGGCTGCTGCGCAAGGGGAGTGGGCCGATTGCGGCTACATCGATGGTCCCGCACGGCAGGATGAGTTTTACTGGCATGTGCTACCCGCCTTTGTGGGTTCTGCCAAAACAACGGTCGTTATCGTGAGCGATGCGCTGCGCTATGAGGTTGCCTGCGACGTTGTGGCGCTTCTCGAGCGCGAACGCGGCGGCAACGTCAAGGTCTCTAGCATGCAGGCGGTCTTTCCCTCCATTACTGAGGTGGGCATGCCCGCGCTGCTGCCACACCAAGCGCTTGAGCTTGCAGCGGATGGCTCGTTTGTGTTGGCTGACGGCATGCCCACTGCGACGACACCGCAGCGCGAGGCCGTACTTACCTACGTTGAGCCCACGGCCTGCGCTTTACGCTCGAGCGCATACCTCAACATGGCGGGAACCGAGCGTAAGGCGCTGCTCAAGGACTCAAGACTTGTCTACCTCTACCACAACAAGATCGATGCCACGGGCGAGAAGGCCGCTACGCAGGATGACGTCTTCGGTGCCTGTGCGGACACCGTGGAGGAACTTGCTGCGTTGGCGCGTCGCGTGTGCACCGACGCCCCGGGCGCGCGTGTTGTTATAACGGCGGACCACGGCTTTATCTACACGCGTCGGGAGCTCAGCGAGTGCCAGATGCTCGGCAAACCGGACCTTCCCGTCCTTGACGCTCCCGTCATGTACGGCAAGCGTCATCTGGTGGTGCCCAACGAGGCCGTGGGCGAGCTTTCGGACGAGGTACGTGGGGTGTTTGTTAATGTTAACATGGGACGTTTGGGCGCCGGTTTTGAGGGGTTTGCCCCGCGCGAGAACGTGCACTTCAAGCGTCCCGGCGGCACTAACAACTACGTCCACGGCGGCATGAGCCTGCAGGAGCTCTGCGTGCCCGTTATCGGTTTTTGGCGTGCGCGCTCGGGTTCCAAGGACTTTGTCGACACGCGCGCGGCGACGCTGCGCGTACTAAGTGAGGGACGCCGAGTGACCAACTCGCTCTTCTCGGTCAACTTGATCCAGGAAGAACCTGCCCAAGGTAAGGTCTTGCCGTGCGAGTACGAGCTGGTGTTTACCGATGCAAGTGGCAACGAGGTGAGCGATACGGTCAAGGCGCATGCCAACAAGACTTCTGTTAACTCGCAGGAGCGCGTGGTGCATGCCAAGTTTGCGTTGCATGCAGCGGATGGATTCTCGGCCAAGGGTCCGTACTATCTGGTCTGCCGCGAGCGCGAGACGGGCAAGATTGTTTGGCGCGAGACGTACACCATCGCTGTTTCATTTGCCCCCGTTGCTGATTTTGGTTTTTAGGAGTGTGCCCTATGTTTGATAGCCATGACGACGATCTGTGGGAAGTTCCCTCGATTGATGTGGATGTGCCGGTGGAGGGTGTGGTGCCTGCGGAGGCCGCGCCTGCTGCGGAGGCCCCGGCGACTGAGGCTGTTGCGCCTGCCCCGGAGCCGGTTGCTGCCGCGCCCGTTGAGGCTGCGGTGAACGCCGAGGCTGCGGTAAACGCCGAGGACGAATCTTCGACCGATGGCTATGACCCGGCCGTGGACGAGGCTCCCGAGGACGACGGCTACGACATGGATGGGTTGGACGGCAAGCTGCTCGAGCACTTTGCCGGCAAGATCGTGCGCAAGGACCTGACGGCCCTTATGAAGCGTGGCGCCAACGTGCCCACCTTTGTGCTGGAGTACCTGCTGGGCATGTACTGCTCAACCGACGACGAGGATGCCGTGGCAGAGGGCCTGGACCGCATCCGCAGGATCCTCACCGATAACTACGTGCGCCCCGACGAGTCCGAGCGTATTAAGTCCAAGATTCGCGAACTGGGCCGCTTTACCATCATCGATAAGGTGACGGCCAAGCTCGACGAGTACAAGGATATCTACGTGGCATCGTTTGCCAATCTGACTATTGAGCCGTTTGTGATGCCGGCCGAGTACGTGCGCGACTATTCCAAGATTCTGCAGGGCGGCATTTGGTGCATTATGAGCATCGAGTATCGTCACCCCTTGGATGAGGAAGACGAGTTTGGCATGGAGGTCTTTGGCGACGATGCGCCGCGTCGCTCCAAGGCCAAGCGCAAAAAGCGCGGACCCGAGGACTCTCCGTTTAGCGTGGCGTCGCTCACGCCCATCCAGATGCCCAACCTGGACCTGGATGCCATGGTCGAAGAGCGCCAGTATTTCTCGCGCGACGAATGGCTCAACATGCTGCTGCGCTCCGCTGGCTATGAGCCCAGTGAGCTTTCCGAGAAAGAGCGCCTACACTTTATCGAGCGCATGGTGCCGCTGATCGAGCGCAACTACAACCTGTGCGAGTTGGGTCCCCGCGGCACCGGCAAGAGCCATATCTACAAAGAGGTCTCGCCATACGCCATTTTGCTCTCTGGCGGCCAGACCACCACGGCCAACCTGTTCGGCCGCATGAACTCCATGCGCGCCGACCGTGTGGGCCTGGTGGGCCACTGGGACTGCGTGACGTTCGACGAGGTCGCCGGCATGCGCTTTAAGGACACCAACGCCGTGCAGATCATGAAGGACTACATGGCGAGTGGCAGCTACGCGCGCGGCCGCGACCAGATTAACGCCGATGCCTCCATGGTCTTTGAGGGCAACATCAACGACACCGTGCAAAATGTCCTTAAGACCACGCACCTGTTTGATCCGTTCCCGCCGGAGTTTAACAACGATTCGGCCTTCTTCGACCGTATCCACTATTACCTGCCGGGCTGGGAGATTCCCAAGATGCGCTCGAGCCTGTTGACCGGGCATTATGGCCTGATCACCGACTGCCTGTCGGAGTTTTGCAAGGAGATGCGCCGCAAGGACTTTACACATCATATCGACCGTTACTTCCGCTTTAACAGCGACTTTAACAAGCGCGACGAGATCGCCGTGCGCAAGACCTTTAGCGGTCTGGCCAAGCTGCTGTTCCCCGACGAGGCCATGGACAAGGACGACGTGCGCTGGCTGCTGGACTACGCTATCGAGGGCCGTCGCCGCGTAAAGGAGCAGCTCAAGATTATGGCCGGCGTCGAGTTTATCGACGTCAACCTGGGCTACATGGATGCCGACAACCCGCAGGACGTGCACGTGGTGCGCGTGCCCGAGCAGTCCGAGGACACGCTGATTCCCGACGGGCCGCTGCTGTCCGGTCACGTGTTTGGCGTGGGCAGGTCGCAGGGCGGCGAGGTTGCCGTGTACAAGCTGGAGAACAAGGCCGTTGCCGGCGAGTGCAAGTTTAAGCACGAGGGCGTGGCCTTTAACAAGCCGGTGCGCGATACGCTGGAGGCCGCGTTCGACAACTTTGTGAACCTGGCGAACCGCGTAGCGCCGGGCATGCACATTGGCTCCAAGGACTACCTGCTGTTTTATAACGACTTGCAGAGCAAGGGCCTGTCCGAAGAAGTTTCGCTCGCCGAGTTTGTGGGCCTGTGCTCCGCGGCCTGTAACCGCCCGGTGATGCCCGCGCTGGCGATTCCTGGAATCTTGCGCATGTCGGGCTCCATGGATGAAATCCGCGGGCTCGAGGACATTATGCGCGTGGCCTAAAATGCCGGCGCCAAGCGCGTGATTTTGCCGCTGAGCGCCATCGCGGGCCTGCAGAGTGTTTCTTCCGAGATTATCTCGGGGCTGAGCCCGGTGTTCTACATGGATGGCGACCCGGTCGACGCCGCGAAGAAGGCGCTAGATCTGTAGGGGTGCGGGCGAGCGGGCTTGCGTACGCGTGGGCCCGCGAGCGTGTTGGCGTGTTCGGGTAAGGAGGCCTTGCCATGGCGGACGAGCGTTGCGTTGGCGAGTTGCTCGACGAGCTGTTTGGCTTTGAGTCGATGGCCAGGCGTCAGACGGCGCTTGAGCAGTACGATCGCGGAGAGCTGGTGCGCAAGGCGCGCTCTCGCGAGCTGCTGGGCGTGCTTAGGGGCGTCGAGGCTGCCGAGCACGCTGCGCGCGAGTCCGCCGTGGGGGCTGTTGACGGGTATGTTCGCCGTGTTGAGGGCGCCGCGCTTGCACGCGCCCGCAAGCAGGCGGGCATTGTTGGACCGCTGCGGATTGAGCGCCGATATGCTGCCTTTTTGCGCATGGAGGACAAGGCCGAGTTGCTGACGCGACTGGAGCAGACACTTGCGTTTATCGAGGTAAAGCTGCGGGCCAATACTGCGGCCAGGGTTCGCGTGGCGTACGATGCCGCGGGGGCTTTGGTGTTGCAGGGCGTGGCGCGCCTGAGTGACGTGCGCGTTGCGGATGCCGTGCCCCTGGATGCCGACTTGCTGTGCACGCAGCTGGAGCAACTTCGTTGTGCCGCCGACGCAACGGACCTTGCGGGCATGATCGCAACGACGTTTGAGTCCGAGCTGAGCGCGACTGGGCCGCAGCACGCTGATGGTTTTACGGGTGATTTGGCTGGCGATGTTGCTGGTGATGTGGCGCTGGAGCGTGAGCTTACTAACGTGCGCGGCGCTGCGCAGCGAGCGCGCTTGGCGGCGCAGGCGTATCGGGCCGAGCGTGCCGCCCGCGTCGCGGGGAGCACGGTGCGGCCGGTATCGTTGCCCGAGCCTGCGTGCGTTACGTGCGAGACGGCGTGTGATGCCGGGGAGCTTTCCGAGTTGCTTGCTCAGGTTAAGAAGTCGTTTGAGACCTACCGTCGTGTTGTTGCCGACGGCGGGTTGTTCTCTGCGTTTGGCTCTGGCTCGCCGCATGGGATTTGCCAGGGCAGTAGTTATTTCGACTATGATTCTCGGCTTGACGAAGATGTGTTGGTGGGCGAGTACGACGGCGCTACCAGGCATGATGTTCGGCGCGAGGTTCCGATTCCCGAGCTTGTTGATGAGGCTTCGGCCGAGGGCGGCGACTCGCTCGAGGTTGCCGTGGCGCGCATGCGTGAGTTTAATGGGCGTCGCTACGATGGTGTGCTGGATGAGGAGCCCGCGCGCCATGTGAATGCGTTTTGGTATGGACTCAAAAAGCTCAGCCAATATTGCGAGGCCGCCGTGCGTGTGGACGAGCGTGCCTGGGATTGCTTTATCGATAAGGTTCAGTATGCCTACGACGAGCCCGTGGGGCGCCTGGCCACGCGGATGGACGATAAGCAGGTGGCAGCTTTTGTTGCTGCCGTGGAAGTGCTTGGCGCTGACGAGTAAGGGCTTGGTTTGGCGGGAGGTTTCACCATGAAAATCGAAGTCGATGTAGACCAGCTGCGCGAGGGCTTGCTCGACTACGCGGGGAGCGCGGCTGGCGTGGGCTTTCCCGCTGCCATGCTCGACGTGATGGATATCGAGGACGAGTCGCCCCAAGAGCTCCTAGCCCGAGCCGAACGCGAAGGCCTCGACCTCCGCGACTTTGCCGTCGACGATGAGGGCGACGGCTATGACACGGACGAGGACTGGTAGCCGCGATTGAGCTTCAACCCCATCCCCTCAATAAGTTGCGGCGAAATAGGGACCGTTTAGGCTGCTAAAAGGCCTATTCAGTCCCTATTTCTCCGCAACTTATGGGTGGGGATGGCTACGACGCCAGTGTGGCGATGACGGCTTCGTCGCCGGCGTATATGAGGGTGTTGCCGTCTGGGATGATCGTTTGGCCGTCGCGCTTGAGCATCACCACAATAAACGGATGCTTGCCTTGCGGCACATCGCGCAGGCGCTGGCCGGCGAGGCGACCGTGGGGCGTCACGGTGACCTCGCGCAGCGTAACCTCGGCACGCTCTTCGAACGTTGGGGCGGCCATCACCAGCAGATCGCCTTCCTGGATCACGGTATCGCCGTTGGGCAGCACCGGGTGCGCCCCGTCGCGCAGCACCAGGACCACGAGCATGTCCGTCGCGCTGCCAATATCGGCGAGCGAGCGCTCGGCAAACGGATGGCCAGCACCCACCTTGAGCTTTACAAATGACATGCCGTCTTCGTCGCGATAGTCGTTAAAGGTGCGGCGCACGTCGCCGGTCGCATCGATCATATCGAGCTTCTTCGCCACCGCTGGCAGCAGCGAGCCCTGCACCACAATGCTCGACACGGCAATCACAAACACCAGGTCAAATAGGTCGTGTCCGCCGGGAACGCCGGCCACCACGGCAAAGAGGCTAAACACGACCGAAGCTGCTCCGCGCAGGCCCGCCCAGCTTACGAGCGCGACCTGGCGGGGGTTCGTCTTAAAGGGCGCCAGGAGCACGCCGACGGCGATGGGACGGCTCACGTAGAGCATAAACGCCATGAGCGCCAGGCCCGGCAGCAGCATCTGCGGCAGGCGTGCGGGCGTGACGAGCAGGCCGAGCAAGAAGAAGATCGTCATCTCGGCCATCTCGGTGAGGGTGTCAAAGAAGTGCGCCATCTCGACCTTGCCGGTGATGTCGCTCGCACCCAGCACAATGCCGGCCAGGTATACGGCCAAAAAGCCGTTGCCGCCCAGATAGCTTGGTAGCGCGTAGGCGACGATCGCCACGGCGAACAAGAAGATGGTCTGCGCGCCCTCGGCCGTTGCGTGCGCGCGTTCAATCAGGCGGCCCGCCGCCCAGCCGATGGCAAGGCCCAGGCCCGCGCCCAGGATAATCTGCTTGGCCAGCAGTGCGGGAATGTTGATGTCGCCGCCGGCCGCGAGTGTGGCGAGCACGGCGGTGAGCATGTAGGCGACGGGGTCGTTGGAGCCCGATTCGACCTCGAGCAGCGAGTCGGTGCCGCCCTTCAGCGACAGGCTGTGCTCGCGCAGAACGCTAAAGACGCTGGCCGCGTCGGTGGATGCCACGACTGATCCCAGCAGCAGGCCGCCGATCCAGTCGAAGCCCAGCACGAAGTGGGCGAACACGCCGGTGATGCCTGCGGTGATGACGACGCCGAGCGTGCTCAGCAGCACCGCCGGCGCAGCGACGGGCTTGGCGCGGTCGATATTGGTGTTAAAACCACCGTAGAACATGATGAATAGCAGCGCCGTGCTGCAGACGGTTTCGGTGAGTGCGTAGTCGCTAAAGTCGATGTGCGCCGGGCCGTTGACGCCCAACAGCATGCCGAGCGCGATAAAGATGAGCAGGGTGGGGAAGGGGAGTTTTTTGCCGACGGGTTTGATGGTCAGGCACAAAATGATGACGAGGCCGATAAAGAGAAGGATCTGATTCATGGATGGTGTCCGCTCCTGGGTGGTTGGCGTGGCACGGTCAGTTGTCTGTGGTTATTTGTACCCAAAGATGGTGGGTTTATGGGGTTGGATTGCGGGCGTGCGCGATATCGTCATAGACGGCTGCCGTCTTTGCCTCTGCTCGGAAACCCTTTCCAGCTTTATTGCAACGGAGTACAATGGGTAACGTTTAAGTTCAACTTGAAGTTTTAGTTGCGGCGTCGGGCTTCGGCCGCAATGCAAGGAGAGGCGTACCATGGCGATCTATGTGACATCTGATGCTCACGGGCACGTGCGTGCGCTTGACGAGGCCCTGTCTAAGATCTCGTTGACGTCCGACGACACGCTGTACGTGCTGGGCGACATGATCGATCGCGGGCCCGATCCGGTCGGCGTTATTAAGCTCGTGCGCTCGCTGCCCAACGCCCACGTGCTCAAGGGTAATCACGAGCAGATCATGCTCGATGCCATCATTGGTCAGGATCCGCTCGATGCCGAGACCTGGGATATCAACGGTGGCTGGACGACGCGCGAGCAGCTCAACGACATGGAATTTGAGGCATACGAGGAGCTCGTGCGATGGATGGCCGCGCTGCCGCTCTACGCGGTGGTCGAGACCGAGGAGCGCCCGTATCTGCTGGTACATGCTGGAATCGAGATGAAGGCGGCGCGCGCGTTTTTGCTTGAGCATGGCGTCGATTGTGCCGATGGCGTCGGTGCGGTGAGTGCCGATCGCGAGCTGCTGCAGCAGATGCTCGCGGTGCAGTCGTCCGATGACCTGCTGTGGATTCGTCACGGCTATTGGGATGTGCCGACCGGGCTGCTTTCTACCGAGGGTAAGGGCCCGGTCGTTGTGAGCGGTCACACGCCAACGGTGTCGCTCGGGCGTTATTGCGAGGTCGGTGGTCTTGCGGGGCTCGACGAGGAGTCGGGCCGCGGGCAGATTGTGCGCCTGGGCGGCGAGGATGCCGCCGGTGTGCCCGATCGCATCGACATCGACTGCGCTGCCGCCACCGGCTCCGAGTTCGGTCGCGTGGGCATCCTGCGCCTGGACGACGGGGCGGAGTTCTACGCGAACATCAACCCGGGCGAATAATCGGTGCAAGGGGTAGCTAATTTGGGACGGGGCTTATTTGACTACTTTTGCCCTTCTGCCCGCTAATTGATTTCTCTGGGACGGGGATTAAATAATCATTTGGCTGCCCGCCGGCTAAGTGAGTAGACTTTTTTGGAAATGCCGAGCACCCAACATATTTGCCTCAATAAAACCGCAGGTCACAGACTTGTGCTCTGTCGGTGTGGTCCGGGATTCGGTAAAAGTCTACTCACTTAGTTTTGCATGTCCGCAACGAGACTCCAGCCGGGGTGATTCCACCGCAAATTAGCTTCTCCCATCGCCGCAATTAGGCGCCGTACGGATTCCGGTCCCTCTCTATGCGTTGGCGGATGTGGGCGTACTCGATAATCAACAGTACCAGCAGTAGGGCCATGATGGCTAGGTAGCTCACGACGGCGCCCATCAGGCCGAGCAGATTGATCAGAATCACCGGGAGCACCACGCTCACGGCAAAGCAGATCAGGTAGATCTTGGTGACGTCTCCAGCGTGGCGCAGCACCGTGATGATGGCGTAGATAAAGTCGATGGCCGCGGTGACGCCGCCGGCGACGACCATCAGCAGCGCCAGCGTACGGTAGCGTTCAAAGCTGAGACCGTACATAAAGCTCATGAGGGGAATACCGGGACCTGCCATAAATGCGGCGCACACGCCGGTGATGACCACGATCAGCGCCATAACGGCAACAATAATCAGGTCAAAGCGATGACGCTTACGAGGATTAGCCCAAATGCTCGACAAGCGCAGGAGCTGCGGTTTATAGACAAATCCAATGCTCAACAGAATAGCCTGAGCTGGAAAAAACAGGGCATTAAAGTACAGCTGGTATTTGTAGGCCAGTGTTCCTTCCATCACAAACTTGGGCATGCTTTCGATAAGGTTGAACAGGAATAGCGCGCCAAAGAGTGGGGCGCACTGGACAAACAGGTGGCCGACCTCGCGCAGGTTTACGCGGCGCGATTTTTCGGTCTCGAGCAGGGCGAGCGGCGCGGTGACCAGCACGAGCGAGGCGATTGCGGCGATGCCCATGGCCATGGCCGCGATGGGCATGCTGCGCGTGAAGAACAGCGCCACGCTGAAGACCGCGATGACGCCGACGGAGCGTAGCGTTTGACTCATTCCAGCCAAGTAGAGCTTGTCGGCCTGCTGCAGGCGGCCTTCGTACACGTCGGCGACGCCGTCGATGACCTTATACAGGTAGACGCCCAGGCCGATCGTCGCCATCTGCGCGTCATAGCCGCGGGCGCTGCTATACATGAGGCCGCAGCCTAGGGCGAGCGCTCCGCAGATCCAACGATTGAGCTGGTAGGAGGCGAAGGACGTCTTTTCGTCGATGTCCGAGACCTGGAAATTGCGCACGCCGTAGTTGCATGCGATCATGATGAGCGTGCCGGTGACAAAGGCGATGGAGAACTTGCCGGCTTCTTCGGCGCCCACGAGCTGTGTGGACACGATGGTGAGCAGCGGAAACGCCAAGCCCCACACGGCGGTGCCGAGAGCGTTCCAAAGGTAATCGCGGCGGGTGGCGTGCTCCTCGTATTCCGCTTCCTGCATGGAGAAGCCGCCGCCGTAGACGGCACCGAGCAGACGGTTCCACCAAGCGTTGACCATGCGGCGGACGGGGCCGGGCTTGCGATCGCGTTCGCGCCGGCGACGTGTGGCTTGGCTGCTATCGGGCCCGCCGGCGTTGCGCTGACTCAGCTCTTGGATGCGTGCGAGTTCCTCGGCAGTGTGCGAGGCAGGGAAGAGGCCGTTCTCGATGCGGCCGCCCTGGGCCTTCGCGGCGCCGTCTCTCGATGCAGCGGGGTTGGAGACGCCGTTGCGGCGGGCGATGGCGCGGCGAATGCTATCGAGGGGCGTGATGCTCAAAGCGGAGTCCTTTCTATTGCTGCGCTTTAGTATAGACGCGACGGTGTTCGTTCGTGTTTTTGAACGGATTGTTCAATAATTTCGGCGGGCGGCTGTAATTTGTCGGTAAACGTGCGGTATCCTGTTGAAGTTTTGTGACACCCCCGATGCCGCCCACGCGGTACCAAGGAGCTTCTACCTATGGACGTCGCCGCATTCTTACTGGCTCTTGTGCCGATTATTTGGCTGGTCGTGATGCTGCTGTGCTTTAAATGGCCAGCTTGGAAGGCCGCTATCGGATCGTTTGTCCTTTCGTGCTTGCTTGCCTTCGCATGGTGGCACCTGCCGGCAGCGCAGATCGCGACCGCCTCGCTCGAAGGTTTTTTGATGGCTCTGTGGCCCATCGTCCTGGTGATCATCGCCGCGGTGTTCACGTATAACCTGTGCGTTCGTACGGGCGCCATGGACGTGATCGGCAGCATGATCACCTCCATCAGCAGCGACCGCCGTCTGCTGGCGCTGCTCGTGGCTTGGTGCTTCGGTGGCTTTATGGAGGGCATGGCCGGCTTCGGTACCGCTGTCGCCATTCCCGCCGGCATGCTCGCGGGCCTGGGCTTTGAGGCCGTGCCTGCCGTGCTCATCTGCCTGCTGGCCAACGGCGTGCCCACGCCCTACGGCTCCATCGGCATCCCCACGGTGTCCGTTGCCGACCTGGTGGGTTTGGATTCCCTTCACCTAGCGACCGTTCAGCTGGTGCAGCTCGCACCGTTCTTTGTGGTGATGCCGCTATTTATTGTGCTGGTTGCGGGCCGTGTTGCCGATGACCAGGGCAATGCCGCGAGTGTGGGCGAGCGTCTGCACGGTGTTGCCGGCGTGGCGTTGCTCTCCGGCGTGTCGTTTGTCGGCGCGGCTCTGGTCGTTGCCATGTTTGTGGGCCCCGAGCTGGCCGTGGTCGTAGGATCCATCGTTTCGCTCGCGCTGACAGCTGCACTTGCCATGCGTGCCGAGAAGTCGGGGCATCTGGACGCACGCTTTCACATGAATATCGAGGCGGGGGAGAAGCTCACCGTTAAGTCGGCGCTTTCGGCCTGGTCGTGCTTCATCCTGATCTTTGTGTTGCTGCTGGGCACGTCTAATCTGGTGCCCGCTGTACATGCTGCGCTCGCGCCGTTTGCGAGCCATGTGCAGGTGTATTGCGGTGAGAATCCCGGTATGCTTACGTTTTCGTGGATCAACACGCCAGGCGTCTGGATTTTCCTGGCGGCGTTTGTCGGCGGTGCCATTCAGGGCGCTTCGCCGCGCATGATGGGCGAGGTGCTGGCCGCGACTGTGAAGCAGATGATGCCGACGGTTATCACGATGCTTTCGGTGCTGGGCTGCGCCAAGGTGATGGGCTATGCGGGCATGATCTCTTCGATCAGCGCGTTCTGCATCGCCGTCGCCGGTGGGCTGTACCCGATTCTGGCTCCGTGGATCGGCGCAGTCGGTGCGTTTGTGACCGGCTCGGGCACGTCCTCGGGCATGCTGTTTGGCCCCATTCAGAGCCAGGCTGCCACTGCGCTGGGTGTGAGCGACTACTGGATGGTCGCGTTGAACGCCCTGGGCGTCGCCGCCGGTAAGATGATCTCGCCGCAGACCCTCGCCATTGGTCTTGCCGCCGTGCTCGTGCGCGGTAAGGATGCCGAACTCTTGGGCGCCGTCCTGCCCTACGCCGCCGGCATGCTGGTCCTGATGAGCGCCATAGCCATGCTCGGCCAAGGCCTGCCGCTGTAGTCGGCACTTAGGGACGTTCCTTATGTGCCGGCACTTTGGGAACGTCCCTAAGTGCCGGCATCTGGGGACACTCCTTGAATGTTGTCTGTTCAAGAGTGTCCCCAATGACTAGTCGTTTAAAAGCGTCCCCAATGACTAGGCCGCTTGCCTGCGATTTTTGACCGTTGGGCGGGCTTGCCGCCCTTGCCGCAAAAACGTTTTTGCATATCGGGTACAACGGGCTTTACGTGAGTAAAGTGCGCGCCGCGTCCATGTGTCGCGTTTTTAAAGGAGGCCCCATGCCTGGTGTTACCCCTGCAGAAGTTTTGTCCAACTTCGGTATTACGCTCGTTGAAGATCCCGCCGAGAATCAGCCCCGTCTGCTGGTCGATCTACCCGCCGCGGAGCTCGTCGAACACGCTATCCGCCGCGAAGAAGGCCGCATGGCATCCAATGGCGCGCTGGTGATCGAGACAGGGGAGCGCACTGGCCGTTCGCCCAACGACCGCTTTATCGTCGACACGCCCGACGTGCACGACAAAATCGCCTGGGGCGCGGTCAACCGCCCGCTGTCCGTCGAGAGCTATGAGGCCATCAAGGCCGGCATCGTCGACTATCTCAACGAGCGCGACGTGTTCGTCACCCGCGGCATGGCGGGCGCCGACCGCAACCACACGCGTCGCCTGCTCGTTGCCTGCGAGCGTGCCAGCCAGGCACTCTTTATTAAGCAGATGCTCGCCCGCCCGCTTGCCCGCGAAATCGCGCGCACCGGCGAACCCGACTTCTGCGTGCTCGCAGCGCCCGGTTACCAGTGCGACCCCGCCATCAAGGGCCTCAACTCCAGCGCCGCCGTGGTCATCAACTTCCAGGAGCGCGTGATTCTGGTCGCTGGTACCGGCTACTCCGGCGAGATCAAAAAGTCCATCTTCAGCGTCATGAATTACCTGCTGCCCGTCGAGGACGACGTACTGCCCATGCATTGCTCGGCCAGCATGGATCCCGTCACGCACGAGACCGCGGTGTTCTTTGGCCTGTCCGGCACCGGCAAGACCACGCTTTCGGCCAATCCCACACGCCTGCTGATCGGCGATGACGAGCACGGCTGGTCCGATATGGGCATCTTTAACGTCGAGGGCGGCTGCTATGCCAAGTGCGAGGGCTTGGATGCATTTCATGAGCCCGAGATCTTTAACGCCGTCCGCTTTGGCGCCATCTGTGAAAACGTGGTACTCGATGAGAATCGCAAGCCCAACTACGACGACGTCTCGATCACGCACAACACGCGCGTGGCCTATCCCGTCGAGCACATTCCCAACGCGTGGACCAAGGGCATGGGCACCACTCCGAGCGTCGTGCTGTTTTTGACCTGCGACGCCTTTGGCGTGCTGCCGCCCATCTCGCGCCTGACGGCCGACGCCGCCATGTATCACTTTGTGACGGGCTTTACGGCCAAGATCCCCGGCACCGAGGTCGGCGTCACCGAGCCCACGCCCACGTTCTCCTCGCTGTTTGGCGAGCCGTTTATGCCGCTCGACCCCATGGTCTACGCTAAGATGCTCGGCGAGCGCATCGCCGACGGCCGTACGCGCGTCTACCTGGTCAACACCGGCTGGATTGGCGGCGGCTACGGCGTGGGTCATCGCATCGAGCTTGCCTACACGCGCTCACTGGTCGCTCGCGCCCTCGATGGTACCATCGAGGACAGCGAGTTTGTGCACGACGACATCTTTAATGTCGACATTCCCACTACGTGCCACGGTGTGCCCGACGGCATCCTGGTGCCGCGCCAGTACTGGCAGAGCACTGCGCGCTACGACGAGGCCGCGCACAACCTGGCGGTGATGTTCGAGGAGAACTTCGAGAAGAAGTACTCGCACCTGCCCGAGTCTGTCAAGGCCGCCGGCCCGCATGCCCAGGTGTCCGCTGAGGCCCGTCATCGCGGCCGCGGCCTGCTGGGACTCCGCCACTAGCGTCGCCTCAGACCCAAAACCACCACAAAGGGGACAGGCACCTTTGTGGTGGTTTTGCTTGGGCGGATGACTCAGGTTACAATACGCCTGACATATCGCCCCCTTCTCCGGATGGGGGCAGCGTAAGCGCTCTTGTGGCGGCACCGTAGGACTTTGAAGGTGGCCGCTGTGAGGGCGCTTTTTGCTTAGACGCCCCCGCTCGGGCGCACGCTATGAAGGGAGAGCATATGAAGAGCTTTATTGCCGAGGATTCATTTTGGGAGCTGTTTCCACAGGCAGCGGTCGGTGTTGTAGTCGTTGAGGGCATGAAACCCGCGGCGCAGATTCCTCAAGAGGACGTGGACGCGATTGCGGCGCTGCTCGATCGCGCCAATATCGACGCGGAGCGTCATCTGACCAGCGACACTATCAGCGAGAACGCACCGGTCAAGGCATGGCGCGAGGCGTATCGTCTGTTCAAGACTAAGAAGGGTGCGCGTTGTTCGATTGAGAACCTGCTTAAGCGCGTGCTCAAGGGCAAGCCGGTCGGTCATATCACGCCGGCGGTGGATATTTACAACACGGTGTCGCTGACCTACGCGCTGCCCGTGGGAGGCGAGGATCTGCATGCGATCGAGGGAGACCTTCGCCTGAAGGTGACCGACGGTGGCGACGCGTTCTTGCCGCTTGGCGAGGAGGCGGACGATCCGACGCTGCCCTGCGAGCTGGCCTATATCGATGATGCGGGCGCCGTGTGCCGCTGCTGGAACTGGCGCGACGGCGTTCGAACGGCTCTGTCCGATGATTCGGCCGATGCGTTCCTGGCGATTGAGTGCGTGGAGCCCGAGCGAATGAAGGACTGCCAGGCCGCGATCGATCGCCTCGCTGAGTTGCTCGAGCGTTATCTGGGAGCGACGGTTGTCATTAAGACGCTTGTGACCCGCGACAATCCTTGCGTGGAACTGTAGCGGCGCCTAGAACCTATTGATGCCCCAAACCACCACAAAGGTGCCTGTCCTCTTTGTGGTGGTTTTTATGTTGATGGGTTAACAAATAGGGCGTGCAGGGCTGCCGGCCGTTAAGTACGGCTAAGATGTTTACCCGTTAGCATTATGCAAGCGAAAGGCGGTCGTCTCCCATGCAGCAGAGCGACGAGACACGTTTCGAGGACTTTGTCGGACTGATCAGCGGACTCTACAAGGAGATCCAGCGCATTAAGACGTCTGAGGGCGCAAGGCTGGGTCTCAAGGGCTCCGACGTTATGTGCCTGTACTATCTTGAGCGCAGCAAGGACGGCCTGACTGGTGCCGACCTCGCCCGCATGGCTGGCGTAACCCGCGCTGCCGTCTCGCGCACGCTGGCGCATCTAGAGGAGGGCGGCTACGTCGAGGTCGACGATTCGGCCGATGCCGCCGTTAAGTATCGCGCCCCGGTTCGCCTGACCACGTTGGGTGGCGAGAGCATGAACGAGGCCGATCGCATTATTGGCGAGGTGCTCGACGCCACCGGTAAGGCCATGGGTGTGGAGCAGCGCGAGCAGATGTATGCATCGCTGCGCACGATTCTCGACACCCTGCGCGAGCTGTAGGGCCGCCAAGGCATTTGCTACCCATTAACAACTGCATCGTCCCGTTTGGGCGCGTGTACCGTGCCGGGGCATTGCTGCCAAAATTCCCCGCGCGAGGTTCGCGCAAGAAAGGATTCGCTATGTCCATCCGTATTATTACCGATTCCGCGAGCGATATGACGCCGGCCGAGCACCCCGCTCTGCGTGTTCTGCCGCTGTCCGTCACCTTTGGCACCGATGTGTACATGGATGGCGTCGATATCGATCACCAGCGCTTTTACGAGTTGCTCGTGGAGCGCGACGAGCTGCCCAAGACCGGTCAGGTCAACCCGTACGCGTTTTCGCAGGCGATTGCCGAGGCGCGTGAGGCCGGCGACGAGGCCGTGATTATTACCGTGGGCGCCAAGCTTTCGGGCACCAATCAGAGCGCCCGTACCGCACTTGCCGAGGCGCCGGGCGGCGACGTGTTCGTCGTGGACAGCAATAACGTGACCTTGGGAGAGCGCGTGCTGGTCGAGTATGCGCTGCGCCTGGTGGATGAGGGCCGTAGTGCGGCCCAGATCGCGGCGGCGGTCGAGGCCGTGCGCGACCGCGTGGTGGTTATCGGCCTGCTCGAGACGCTGGAGTATCTGGTGCGTGGCGGTCGTCTGTCTGCTGCGGCCGGCGCCGTGGGTACGCTGCTCAACGTGAAGCCGGTCGTGGCCGCCGAGGACGGCCTCATCGTGCAGCTGGGCAAGGCGCGCGGTTCCAAAAACGGTCGTAACCTGCTCAACCAGAAGGTAGAAAAGGCGGGCGGCGTCGACTTTTCCATGCCGCTGGCGCTGGGCTATACAGGCCTTTCGGACGCCGTGCTCAAGAAATATATCGAGGACAGCGCGGCACTGTGGGCTGGCCACACCGAGGGCGAGTTGCCCGTTCACACCATCGGCGCCACCATCGGCACCCACGTAGGCCCCGGCGCCGTCGCCGTAGCCTTCTTCCAGCTCGCCAACTAACCGACCTGCCATAAACCACCACAAAGGTGCCTGTCACCTTTGCGGTGGTTTATGCTTTTCAGGATGGAAGGGAGCGAGCAATGGCGTCTGAGGGCTTTTTTGAACGGGTGTACGAGGTGGTCGAGCAGATCCCCGAGGGGATGGTCGCCACGTATGGTCAGGTGGCGCTGCTTGCCGGTCGACCACGAAGTGCGCGGTATGTGGGGTATGCCCTGCATAGCAATCCGCGCCCCGGCGAGATTCCCTGTCACCGCGTGGTGTTTGCCGACGGGCGCATATGCGAGGGTTTTGCTTTTGGCGGTCCCGATGCTCAACGTGAGCTTTTGCTAGGGGAGGGTGTGGCGTTTAAGGACGACATGCACGTCGACCTGGCCGTCTGTCGTTGGCCTGCCGGACTCTAACAGCTCTGCCGTGGCCAGAACCACCACAAAGGTGTCTGTCCCCTTTGTGGTGGTTTTACGTTGTAGGTTTACCGGGGCTAACTTATGGAGAAGCTATGGCGGCGAATATTGACGCTAGAAAGTAAACCACGGTGAACTATATTGTATTCAGCAACGGAGCAGGCAATAGGCGATGAAAAAGCCTGCCCTGTTGAGTTTGATTCGCATTCCTCCCCTCTGTGCGATTCAACGGTGTACTTCGGGAACAGGCCCGCTGGCAACTAACTGCCGGCGGGCCTGTTCCTGTTTGTCGGGGGAGTGCGATGGGCGGAGCCGAACAGGTCGGGCACCAAAAAAGGCGGACGCCGTAGCGCCCGCCCTAAAGCAATCGAAAGCTCAAGCCAGCAGATCGGTCTAGTACACCATGCCCATGGCGTCCTGAACCTCTGCTAGGGTCTGATCGGCGATCTCGTTGGCGCGACGGTTGCCCTCGTGCAGGACGTCCTTTACATAGTTCAGATCGTTCTCGTAGCGCTGACGGCGCTCGCGGATCGGCGCGAAGTACTCGTTGACGGCCTCGGTCACGTACTTCTTGAGCTGGCCGGAGCCGCCCATGCCGATCTCCTCGGCAATCTCGACCTCGGAGCGACCGGTGCAGATGGCGGCGGTCGAAAGCAGGCCGGACACGCCGGGGCGATTCTCGGGATCGAACGTGATCATGCGCTCGGAGTCGGTCTGGCTCTTCTTGATGCGTTTGGCCGTCTCCTCGGCGGTCATCGAAATATTGATGGCGTTGCCGTAGCTCTTGCTCATCTTGCGGCCGTCCAGGCCAGGCAGCAGCGGGGTCTCGGACAGCAGCGCCTCGACCTCGGGGAACACCTTGCCGTAGCGGTTGTTAAAGCGGCGGGCGATGGTGCGGGTGAGCTCGATGTGCGGCAGCTGGTCGCGACCGACCGGCACCACGTTGCCCTTGCAGAACAGGATGTCGCAGGCCTGGTGCACCGGGTAGGTGAGCAGAAGGCCGGTGAGCTCGTGGCCCGAGGCCTCCATCTCGGCCTTGACCGTGGGGTTGCGCGCCAGCTCGGCCTCGGACACCAGCGACAGGAACGGCAGCATGAGCTGGTTTGCTGCGGGCACGGCGGAGTGCGCGTAGATCATGGTCTTGTCGGGGTCGATACCGCAGGCAAGGTAGTCCATGACCATGTTGTACACGTTGTCCTGGATGTGCTCGGTCGTGTCGCGGTCGGTGATGACCTGGTAGTCGGCGATGAGCACGTTGGTCTTGGCGCCCATGTTCTGCAGCTCAACGCGGCCCTTGAGGGTGCCAAAGTAGTGGCCCAGGTGCAGACGGCCGGTGGGGCGATCACCGGTGAGCATGGTGAACTTCTCGGGCGTATTGGCCAGGCCCTCGCGAATGGCGTTGCTCTTTTGCAGCGCGACTTCGTAGCTGTTCTCGTTTGGCATGATTGCTCCTAACGTATGTTCATGGGTCAAGATGATAACGCGTTTATTGGAGGGGCGGGGCGTAAGTAGGCGAGGGGCGGGAGAGGGGTGGCTTGTGCGATGGGCGCGGCGCGGCCGCGCTTGGCCAACGGTGCCTTGGCACATCCTCGGCAGCTTGCCCTAGAGCTTGTGGTGGCGCTCTTCTTTGCGCTCCTCGGCTGCCTGCTCCTCCTGCTTAAAGGCGGGGTCGTCGGGGGTGACGAGCTCGTCCTCGTGCGTGCGCTTGTTGTAATGGTGGCGCAGCACGGGCTCAAACAGATGTAGATGCTTGGCAAAGGCCGCCGAGCCAATGGCGAGCACGGTAAAGATGAGCACGCGCATGGGCACCTCGACCTGGTTAATCGCGGCGGCGCCGGCCGAAAGCATGATGCACCAGGCATAGATGAGCAGCACGGCCTGTTTTTGGTTGTAGCCTTCTTGGATCAGGCGGTGGTGGATGTGGCCCTTGTCGGCCTGTCCGATGCTAATGTGGGCGCGCTTGCGGCGTACGATGGCGCTAAACGTGTCGATGATAGGCACGCCGGCAACGATGAGCGGGATGATAAGCGAGGTGAGTGCGGCGGTGCGGCTCACGTTGAGCAGCGAGATGGAGCCCAGCGCAAAGCCCAGAAGCAGCGACCCCGAGTCGCCCAAGAAGATGCTTGCGGGGTTGAAGTTGTAGCGCAAAAAGGCCAGACAGGCGCCAAAGAGCGCAATGGAGAGCGCGGCGGCGTCGATGCGGCCCGAGAGAACGGCCATCGAAAACATGGTGAACGACGCGATGCCGCAGATGCCCGTGGCCAAGCCGTCGAGGCCGTCGATGAGGTTAATGATGTTGGTGAATGCCACCAGATAGATTACGGTGATGGGGTAGGCGAGCCATCCGAGCATGATCTCGCCGGGGGCAAACGGGTTGACGATGACGCCGATTTTTAGGCCGCCGATACAGGCGATAAGCGCGGCGAGGACTTGTCCGGCCAGCTTTTGCTTGGGCGTGAGCTGGAAGACGTCGTCGATAGCGCCGGTCGCAAAGATGACGGTAAAGGAGAGCGCCAGCATGGGATAGCTAATGTGAAGGCGCGGGTGCGGCACCAGGACGGGTGGCCAGCCTAGGTACCAGGTGCCTAGGATTTGCACAATGCAGGCAACGACCAGGCCCAAAAACACCGCCGTTCCGCCCAAACGCGGGATGGGCTTGGTGTTGATGCGGCGCTTAGAAGGATAGTCGACGGCATCGAGCTTAATTGCCAAGCGCTTGACCAGGGGCACCGCGAGGAAGGTCGTGATAAAGGCCGCCGCTGCCACGCATAGGTACGGTATGTAGCTCGGGGATGAAGCCATGAATCTAAAAACCGCCAAGCGTCGAAGGAAAAGGTCAAAGGTTGCTACGCGGAAATGGCATAGCTGTCCCATGATACTCGACCGAGGGGGGTGCGGAGGTTTGCACCGTGCGATTATCACGCGCATACCAGATATTGGGATGTTGTCGATGGCTTGTCGGGATGCCGGCGGGGATCCATATGGACTGTAATGGCGATTTTCGGCAAAAGAAAACCACCCCCCACGTTACGAAAATGAACCCACCTAAAACAGGTGGGTGCCCTCATCGACTGTTCCAGCGTCCTTAACAACGAAGGATACCTGTACTAGGTACGACTGTGTGGGCTCCCTAAATAAACGCGACGGTTCACCCAGTTGCTCCGCGGGGGGCGGAATACCTACATCATAAAGCGGCACTTTGTGGATTCCAGTCTTGACATTACAAAAATCGTGTCGGACGATTACGGCGCCTCGGGCCTCGAGCCGTCTGTGCGGTTGGTCCCTTTGCGTTTGAGCTGCTGAATCGTTATTTTGGAGCATGTCTTTATGCCGACGTCGTTGACCGAACTTTTTTCGCCCGCCTGCCATTTGTGTCCGCGCCGTTGCGGTGCGGCGCGCGGTGAGGGTGCACGTGGCGTGTGCGGTGCCGACGACACGCTCAAGGTGGCCCGTGCCGCGCTTCATATGTGGGAGGAGCCGCCTATCTCGGGCGAGGCCGGTTCGGGCACGATTTTCTTTAGCGGCTGCTCGCTCAAATGTGTCTATTGTCAGAACCACGAGATCTCGACGGGCAATTTTGGGCTTGAGATTTCGCCTGAGCGCTTGGTCGAGATCATGTTGGAGCTGCAGGACCAGGGCGCCAACAATATTAACCTGGTGACGGCGACGCACTATGCGCACCTGCTGCCGGCTGCGATTAGCGCGGCACGGGCGCGCGGGCTGGTCGTCCCAATCGTCTACAACACGAGCGGTTATGAGCGCGCGAGTGCCGTGGCGGCGCTCGGCGATCTGGTCGATGTATGGCTTACCGACTTTAAATATGCCGATGCGGCGCTTGCGCAGTCGCTTTCTCATATAAAGGACTACCCACGTGTGTCCGTGTCGGGCCTGGCTCAGATGGCGCGCGAGATCGAGCGCCGCGGGGGAGAGCTGGTGGACGAGGACGGGCTCATGAAGCGCGGCATGATTGTGCGTCACCTGGTGCTGCCGGGGCATGCAGACGATTCATGTCGCGTGCTGGACCTAGTGTGGCAGACGGTGGGCGATGTGCCGATCTCGGTCATGAACCAGTACACGCCCAATGCGCTCATGCGCGAGCAGGGCGGTGACCTGGCACGCGCCGTGACGCGCGAGGAGTACGAGCGGGTGCTCGACCATGCTGACGACCTGGGCTTTACGACGATGTTCTGGCAAGAGGGCGGCGCGGTAGACGAGAGCTTCACCCCAGCGTTCGACACCACCGGCGTCCTTACCAGCGCAAAGTAGCGCGCACACGGATGATTTTTCTGGGACGGGAATTAAAAAATCATCGAGGGGATTGCCTGCTCGAAAGGTAGTCAGAATATCCCCGTCTCAAAAAGACTGGGTATTGGGCGTTGACAGTTGGCGAGCCGTAGGTAAAATATCAACTTGTCCTGGGGACGTAGCTCAGTTGGGAGAGCGCTGCCGTCGCATGGCAGAGGCCGAGGGTTCGACTCCCTTCGTCTCCACCCTTGGATTTGATAAGCCGCTGACATTGTGTCGGCGGCTTTTTTTAAAAAGAAAGGGCTGTACTATGGCCGAGCTTGAGTCCCAACCATTGTCCGACGAGGAGCGCGCCGAATTGGAAGAGCTCCGCGCCGAGAAGGCCCGCCGCGAGGCTCAGGAAGAGGCTCGTCGCGAGCGTGAGGAGCTGGCTGCCCTGCGTGCCGAGCGCGCGAAGGCCGAGGAGGTCGCCTCGAACGCCGCATCCGAGCGCAAGCCCGCGCCCGCACCCAAGCCCGCTGCTGCGAAGCCTGCACCTGCCGCGCCCAAACCTCAGCCTAAAAAGGCCGCTCGTCCCAAGTCCGTCGAGCCCAAGCCGAGCCGTGACGAGATGACCTTTGCCCAGCGCATGGTTGCCTCCAAGGAACCTACGGGCGAGAACGAGATCCCTGGCATGGCGCCGGCTCAAAAAATCATCATTGTCCTTGCCCTCATCGCGTTTGTCATCTTTATGGGCTACACGATCCTGACCAGCATGGGCCTGCTCTAACCGATTTGCATCGGGCGTCATGTCCGCATGCTCTGCTCTCGTCCAACCCTCAAATTCTGCACCACACATCCGAAAGGTCGCCCCATGGCTTTGACCGACATCTCGCATCCCACCGACATTGCAATGCTCACCGATCTGTACGAGCTCACTATGGCCCAGGGCCTGTGGGAGAGCGGCAAGGCCAATGAGCAGGGTTGTTTTACCGCGTTTTACCGCGACCATCCCTTTGGCAGCGCCTATGCCGTCATGTGCGGCACCGCCGAGCTGCCCGAGCTGGTCGAGAACCTGCGCTTTACGCCCGAGGATATCGACTACCTCGCATCGCTTGAGGCCCCGGCCGGCGGCGCGATGTTCAAGTCCGCATTCCTCGACTACCTGCGCGATTTTCGTGCGCATGTAAATATCGACGCGGTCCCTGAGGGCGAGCTCGTCTTTCCGCGCGAGCCCATGGTGCGCGTCACCGGTCCTGCGCTCGAGTGCCAGCTGCTTGAGACGGCGCTGCTCAACATCGTCGGGTTTCAGACGCTTGTCGCCACCAAGACGGCGCGCGTGGTGCTCGCCGCTGACGGTCGCCCCGTGGCGGAGTTTGGCCTGCGCCGAGCCCAGGGTCCCGATGGCGGCCTGGCCGTTGCGCGCGCGAGCTACGTTGCCGGCTGCTCCTCTACGTCCAATGTGCTCGCCGGCCGCCGCTACGGTATTCCCGTCTTTGGCACGCATGCGCACAGCTGGGTGATGAGCTTTGATTCCGAGCTCGAGGCCTTCCGTGCCTTTGCCAAGTCGAGCCCCAAGAACTGCACGCTGCTCATCGACACCTACGATGTGCGCGAGGGCTGCGAGCATGCCATTACGGTCGCCAAGGAGATGGAGGCGGCGGGCGAGCGCCTGTCGGCTATTCGCATTGACTCGGGCGACCTCGCCAAGCTCTCCAAGTATGTTCGCGGCCGTTTTGATGCCGAGGGCCTGCCCTATGTGGGTATCTCGGTGTCCAACGACCTGGACGAGTACACGATTCAGTCGCTGCTCGACCAGGGCGCGCCCATCGATAGCTTTGGTGTGGGTACCAAGCTCGCGACCTGCTACGACCAGCCGGCGCTGGGCGGCGTGTACAAGCTTTCCGCCCGCCGTGCGAGCGAGGCCGACCCGTGGACGCCGGTGGTCAAGCTCTCCGAGCAGCCCTATAAGCGCACGATCCCGGGCGTGCAGCGCGTGCGCCGTTATTACGACGGCTTTGGCGGCCCGGTCTGCGACATGATCTACGACGAGGACCATCTGGCGGGGGAGGGCGCCGCGCGCGGCAATACCCTCGTGGCCGTGAATGATGCCGCCCTGGTGACCGACGTGTCCGAACTTGAGTATCGTGAGCTGCTGGTGCCGATCGTGCGCGATGGCAGTGCAGTGGCTCCGCGTGAGAGCATCCAGGACGCGCGCGAGCGCTGTGTTTGGGCACTCGATCATCTGGACGCAGCTTTCAAGCGCTTCCTGTACCCGCAGACCTATGTGGTGGGCATGGAGCAGGGCCTGGCTCAGGTGCGCGACGAGCTCGTGCGCAAGAATATGGCCGCGGCTTCTGCCTTTCCCTGGGCTCACTAATGGACTTGGGCGGTAGGGGCGAATCGCGTTCCCTCGGCCGCCAGCTCGCCGGTTCGCTGAACAGTTGATTGGTTTGACGTATGACGACTTCTTATAAAACGATGGTGGTAAAGATCGGTTCGTCCACGGTGGTGGGTGCCGATGGCAAGGTCAACCGCGCCTTTATCGGCGGACTTGCCGATCAGGCCGCAGCGCTGCGCAAGCTCGGCTGGCGTCTGGTCGTGGTGAGCTCGGGCGCTATCGCCTGTGGCTATCCCGTGTTGGGCTTCGACCGCAAGCCGGTCGGCGACCTTCCGAGCCTGCAGGCCTGCGCCTCGGCTGGTCAGTGCATCATCTCGTCGGCCTACGACGAGGAGTTCCATGCGCGCGACCTGCTCACCTCGCTCGTGCTGCTCACGCGTCACGACACGGCGCGTCGCACGTCCTACCTGCACGCGCGCGACGCCCTGCTGCGTCTGGTGGAGCTGGGCGTGGTGCCGGTCGTCAACGAGAACGACACCGTTACCGTCGACGAGATCAAGTTTGGCGACAACGACACGCTGGCGGCGCTCGTGAGCTGCCTGGTTTCCGCCGACCTGTGCGTGACGCTGTCCGACATCGACGGCCTCTACACCGCCAATCCGCACGAGGATCCGACGGCCGAGTTTGTCCCGGTCGTGCATAAGATCGATGCCAAGATCATTGCCTCGGCGGGTGATTCTTCGACCTCGGTGGGTACGGGCGGCATGATCACCAAGATTCGCGCGAGCCGCATCCTGATGACGGCGGGCATTCAGAGCGTGATTTGCTCGGGCGAGGAGCCCGATGCCCTCGTGCGTCTCGCCCGCGGCGAGAGCGTGGGAACCCTGTTCGATCCGCCGGCGGAGCGCCTGGACATCGCACCCCGCAAACTGTGGATCGCGCTGGGCGACAAGGCCCACGGCTCGGTGACGGTTGATGACGGTGCTGCGAAGGCGCTGGTCAGCCGTGGCTCTTCCCTGCTTGCGGTGGGTATTCGCGAGGTCGATGGCCAGTTTGCCGAGGGCGATGTGCTCGATGTGTGCGATCCGAGCGGTATGGTCGTCGCCCGCGGTATCGCCGAGGCCGATTCGGACGTGCTGGAGCTTGCAGCCGGCCGCCGCCAGGACCAGATCGCCAGCAACCGCCTGCTCGCTAACCTGGCCGAGAAGCCGGCGATACACAGGGATAACTTGATCGTATTTGCATAACCAATTGACGCTGCAAACGCCCCTAAGCGGCAATCTGACGTTCAATCGTCGGGCATGACCAAAAGGTCAATGCCCTCCTCTTTCACGTCACCTTGCTCGCTTAGGGGCGTTTTCGCTTTCCGTCCTCTACCTGCGGCATTGTCGTTGCCGGCACTTGTTCGGCACTTGGGGACGCTCCTTTTGTGCCGGCAGGTGGGGACTCTCTTTAGTTAGAAGATCCGGCGCAGGTCTCCGCGGTTGAGGGCTTCGTCGAAGAGGTGCTTGAACACCACGCTGCCGTGCAGGCCGTCGTGCTCGAACTCGTTGGTCACCCAGGCATGCGAGTTGCCCACGCGGCTGAGCGTATCGAGCTGCATGCCCGAATCGACGTACATATCGTCGAAATACACCGCGGCCTGGAGTGGCACCTCGTTGCAGGCTAGGCGCTGCGGGTCGTAGATCTTGTCCCAGCTGGTGTCTTCCATCAGCAGGTCCATGGCGGGCTTAAACGGCATAAGCTCGGGCATCTGCTCAAACATCCACGGGAACATGGCCTCGCCGGTAAACATGAGCGGGCGCGCGAGTGTGTCGAACTCGGCACGATGGGCCTTCTCCTCTGCTGCGGCCCAGCGAATGGGCATGGTGTCGCCGTCGGCGTAGATAAACTCCTGCAGCGTCCAGTACAGCGGGTTTGTACGCGTGTTGGTGCGCTCGAAGGCGCGCATCAAAAAGCTGTCGGATACTGAGGAGCCGCAGCTCAGCGTACCGTCGCCAGTAACAAACGCGTGATCGATAATCCAATGCATGCGCTCAAAGCTCGGCTTCATGCCAAAGTCGCTGCCCATGAGCTGTAGGCGCTCGACCGTCATCGGCGAGCCGTCGGGCAGCACGGGCTTCTGGGCCTCGAGCGCATCGGCCAGGGCTGCCACGCGGTCGACGTCAGCGGGGTAGCGGTCGTAATACTGCTGCGTCTTGGCGGCCATGCGCGGGAAGGTGTGCGCGTAGACCTCGCTTGCGCTCGCCGGCACGTGGGGGATGCCGCCGCAGGTAAAGCTTGCCGCTATGCCCTCGGGGAAGAGCGACAGATAGCTCAACGTCAAAAAGCCGCCGTAGCTCTGCCCGAGTGTGACCCAGGGCTTGCCGCCAAAGCCCACCAGGCGCAGGTACTCAAAATCGCGCACGATGGAGCTGGCGAGGTGGCGCTTGAGGAAATCCGCCTGCGAGCGTGTGGCATCGGAGCCGGCCGCCGTCGCGCGCTCACCCAGTGCCTTGATCGTGCGTCCGTCCACGCAGCTACTGCGTCCGGTGCCGCGCTGGTCGGGAAGGACCACGCGGAAGTGTTTGACGGCCTCCTCGATCCAGCCGTCGCTTGTGGGCGACAGCGGACGTGGGCTCTCGCCGCCGGGGCCGCCCTGCAAAAACAGGAGCAGCGGCAGATCGTCGTTGATGCGGTCGGGCGCGCAAACCACGCGGTAGAAGAGCTTGATGCTCTCGGGCGCGCCGGCGATGGGTGCCGGCATAGCGCCGCGGCGCATGGTGCTGCCGACGGCCAGGAGCATCGGCTCCAGGCCGCGCCAGTCAAGGGGGACGTCGATACTGTGGTCCTCGACGTAAAGGCCGGGGACGTGGTACGAAGCGATGAGGGCCATGTGAGTCTTCCGTTCGTTGCGGTGTTTCGGGTTGACCAATTCTACCGCCGCGGGCGGGGTCATGCGCAAATCGGCTACCATGGTTGCAAACTTCTAGGAGAAAGGGCCGCCCATGTCGGTCGATATAGCCACGTATGTCCACGATCTTGCCGTCGCCGCCAAGGCAGCGTCGGCCTCGCTTGCCACGGCGAGCGATGAGCAGCGCCAGGAGGCCGTGCGCGCCATGGCCGCAGCACTGCGCAACGGTGTCGACTCCATCGTCGCCGCCAACGAGCTCGACATGTCCGCCGCGCGCGATGCGGGTACCACGGCCGGACTGCTCGATCGCCTGCTGCTGACGCCTGAGCGCGTCGAGGGCATGGCCGCCGGCCTGGAAAAGCTCGCCGAGCTGCCCGATCCCGTGGGCCGCGTGCTCGACCACCGCGTGCTTGCAAGCGGCGTGGACCTGACCCGTGTGAGTGTTCCGCTGGGCCTGGTCGCTATGGTCTACGAGGCGCGCCCCAACGTGACGGCCGACGCCGCGGGCATCTGCATCCGCACCGGCAACGCCTGCATTCTGCGCGGCGGCTCGCTGGCCTATCACTCGTGTGCCATGATCGCCGAGCTGCTGGCCGATGCGCTCGAGGCCAAGGGCTTCCCGCGCGAGGCCGTGTCGATGATCGAGTCTACCGATCGCGAGGCAACCGGCGAGCTCATGAAGCTCCGCGGCATCGTCGACGTACTCATTCCACGTGGCGGTGCAGGCCTGATCCAGCGCTGCGTGCGCGAGTCGCTCGTGCCGGTGATCGAGACGGGTACGGGCAACTGCCACATCTACGTGCATGAATCCGCCGACTTTGATAAGGCGCTCAACATTATCGTTAATGCCAAGACCCAGCGCGTAGGCGTGTGCAATGCCGCCGAGTCGCTGCTGGTCGACCGTGCTGTGGCCGATGCGTTTTTGCCCGCGGTCGTGGCCGTGCTGCACGACCACGGCGTGCTCATTCACGGCGACGAGGCAACCTGCGCCGCATGCGCCGATGCCGGGCTTGCCGAGGGTGATGACTACGTCGCCGCGACTGAGGAGGACTGGGGTCGCGAGTACCTGGCGCTCGAGATGAGCGTGAAGGTCGTGGCAAACGAGGACCAGGCCATCGCACACATCAATCGCTACGGCACGATGCACTCCGAGGCCATCGTTGCCGAGGACACGGACGCTTGCGAGCGCTTCCTGGATGCGGTCGATGCCTCGGCCGTGTACGCCAACGCCAGCACGCGCTTCACTGACGGCGGCGAGTTTGGCCTGGGCGCCGAGATTGGCATCTCGACCCAAAAGCTCCACGCCCGTGGCCCCTTTGCCGCCGAGGCCCTCACTACCTACAAATACAAGCTCCGAGGCACCGGCCAGGTCCGCCCCTAACGACCGCGCAAGAAAAACCGCCACAAAGGTGCCTGTCCCCTTTGTGGCGGTTTTAGCTGGCGCGGGCGGTTAGGCCTGGAAGGTATCGCGATCGGGCGCGAAGGACTGCATGGCCGCGATGGTGCGGTCAAAGAGCTCGGGGAGCTCCCAGCCGAGCATCTCGGCGCCCTGCGAAATCACGTCGCGCGAGCAGCCGGCGGCAAAGCGTTTGTCCTTGAACTTCTTCTTGAGCGACTTAGTCGTAAAGTCCATAACGCTCTTGCTCGGGCGCATGATGACGGCAGCGCCGATCAGGCCGGTGAGCTCATCGCAGGCAAACAGGATCTTTTCCATCTGCAGCTCGGGCTTGGGTAGTGAGGTGTTGAAGTCCGACGTGTGCGTCTGGATGGCGCGAATGAGCTCGGGAGACGCACCTTCGCCCTCAAGAATCTCGGCAGCATAGATGGTGTGGTTAATGGGGTCGTCCTCATGCTCCTCCCAATCCAGGTCGTGCAGCAGACCGACGATGCCCCAAAACTCCTCGTTCTCGGGGTCGAACTCGCGCGCAAAGTAGCGCATAGTGCCCTCGACTGTCTCGCCATGGGTGATGTGGAACGGGTCCTTGTTGTGCTCGTTGAGCAGTTCGAACGCGCGGTCGCGGGTGATTCCGGCGGTAAGCGGCTCTGCCATAGGAGACTCCTTGTGCTCGTGGGTATCGATAAGAATGAATACTACTAGAACAAGAAAACCACCACAAAGGTGCCTGTCCCCTTTGTGGTGGTTTTTGGCGCGGATGGGTTAGTTGAGGGCGGCTTGGGCTAGGCGGGCTTCGGCGTCCTCCTCGGTGACGCCCAAGGCCACAGCGAACTCCTCGATGGAGCGGCGTTTGGCCTCCTTGAGTACGCGCATGTAGTAGGAGCTGGGTTTTTTATCAGCTTCCTCGGCCAGGCGAATGCGGTGCATCATGGTTTTTGCCACGCGGACCGTCTCGGGCGCGCCCAGCTTGAGCTGCTGCTTAAAGTGTGTCTCCTCAAGTGAGCTGTTGCGCTCGGTAAAGGTGTCGCACTCCAGCTCGTCATAGTGGCTCAGCAGGTGCTCGGCATCTTGCTGCGAGATGGCGGCGTGCAAACGGTCGGCCTGCGCCACGGGGTACATGAGGATCGTCTGCGCATGTCCCTGCTTGGTCTCGAGCAGCAGCATGGGCTGCGGTGTGTCGTCCCTAAAACCGACGACGGTGCAGACTCCCTGGCCCGGATGAATGACGTGTTGACCGATTGAGAACATGCTACCTCCAACTTATACGAATTTACGTATGTCTAGAATAACACGCTGACGTGCGCAAACCGTTACTTTATGCAGGAAAAGCACACAACTCTGATAGGTAAGAGTATTCGATAACAGACGCAGCTCATTCACACCTTTACGCATTTTCAACGCCTGCATAATCTGCAGGCAGACCGGCATCTTTGAGTGACTCCATACAAGCTGTAGTCATTTTTGTGCATATGCAATATCTATTGGCTTTACCCTGCGACAGTGCCCGTCGCTTGTGATAGAGTGCTACAAACTCTGGCTTTTGCCCTACGAGTGACCAAGAGCTCGGGGGCTTTAACACAAGGAGGATCTATGCCCGAGAAGATTGAAGAGCTGGTACGCGCTGCGCTTGCTGCGGCCCAGGAGGCCGGCGACCTTTCCGCATTTGAACTTGACGATTGCGCTATCGAGCGACCGGCTGACACTTCTCATGGCGAGTGGACCTCTACCATGGCCCTGAAGTCCGCCAAGCTGGCCCACTGCGCCCCGCGCAAGATCGCCGAGGCCATCGTTGCCCATATGCCCGAGGACCCCGCGATCGAGAAGGTCGAGATCGCAGGCCCCGGCTTCATCAACTTCTACCTCTCCGTTGCCGTCAAGAATGCCATCTTTGGCGAGGCTCGCGAGAAGGGTATGGACTTCGCTAAGTCCAACGTCGGTGGTGGCCTGAAGACCCAGGTTGAGTTCGTTTCCGCCAACCCAGTCGGCCCCATGCACATCGGCCACGGCCGCTGGGCCGCGCTGGGCGACTCGCTCTGCCGCGTTATGGACCACGCCGGTTACGACATCCAGCGTGAGTTCTACATCAACGACCACGGCTCTCAGATGAACACCTTCGGCAACTCCATCAGCACGCGCTATATGCAGCTTGCCGACATCATCGCCAAGCAGGGTGTGGATATCGACGAGGCTCACAAGCTGCTGATCGCAGACCGCGACGCCTTTGTTGCCGACGAGAACGACGAGCACCCCGAGACCCATCCGTACCAGGACAACTTTGCCGAGACTCTGGGCAAGGACTCCTACGGCGGCGACTACATCATCGACGAGGCCGCCGAGTTCTGGCGCACCGACGGCGATAAGTGGGTCAACGCCGATCCGCAGAAGCGCATGGAGAGCTTCCGCGAGCGCGGCTATGTAAAGATGGTCGACAACATGCGCGACCTCTGCCACGCCGTCAATTGCGACTTCGATCGTTGGTTCTCCGAGCGCTCGCTGTATGTGAAGGACACCGAGGGCGAGACCGCCGGCACCTCCGCCGTCGACCGCGCTTTTGAGAAGCTCGACAAGATGGGCTACCTCTACACTAAGGACGGCGCCCTGTGGTTCCGCTCCACCGACCTGGGCGATGACAAGGACCGCGTTCTGATCAAGTCCGACGGCGAGTACACCTACTTCGCCTCCGACGTCGCCTATCACTGGGATAAGTTCCAGCGCGTCGACCACGTCATCGACATCTGGGGCGCCGACCACCACGGCTACATCGAGCGCGTCCGCTGCGTCTGCGACGCTCTTGGCTATCCCGGCAAGTTTGAGGTTCTGCTGGGCCAGCTCGTCAACCTGCTGCGTAACGGCAAGCCCGTCCGTATGTCCAAGCGCAAGGGCACCATGGTGACCCTGCAGGAGCTCGTCGACGAGGTCGGCTCCGATGCCGCTCGCTACACGCTCATCTCCAAGAGCTCCAACCAGATGGTCGACTTCGATATCGAGGCCGTTAAGAAGCGCGACAACTCCAACCCGGTGTACTACGTGCAGTACGCTCACGCCCGCGTGTGCTCCATCCTGCGCCGTGCCGCTGACGTTACGCCCGAGCAGGCTGACGAGATGGGCATGAAGGCCGTCGCCGCCAAGGCCATCGGTGAGAACGTCGATTACTCGCTGCTGACCGACCCGACCGAGCTCGCCCTTTCGCGCAAGCTCAACGAGCTCACCGACCTCATCGCCAGCTGCGCTCGCGACCGCGCCCCGTTCCGTCTGACGCACTTTGCTGAGGAACTCGCCGGCGACTTCCACAGCTTCTATGCTGCCTGCCAGGTTCTGCCGAGCGAGGGCCGTCCCGTCGACCCCGAGCTTTCGCGCGCCCGTCTGGCCGCTTGCGACGCCGTCCGCGTGACGCTCGCCCTGGTGCTCACCCTCGTTGGCGTTTCCGCGCCCGAGCAGATGTAATCTGCGAGTCATTTGACCGCGCAAGTTTGGTTTAACTGAGCCTTGAAAGCCCGATCTCCCACGGAGGTCGGGCTTTTTGCAAACGCCGACGTATTGACGAATTTGGAACTGCTGGAAATACGAAACTATGCCGGTTTACTACGATGAAATGAGAAATTCCAACCACGCCGGCTTTTCGCAAAAAAGTGCAAGGCATCTACCTGCGGTTTTAGTTCAACAAGTTTCGGAGTGGTCGCGGTTGAGCGATTCATCGTAGTAAACCGCCATAGTTTTGGCGGAGGCAGTCAGATTTGTGGGTGTTAAACCAAAGAGTGCCCCTTTAACTAGTCGTTTAAGAGCGTTCCCAATGACTAAGTTACAGGTGGTTGCGGTTGTGTTACACTAACGCTGCGTATATGACGCAATCATCTCGATACAGATCAATGATGTCCGTCGTTTTGAACGGAACTAGACTGTTTAGCCGCCCTGAAGGTTTATGCAGGGAGCATGTGATCACAGGGCTTGAAAAGAAAGTTGAGCAAACACTGTGTCTGATCAACAGCAAGAAAACGAAATAATGACGACGCAAGCCGCTCCCGCTGCACCGGTTGCGTCGGACCAGGTCGCGGCGCCCGCGCATGCCTCGGCTCCTGAGACGCCTAAGGCTGCTTCGACGCCTACGCCTGCAACGGCTGAGAAGGCCGTGCCTGCAACTGGTGAGGAGGCTGTTCCGGCAAAGCCCAAGCGCACGCGCCGCACGGCCAAGCCTGCCACAGACGGCGAGGAGGTCACCAAGCCCAAGCGCCGTACCACGCGCACGACGCGCGCCAAGCGCACCGTTGCAGCTGACTCCTCGGCGCCGATTTCCGATGAGGTCGCGCAGGCACGTGCGTTGGCTCAGATTAGCGAGGCTCAGGTGGTGCGCGCCCGCCGTCGTGCTGCCGAGCGTGAGGCCGCGGCTCTGACCGAGCTTGCAGCTCCGTCTGTGCCCGAGACACCTGCCGCCACCGAGACCCCTGTCGCCGACCAGCCGACCGAGAAGCCGGTACCGCGCACACGCCGTCGCACGGCTGCTAAGGCCGAGCAGGTTGCCGATCAGGTAACCCCCGAGCTCACTGAGGCTTCGGTCCGTTCCGTGGCAGGGGAGGGCACATCGCCTGTTGAGCCCGCTGCGTCTGTCGAGGCCAGCGAAGTTCCCGTTGTCGATCCGGCTTTGCGCCCGCACCGTCGCGGTCGCAAGCCCAAGGCCTTCGTCGAGGCCGAGAAGGCCGCAGCCGCAGCCGCCGCCGCTCGGGATGCTGCGACGACCGCCGAGTCTGCAACCGTTGCCGACGCGCCCGTCCAGGATGCTACGACTTCCGAGGCCGCTCCCGCCGATGTCGAGCTCGCCGATGTCCGTCCCGGTCGCAGCCATCGTACTGCTGCTAAGCGCACGTCCAAGGCCAAGGCTGCCAAGAAGGGTGCGTCCGAGGATTCCGCCGAGACGACCGCCGATGCATCGACTGATGCCGCCGAGCCCCAAGACGTCGAACAGTCTGCGTCCGAGAAGCCCAAGCGCGGTCGTAAGAAGTCCGCTAAGGCCAAGGCGTCCGAGCAGCGGGCCGAGGCCGAGCTGCAGGGCGATTCCAAGGCCGAGGCCAGCGATGATACTGCGGCTAACGCCGATGCCGCCGCAACCGATGGCGCCGCGCCCGCCGAGGCCGAAGACGGCGCTCGCCCCAACCGTCGCCAGCACAAGCGCAACGACGAGCGCAACGAGCGCAAGGACGAGCGCAACAACGACCGCCGCAACCGCCAGCGCGATCGCAAGCAGCGCAACAAGGAGCGTAATGCCGCTCCCACCGAGCCCACGCTTTCGCGCGAGGAGCTCGCGGCCATGAAGGTCGCCGAGCTGCGCGAGAAGGCCAAGGAGTTCGAGATTGAGACGACCGGCAAGAAGAAAGCCGAGCTCGTCGAGGAGATCTACGTCACCGCCGCGAAGGCCGAGGGCTTCCGCGACATCAAGGGCATCCTGCAGATTCGTCCGGACAGCTCCGGTATCATCCATGCCCATGGCTACATGAAGTCCAACGACGACGCCTTCGTGCCCGCCTACCTCATCCGCTCCGCGCGTCTGCGCACGGGCGACGTCATCGAGGGCTCGCTTCGTCCTTCGCGCGGCGGCGACAAGCGCGCCGGCCTCGCCAAAATCACGACCGTCAACGGTCTAGACCCCGAGCAGATTCGCAACCGCCCCAAGTTCGGTGACCTCACCCCGGTCTATCCCAACGAGCCGCTGCGCATGGAGCATGGCAAGGACTCCATTACCGGTCGCGCCATCGACATCGTGTCGCCGATCGGCAAGGGTCAGCGTGGCTTGATCGTGTCCCCGCCCAAGGCCGGCAAGACCACAATCCTCAAGAAGATCTGCCAGTCTATCTCGATTAACAACCCCGAGGTGCACCTCATCTGCCTGCTCGTCGACGAGCGCCCCGAAGAGGTTACCGATATGCAGCGTTCCATCAAGGGCGAGGTTGTGGCGTCGACCTTCGATATGCCCGCCGACAACCACACTCGTGTGGCAGAGCTCGTCATCGAGCGCGCCAAGCGCATCGTGGAGCTGGGCGGCGATGTCGTGGTGGTGCTCGACTCCATCACGCGTCTTGCCCGCGCCTACAACTTGGCGGCGCCCGCCTCAGGCCGCATCCTTTCAGGCGGCGTCGATTCGGCGGCACTGTATCCGCCCAAGCGCTTCCTGGGCGCAGCCCGCAATATCGAGAACGGTGGCTCGCTCACCATCCTGGCCTCTGCCCTCATCGACACCGGCTCCAAGATGGACGAGGTCATCTTTGAGGAGTTCAAGGGCACCGGCAACATGGAGCTCAAGCTCGACCGCGACCTGGCCGACCGCCGCATCTTCCCGGCTATCGACCCCGTTGCCTCCGGTACGCGTAACGAGGACCTGTTGGTTGACGAGCAGATGCGTCCGTTTGTCTTTGGCCTGCGTCGCATTCTTGCCGGCATGAACAACACCGAGCGCGCAGCTGCGTCGTTTATCAAGGGTCTTAAGGGCACCAACACCAACCAGGAGTTCCTGGTGCGTTCGGCCAAAAAGCACAGCGACTACGAGCAGACGTTCTAGGTTGTCATCCACACGCAGCGATAGTCATCAATGCAATAAAGGGTCGGGGCTTTGAGCCTCGGCCCTTTTCTATATCGCCGCTCCGCGCTTATTTTTGACCATAAGACTGGCAAGCAGCAGGTTTCCCGTTTCAATCCGACATCGTCGCTTGCAATCGACAGGGCGGTTTCGCATAATAGCTTTTAAGCTTCGCGACGGATAACGCAGATGAAACGAACCATATACCGTTGCTTTGGGGCATAGCCCCGCTTCATCTTCTCTCGCGCAGCCAACTGAATGTTGCGATTTGGGTGCTGGAAGATGGGGAGAGCTCATGGCTTCTTCTGATGCAACACAACGAGCAGTCCTTGCCGGACTTTCGTGCGGGATCGGCCTTGCCGCTCCCGTGGTTATGTATGCCGCGACGCTGCCGTTTTCGTCTGTGAACGAGACGGTCGTGGCGGGTGCGGTTCCCTTCGCCGTGGGCGCGGTGGCGGGCGTGGGTATCTATGCCGCCTCGCTGGGTATCTCCGAGTATCGTGCGCAGCGTGAAGAGCGTCTGTTCCAGCCCGATGCCATGGGCGGTGCCGCCAATCTCAATCAGCATCAAAGCGAGTTCAAGACCGCCTCGATTCCAGCTCAGCAGCAGGATGCGACTCCTTACGCTGCGGCTTCTGCTTCTCAGGCTCAGGCGGAGCAGTCTACCTCGGCATTCCTTTCCGGCCTGACCGGTGCGTTCCAGCGCCGTCATGCCGATGATGGTGTCCCTACCATCGCTCGAGCCGCAGATGCTATGGACGAGGACGAGGCTTGGTCCATGATCGACAGTATGCTCGACGACGATTCGCCAGTGAGCTGCGACCCTGCACACTCGCGCGACGTCTATCAAGTCGCCATCGACGAGCTCACCAACGGCGGGCAGACCGGCTCCTTCAATCGCGACGACATCGCCGCCGCGGCACGCGCCGTGTCTGGCTCCCAGGCCGCCCCTGCGGGCAGCACGGCGGCTTTCGTGGCACTCGTCGCCAACGCGGCAGCCAATAACGCCTACAGCGCTACCTCGGCGGACGCGAACGCTTCTGCCGACAATTCGTACGTTGATGAAGCCATGGCCGCGGACGAGGAGGCCGTTGCCGCCCGCCGTGCCGCCGAAAGCTCGCTGTGGGGCGCTCCTGCCCAGCAGCAGGCGGCTGAGGCTGCGCCGTACAATGTAAACCTCGCCAGCATGCCTATCATCTCCGGTGCCGCGGACATCGATCTCGATGACCTCGATGAGCCTGCAGCCATCACCGCATCGATTGATGCCCAAGATCGCATCGACACCGGCGACCTTCCGGACGCCTCGCTCGAGGTCGATGTCCCCATGGCCGATTATTCGGGCCACGAGGACATGTGGGCCGCCGCCACCGCGATTCTGGATGAGATTGACGAGCCCGCTCCTGTTGTAGCGCCCGCTCCCGTCGCTGCCCCTCAGTCTGCTGCCCCCGCCTATGTCGGCCGTCACAGCGCTGTGCTCCCCGAGGATACCGCCCGTATCTCGCGCGAGAGCATCGAGCGGGCCGAGGCTATTGCCGCCGGCATTATGGAAAATCGTCGTCACGAGCGCGTCAATCAGATCCTCGAGGAAGAGATCGAGCGCCTGCAGTCCTCTACCGCCAAGCGTACGGGCCGTGCCTATCTGAGCGTTATCGAGGGCGGTACCGCCAGCTTTGCGCCGCTCCGCGCGGAGGCATAACTTCTGCATGGTTAAGATCAATCGAAAATGGGCGGTCGTGACCTGCCTGATGGCGCTCTTGATCTGGGGCAATTCGCTGGTTCCCGGCTCGGGGTCGGGCTCGCTGAGTCTAACGGTCATGGAAACTATCCGCGGTTTCCTGCACGGCGTGGGACTTCCATATGCATGGGTGACCAACTTTGTTGTTCGCAAGTGCGCGCATTTTACCGAGTATATGGTGCTCGGCATCCTGGCAACGCACGCCTTTGATCTTGAGGGCCGGCGCACCTTTGACGTGCTGCTGCCCACGGCGGTGTTCCTGCTGCTGATTCCCTCGATCGACGAGACGATTCAGCTCTTTGTGCCGGGACGCGCCGGCATGATCACCGATGTGATGATCGACTGCTGTGGAGCGGCAACGGGCGTTGTGCTCCGATATCTCTTACGGTCGCTGATGTACGCCAAAAAAGCCGCCTAGGACGTATTGTTTGGTCCTAGGCGGCCTTTTTTATTTGAGGGCTTATATGGGGCGTGGTGGCGTCGTTCCGTAGGTTGGATTTGCCGAGCGCGCCACGCCCTGTTGGTGCCTCTGCTATTGAAGCGCCTGTGCGCCCAGGGCAAGGCAACCCATGATGCCCTGCTTGCCCTCGAGGCTGTTGTTGACGATGTAGCTATCGATGTCGTTGACCTCGGGCGTGACGATATAGCCGTTGAGCATCTCGGCGCACTTTTTGCGTGCGAGCGGCACGATGGGGGTGTGGTCGGCCACGCCGCCGCCGATGATGATCTTTTGCGGCGCGTAGCACAGCGTGTAGGTCATGAGCGCCTGTGCCAGATAGCCGGCGAGCAGGTCCATGGCCTCCGGGTCATCGGCCATGTCTCCGGCGCTCTTGCCATCCCAGCGCTTTTTAACGCCGGGGCCGGCGATGAGGCCCTCTAGGCAGTTGTCGTGGAAGGGGCAGGCGCTGTGCTCGCCGATGGTGTCGCGCGGGTCACGCGTGACCAGGATGTGGCCAGCCTCGGGATGCATCATGCCGTGCACGAGCTGGCCGCCCGAGAGCACACCAGCGCCCACACCGGTGCCGATGGTCAGATACACAACGTCAGTGAGGCCCTGGGCGCAACCAAACGTGACCTCGCCTAGGCAGGCGACGTTGACGTCGGTATCGTAGCCGCAGGGGATATTGAGCTCGTTTTGGATAGTGCCCAGCAGGTCAAAGTAGCGCCATGCCGTTTTGGGCGTCTCCAGGATCTTGCCGTATTGGGGCGAGGCAGGGTTGACTGCGGTGGGGCCAAAGGCGCCGATGCCCAGCGCGGCGATGCCCTTGTCGGCAAACCACGCGTTGACGGCCTCGACGGTCTCCTGCGGGGTCGTGGTCGCGATCTGCTCACGCTCCAGGACCGTACCGTCCGCATAGCCCGTGGCGCAGACCATCTTGGTGCCGCCGGTCTCGAGCGCTCCGATAAGCTGCTGCTCTGCCATAGTATTCCTTTCTCTGGGACGAGTTGCTCCGTGACTAAAGTATAGAGCTCTAAACCATTTAAGAAAGCGCTATAGAAAGAAGCCTCGCAACGCGGCGGGCGGTGCGGGGCTTCTTTGGTTACTTTAGTTGCCGGGCCGTCCTTACCCGCGCAGCTTGATTTTATCACGTAGCGACTTGAGGTTCTCCAGCGCCGCGTTAAGCGTCTCGTCTCGCTTGGCAAAGTGGAAACGAATCAGGTGGTTGACGGGCTCGCGGAAGAAGCTCGAGCCGGGCACGGCGCCCACACCCACCTTAGACGCGAGGTCCTCGCAGAATTCGAGGTCGCTGTCATAGCCAAACTCAGAGATGTCCATCATGACGTAGTAGGCGCCCTGCGGCACGTTATGCTCAAGACCGATGCTGTCGAGTCCCTGGCAGAACAGGTCGCGCTTGGCGGTGTAGAGGTCGAGGACCTCATCGTAATAGCTGCCGTCGAATTTGAGGGCGGTGACGACGGCTTCCTGCAGGGGAGCGGCGGCGCCCACGGTGAGGAAGTCGTGGACCTTTTTGATGCGCTCGGTGATTTCGGCAGGGGCGATAGTGTAGCCCAGACGCCAGCCGGTGATGGAGTAGGTCTTGGACAGCGAGCTGCAGCTGATGGTGCGCTCAAACATGCCGGGCAGCGTGGCCATATAGACGTGCTCGTGGGGTGCGTAGACGATGTGCTCGTAGACCTCGTCGGTGATGCAGTAGGTGTCGTACTTTTTGCAGAGGTCGGCGATAAAGGTGAGCTCATCGCGTGTAAAGACCTTGCCGCAGGGGTTGGAAGGGTTGCACAGGACGATGGCCTTGGGGTCGTTGTCGCGGAAGGCCGCCTCGAGTGTCTCGCGGTCAAAGTCGAATGTGGGCGGGTTGAGCGGCACGTAGATGGGCTCGGCACCCGAAAGGATCGTGTCGGCGCCGTAGTTCTCGTAGAACGGCGAGAAGATGACGACCTTGTCGCCGGGGTTGGTGACCGTCATCATGGCGGCCATCATGGCCTCGGTAGAGCCGCAGGTGACTACGATATTCTCGTTGGGGTTCACCGGCATGCCCATAAAGTGCTCCTGTTTGGCGGCGAGCGCCTCGCGCATGGCCTGGGAGCCCCAGGTGATGGAGTACTGGTGATAGAGCGGCTTGGGATCGGCGGCGATGGTGCTCAGGCTGTTGAGCAGCTGCGCCGGGGGATCGAAGTCAGGGAAGCCCTGCGAGAGATTGACAGCGCCGTACTTATTGGAGATGCGTGTCATGCGGCGGATGACCGAATCGGTAAATCTTGCCGTGCGGTTGGAGAGTTCTTTCATGACGGTCCTTTCGAGGATTTGCAGTGGGGCAAGTTTACTCCTATGAAACCGGTGGGATTTGCTCGAAATGGTCTCGAAAAACTCTTTTCAAAATTCTTGAAAATTGGGGCTTGCATCGCGTGGCGTTCCTTGCAATAATAGTCGAGCGCGAAGCGCACAGGACACGGTGGGTGTAGCTCAGTTGGCTAGAGCGACGGGTTGTGGTCCCGTAGGTCGAGGGTTCGAGTCCCTTTACCCACCCCAGTTCTTGCTTCGTGTTGATATCGGGTCGTTAGCTCAGTTGGTAGAGCAGGGGACTCTTAATCCCAAGGTCCAGGGTTCGACCCCCTGACGGCCCACCACACGATATCTCCTCTAAAGTCCGTCACAACGGACTTTAGCTTTGGGTCGTTAGCTCAGTTGGTAGAGCAGGGGACTCTTAATCCCAAGGTCCAGGGTTCGACCCCCTGACGGCCCACCAAAGCATGTTAAAGCGACTGGCTTAGGCTGATCGCTTTTTTTGTTAACCTCGCATGGGGTCGAACCCGTTGGGGCGCGGAGCTGAGGAAATGCGTAAGCATTTGCCAGCGCAGCGCGCAAGGCGCAAAGCGCCGCAGCGACCGCCTGCGCAGCAGGCTGACCCCCTGACGGCCCACCCAAAGATCGTTAAAGCGACTGGCTCAGGCTGGTCGCTTTTTTGTTGACCTCGCATGGGGTCGAACCCGAAAGGGCACAGCCGCTTTCACAGATCGAGCCTACCCTGGGGATCGGTAAAACCGTCAGTACCCTCCTTGAGTTTCTTCTCGTCTGTCTTCACGCGACGCTCGAGCTTTTTTGTATCCTCGGCAGGCGGTAGGTTCTCGGGGACAATTCCGCGGTCGATGAGGCTGCCACGCACGCTTGTGTTGTTCTCGACGTGCTCTTGCTTGATCTGGTCCAGGCCGTACAGGTCGTGTTCCTCGGCGTTGAAGGCCGTCATCGAGTTCGTAAGGTCCTTTGCTTTGATGAGGACATCGGCTAACCTGTCCGCCAATGCCGCGCTCTTGGGTACGCCGAGCTGCTGCTTCATTTCCGCCGTGCTTCTGCCGCCGAATAACGCCTCATCGCCCTTCGACTTGATGATCGCGAATCCTTTGGAGTCCACGCCGCGTTTGAACGCAATACCCGAGAGCTGTTTCTCTGAATCGGATAGCGAGTGACGCGCCTGCAAGCGCTGAATCTCTGCGAAGCGCTGCTCTATGAGCTCTTGGCGGCGCGTCTGCACGGCAAAGTATGCCTGGGCGAGCGCGATCTCTGGCTTGTTTGAATCTCCGTTCTGCGCGATTAAATAGCATGCATAGCGCGTAAGTTTGTAGTCTTTAACCGCGCGAGCGGCGACACCGGCAGTTACCATTTTCGTGGTGTCACGAAAATGGGAATCAACTGGAGTTTTGTTTGTTTCGCATGAGACTTTTGCCCTCTTAACAACTTCGGCGAAGTTCTCCCATCGAGTGTACCCCATGGGTTCCATTAAATCGCGTGCGAGCCAATACTCAACGCCGTCTTCCACATTGGCGTAGCTATCAAGTTCGATACGCCACTTCTCGATATCTCTACTGTCCATATCTCCTCCTCGCTGGTCTATTTTCTATGCGGGCTTTGCCCGCTCTGTATTCAGAATAAGGATACGCTGTCGTGCGGACACGAATGGGCCCCGTGCTGCTTCGAGCTCACGGGGCCCATGGATATCGATTGGTTGTGTTCTGCTTTAGATAGGTGTCCGGTTTAATCCGCTCGATAGTGCGACCCGAGACTTTCGGTTCGCTTGCGCATGGCTTTGACCATTTCCTGTGCTAGTCGAATCTGCGATTGCAGGCGGGCGAGGGCAGCGATTTCGCTGTCGTTGGCATGTGGCTTATTTAGAGCCGTGGCTTCGTCTTGCAGGCTTTCAAGCTGTTGCAGGGCCTCGGATAGGCCTGTTTCGGTCCTGTTGATCATGCAATAGGTGCTCATCGTGTGCCTAAGGCTGTGTGTCAGGCGTTCGGCATCTGTTGTGGCAATGCCGTACTGGGGGAGGGTGATATCCGCCTTCAGGGCTGCCTCAGGCTCCTTCTGCGCTGCAAGGGCTGCCGATGCGCCCGCGACGCGCCCGAACACGATGCCGTTGGCGCTTGACAAGCCACCAATGCGGTCGGCGCCGTGCATGCCGCCTGTCGCCTCGCCGCAAGCGTAGAGGCCCTCAACGCCCGTGTGCGCGGTCTTATCGATCTTGATGCCGCCGTTAGCGGCGTGGGCATACATCGCAACGCGCATCTCGTCGGTCGGCGCGATGCCGTGCTCGTCTTGCAGCCAGGTGGCAAAGGTCTGCACAAACTCTGGGACATCCTCGCGGGGGAAGTCGTAGTGGAGTGCCAGGCCTTCGACACCTGCCTGATCGATGACGAGATCGATAGCGCGGGAGGCCAAGCGTGACGTGAAGGGACCATATCCAGAGCGCTGCTCGAGCAGGTCGTTCAGCTTGTCGTCGGCAATATCTACCGGCTGGTCTACATGCACGTAGCGCCAGGTTTTCTCGTTGAAGACCAAGTTACGCCTGGGCTCGATGAAGCCGGGCATCATCTGCATGAACTCTATATTAGTAAGTGTTGCGCCGTGCGCCAGTGCGATGGCCTGCGAGGAGCTGAGCACATCAGCCGACGTAAGGCTGCGCTCGAACAGGCCGCCTGTGCCACCGGCTGCGATGATCGTGGCCTTGGCAGCAAAGGGCACGATTCGATTTTCGGTAAGGTCGTAGAGTACGGTTCCGGTTATTCTGCCGTTCGTGTCCTCAACAAGGTCGATAAGCTCATGGCGGGGGAGCAGGCGAATGCCGAGCGACTCGATCCAGGTCGTCAGAGCGTCCTCAAGGGGCTTGCGGGTGAGGCCGCGCCACATGCGCGTCTTGTGGTCAAAGCAGGGGATAAATTGCTTTTGTTGAGCACTCTTGGCGCTTTGCGGACGCTGGAGCTCAACGCCCAGGTCTTGCTCGAGCCAGTCAATCGCTTGGGGAATGCCGTGGACGAACGTTTGGACGAGTTCGGGGTCGGCGACACCGCCGCCGACGGTCTGGATGGTGTCGATGAGGTCCTGCTCGTCGTCTTCGTCGACGGGACCGATGAGGCCGAGGCCCCAGGTACCCGGGAAGAAGCTCGATCCACTCATGGTCTTGCCGGCGCTTGCCACAGTGACGGTTGCACCCGTGCGTGCCGCTTCGATGGCGGCACAAAGGCCCGCAATGCCAGATCCAATTACCAGTACATCAGTCGATTCCATCGGATTCCTTTCTCGTCCGGCGCATTGT
Organism: uncultured Collinsella sp.; assembly: GCA_902494165.1. Taxonomy (GTDB): domain Bacteria; phylum Actinomycetota; class Coriobacteriia; order Coriobacteriales; family Coriobacteriaceae; genus Collinsella. Next base: position 29,525 of record CABUSD010000007.1, on the reverse strand, counting down.
CGCACGGGTGATCGGCAATGGGGCCGCAAAGACCCGTCAAATCGGTAAAGGGCAAATATGGCAGGTGGGCGTCATGGACGCTCTGACGCTCCATCTCTTCACATCTCGTATTTCGCCCCAGCTGATATATCGGCATTAGATACCCTGCGCCAGCGCAAACAAAAAGAGCCGCTACCCGGGTGGGTAGCGGCTCCAAAGCTCAACTATCTGAGCATCGCGCGGGCGCGATTAGGCCTTGAGGGCCTCTTCGACGGCGACAGCGCAGGCGACGGTGGCACCGACCATGGGGTTGTTGCCCATGCCGATGAGACCCATCATGTCGACGTGCGCAGGCACGGAGGAAGAACCGGCGAACTGGGCGTCGGAGTGCATGCGGCCCATGGTGTCGGTCATGCCGTAAGAGGCAGGGCCGGCGCCCATGTTGTCCGGGTGCAGGGTACGGCCAGTGCCGCCACCAGAAGCGACGGAGAAGTACTTCTTGCCAGCCTCGAGGCGCTCCTTCTTGTAGGTGCCAGCGACGGGGTGCTGGAAGCGCGTGGGGTTGGTGGAGTTACCGGTGATCGAGATGTCGACGTTCTCGTGCCACATGATGGCAACGCCCTCGCGGACGTCGTCGGCGCCGTAGCAGTTGACGGCGGCGCGGGGACCATCGGAGTAGGGGATGGTCTCGACGACCTTGAGCTCGCCCGTGAAGTAGTCGAACTGGGTCTTCACGTAGGTGAAGCCGTTGATGCGGGCGATGATCTGAGCAGCGTCCTTGCCCAGACCGTTGAGGATGACGTGCAGCGGCTTCTTGCGAGCCTTGTTGGCGTTCAGAGCCAGGCCGATAGCACCCTCAGCGGCAGCGAAGGACTCGTGACCGGCCAGGAAGGCGAAGCACTCGGTGTCGTCGGAGAGCAGCATAGCGCCCAGGTTGCCGTGGCCCAGACCGACCTTGCGGTCCTCGGCGACGGAGCCGGGAACGGTGAAGGCCTGGATGCCCTCGCCGATGATGGCGGCAGCCTCAGAAGCGGACTTGGCGCCACGCTTGACAGCGAGAGCGCAACCGAGGGTGTAGGCCCACTCGGCGTTCTGGAAGGCGATGGACTGGGTGTTGTTGACGATCTCACGCGGGTTGAAGCCCTTGTCGGTGCAGATCTGCAGAGCTTCCTCGAGGGAGGCGATGCCGTTGTCGGCGAGGCACTTGTTGATCTTGTCAGCGCGGCGCTCGTAACCTTCGAACGTAACAGTCATAGTTATTTCCCTCCCTTTCTACTCGTGAACCGGGAACACGCTGGCGACGGAGTGAGTCTCCTCGTCGGTGCGCGGGTCGATGTACTTGGCAGCGTTCTCCCACTGACCATAGTGGCCCATAGCGCCAGCGATGGCCTCCTCGGGGGTCTTGCCGGCCTTGACGGCGTCGGTGAACTTACCGAGGTTCAGGAACTCGAACGCGATGATCTCGTTCTTGTCGTTGAGAGCCATGCGGGTGACGTAGCCCTGAGCGAGCTCGAGGTAACGGGCGCCCTTGGCCTTGGTGCCGAACATGGTGCCGACCTGGGAGCGAAGGCCCTTGCCGAGGTCGTCGAGGGAGGCGCCCACGGGCAGGCCGCCCTCGGAGAACGCGGTCTGGCTGCGGCCGTAAACGATCTGCAGGAAGATCTCGCGCATAGCAACGTTGATGGCGTCGCAGACGAGGTCGGTGTTGAGGGCCTCGAGGATGGTCTTACCGGGAAGGATCTCGGAAGCCATGGCGGCAGAGTGGGTCATGCCCGAGCAGCCGATGGTCTCAACGAGGGCCTCCTCGATGATGCCGTCCTTGACGTTCAGCGTGAGCTTGCAGGCGCCCTGCTGAGGTGCGCACCAACCCACACCGTGCGTAAGACCGGAGATGTCGGTAATCTCCTTAGCCTGGACCCACTTGCCCTCCTCGGGGATGGGTGCGGGGCCGTGGTATGCACCCTTGGCAACGGGGCACATGTTCTCCACTTCCTGTGAGTACTGCATGCCTCTCCTCTCTATCGTGTTGGCGTCCCGTCTGGGGGTCGTGGCTGGCGATTGCCGGGCGACCCTTCGAAAGGGACATGACATGCAGCCCCTATAATACCGCGAAATGCACGGAATATTCGGCGAACGGCTCAGTTTTCGTAGCGAGAAGTCCGGAAGTTTTAATTGAAACGGTTTAACTCTATGTTCTGTGGTCGCGAACTTCCGTAGAGGGGGTCCGTCTTGGGCAAGCTATTGGTCAGCTCTTGTAAGCATTGCGGGGGTTGACCTGTTGCAACGGTGCCGTTCGCCGCCTGATTTCTGCCTTTGGCCGCGCGAGTGTATTGTTTTGCGTGAATGTTTTGATGGCACGCTTCAATCGTGCTGTATTGGATGGCAAGCAGATCCCGGCGAAGGGAGCGCCATGCAGCGCGTTTGGAGAACGGTTACCGGCTTTTACCATGTCTGTGCCCGCGGTACGGGCAGGCAGCTCATCTTTAAGGGCGATGAAGACCGGTGGGAGTTTTTGGAGCTGATGCGCGAGTGCTGCTGCGAGGAGGGTGTGACGGTTATCGCCTGGTGCCTTATGGGCAATCACGTGCATTTGGTGCTTACAGATTACGAGGACAGGATGAGCGCGGCGATGCACCGGTTGCTTTTGACGTACGCGCGGCGGTTCAATAAACGCACGGGGCGCACAGGGCATCTGTTCCAGAACCGTTTTGACCGGCGCTCGCTCGATACCGACTGGCAGGTGATGGAGGCTATTCGCTCCGTACACGCCGATCCGCAGGAGGCGGGCATCGGTCTCATTGAGCGTTATCCCTGGAGCAGCTTTGCGGAACATCTACGCTCTTACGACTGTGATGCGGCCGATGCCGCGAGGGGATTTTCTGATCCTTCTTGCGTGCTTGAACTTTTTGGTTCTGCCGAGGGCTTTATTGCCTATTCGCTTTCGACGCCCGACGGCAGCGAGCCGGCGCTGTGCGATATGAAAGATACAGAGTGGGAACGCCACGCCTTTGCCGACAAGTTGGCGAAGAGCCTCGGGGTTCCGCTCAATGGGGTTAAAACTGAACCGCCGGCGCAGCGCGATACCGTTATTGTTGGATTGAACAATGCCGGCTTTACGGTGCGCCAGATTGAGCGGTATACCGGGATTGGCAAAAGTACCGTCTCTCGTATCGTGCGCGCTTATGCTCAGGTGGACGCGCAGGTCGAGGGATCGAAATAAAGGCAGAAAAGAAAAATGGCCGAACCGCTCTTAGTCAAGCGATTCGGCCAACGAAATTCTTAAGATTTGGGATAAATACTACTGATTATTTTGCCCCTCGAGCATGCCGTCGAGGGTGCGCCAGGCGAGCTCGGCGCATTTGACGCGGGCGGGCATGTGCGAGATGTCCTGGAGCTGGGCGGCCTCGTCCAGGTCTTCCAGGTCCTCCTCGGAGAGCTGCTCGCCGCGGATCATGGCGAGGAAGAGCTCTGCCAGGCGGTGAGCTTCCTCGACGGTCTCGCCGGTGATGAGGTCGGCCATGATGTCGGCACTGGCCTGACTGATGGCGCAGCCGTGGCCGGTAAAGGAGGCCTCCTCGATCACGCCGTTCTCGACGCGCAGCTGCAAGGTGAGCTCGTCGCCGCAGCTGGGGTTGATGCCGTCGTGCTCGTGCGTGGGAGCATCCATCTCGTACTTATAGTCGGGGTGCGAGTTGTGCTCCATAAATGTGGTGGAGGTGTACAGATTACCCATTGAACGTGCTCCAAACGTGATGTAGGCCGGCGATGAACTTGTCGATGTCGGCCTTGTCGTTGTAGAAGGCCACGCTGGCGCGGCAGCAGGCGAGGTTCTCGACGCCCAGCCAGGTGAGCAGCGGCTGTGCACAGTGGTGGCCGGCGCGAATGCAGACGCCGTCCATGTCCATGATGCTCGCGACGTCGTGCGGGTGGATGCCCTTGACGTTAAAGCTTACAACGCCGTGGTGGTTGTCCCAATAGATGGAGCCGATGATCTGGACAAAGTCGAGCTGCATGAGCTCGCCCATCAGGTAGTGGACGAGTGCCTGCTCGCGGGCCTGGATGTTCTCGTAACCCACCGTGTTGACCAGGTAATCAAGGGCGGCGCCCGTGGCGAAGATGCCGGCGGCGTCCTGCGTGCCGGCCTCGAACTTCTCGGGGACGGGCGCCCAGACGGCTTCCTGCTCGGTGACAGAGTCGATCATTTCGCCGCCGGTGAGCATGGGCGGCATGGCGTTGAGCAGGTCCATCTTGCCCCACAGCACGCCGATGCCCATGGGGCCCATGGCCTTGTGCGCGCTAAAGGCAAAGAAATCGGCGCCCAGATCGGCCACATCGACCGGCATGTGCGGCAGCGACTGCGCGCCGTCGACGACCAGATAGCCGCCGTACTTGTGCACGAGCTTGCCGAGATTCTTGACCGGGTTCTCGACGCCCAGCACGTTAGACACCTGACCCACGGCCAAGATTTTGGTCTTGGGGCCCACCTTGGACAGAACCTCCTCGGTGGTGAGTTGACCGGTCTTGGTGGGGTAGAGGTAGACGAGCTTGGCGCCGGTCTCGCGGCAGACCTGCTGCCACGGAATCAGGTTGGAGTGGTGCTCCATGATGGTGATGACGACCTCGTCACCGGGCTCGAGCACCGTGGGTGCAAAGCTCTTGGCGACCAGGTTGAGCGACTCGCTCGTGTTGCGGGTGAAGACGACCTCGTTGGCCTGTGAGGCGCCGATGAGGTCGGCGATCTGCTGGCGGACCTTCGCGATGGCGTCGGTTGCCTCGACGGACAGCGAGTACAGGCCGCGCAGGGGGTTGGCGTTCATGCGCTGATAGAAGTCGCGCTCGGCGTCGAGCACACAGGCAGGGCGCTGCGCGGTGGCGGCGCTATCGAGGAAGGCGATCTCGGGGTGCTGCTGGAAGAGCGGGAACTGCGCCTTGTAGGGGTTGGTCTCGATGTCTACGGTGGGCCAGCCGCGCGAAGCCTCGTCGCTGGCGTCGAGCTCCATGGGCTCGGGGGCAGTGCAGGTATCGCATTTAACGTGCTCGGTGTCGATCATGCGAGCTCCTCTTCAAAGTTGTCGATCAGGTTGTTGCCCAAGCGGACGACGGCGGCGCGGGTGCGCTCGTCGGTCGCGGAAAGCGCGGCGTCCTCCAGCTTGGCGCGGATGAACAGGTCCTCGGCGGCTTTTTGGTCAAGGCCGCGGCAGGCGAGATAGAACAGCTGCTCGTCGCGGACGTGGCCGATGGTGGCTCCGTGGTTGCCGGCGACGTCGTCCTCGTCGCAGAGAATGACGGGAACGGTCTTGTTGTCGACGCCCTTGTTGGCCAAAAGCACCGTCTCGCGCTCGGTGCCGGTTGCACCCTTGCAACCGTGCACGAGGTCGATGGTGCCGCGGTAGACCTTCTTGGACGTGCCGGTCAGCACGCCGTTGGCGTCGATCTCGCACTCGGTCTTGCGACCGCGGTGGCGCAGCTCGTAGTTAAAGTCGCGCACCTGCTCGCGGGCGCCCAGGTAGTCAGTATCGATGGTGACCTTGGCGGTATCGCCCAGCAGGTCGCCGGCAAGGCCGGTGGCGCTGGCGCCGGCACCCAGGACGGTGTGCTGCACGTTGACGCGCGCGCCCTCGTCCAGGAACAGGCCGGTGTCGTCGAGCGCGATCCAGCTATCGTCGAGCGTCTGCGTGCAGGTCACGTTGACGGTGGCGTACTCATGGGCGCACACGCGTAGCACGGATCCCACGACGCCTTGGCCGGCAACGGGGGAGTCCAGGGCAATAAGCAGATCGAACGTCGACTGGGGACGGGCGACGACGTCGATGGCGGCGATGGCCGCGGCTGCATCGACACCGCTCACGCGCACGGTAACCGTGGCGTGCTTGTATGCGGGCACATCGATGACGATGCGCTTGGTGGCGTGCTCGGCCAAGTAGGCGTAGGCAGCCTCGCCCATGCCGGTCTCGAAGGCTTCAGCAGGGGAGAGCTCCTCCTCGAGCTTGATGGCACCGGCCTGGTAGACAGAGGTGGCGGGCACGTCAAGCTCGGTCTCGGGCGTGATGCGGGCGCGGTCGGCGGCGTCGCCGGGGGCGGAGGCGCGCCGCTCGGGGAAGCGCTCGGCCATGGCGTCCATGGCGGCGTCGAACGCGTCTGCCACGCCAGCAAACTGCTCGTCCAAGCCCTCAACCTCAATGGTCTCGGCGGGAGCGGCAGCAAGCTCGTCAGAGAGCTCGAGCTTGGTCTGATTCATCTTCAGCCAGCCCCATGTGGCAGCCGGCATCGCATTGACCTGCTCAAGGGTGGTAGCAGCGGTGTTCGTGGTCTGATTCATTATCCGATCGCTCCTTCCATCTCGAGCTTGATCAGGTTGTTCATCTCGACGGCGTACTCCAGCGGCAACTCCTTGGAGACCGGGTTGGCAAAGCCGTTGACGATCATGGTGCGGGCCTCTTCCTCCGAGATGCCGCGGCTCATCAGGTAGAACACCTTGTCGTCGCCGATGCGGCCGATGGTGGCCTCGTGGCCGATGTCGACGTTCTTGGCGCGGATGTCCATGGCGGGGATAGTGTCGGAGCGGCTCTGGTCGTCGAGCATCAGTGACTGGCAGCTCACGGTTGCCTTGGAGCCCTCGGCCTTGGGCGTGGCCACGATGGAGCTGCGGAACGTCTGGATGCCGCCGCTCTTGGAGATGCCCTTGGTCTCGACCGTTGCCGAGGTCTCGGGCGCGTTGAGCACGACCTTGCAGCCGGTGTCGAGGTTCTGACCGGCGCCGGCAAAGGTGATGCCGGTAAAGCTCGAGCGGGCGCGGCGGCCATTGAGCACGCTCATGGGGTAGAGGTAGCCCACGTGGCTGCCGAAGGAGCCACTGATCCACTCGATGTCGCCGTCCTCGTCCACGCGCGCACGCTTGGTGTTGAGGTTGTACATGTTCTTGGACCAGTTTTCGATGGTCGAGTAGCGCAGGTGCGCACGCTTGCCCACAAAGAGTTCGACGGCGCCGGCGTGGAGGTTGGCCACGTTGTACTTGGGCGCGGAGCAGCCCTCGATAAAGTGCAGGTCGGCGTCGTCTTCGACAATGATGAGCGTGTGCTCAAACTGGCCGGCGCCCTTGGCGTTGAGGCGGAAGTAGCTCTGCAGCGGAAAATCGAGCTTGGTGCCCTTGGGCACGTAGACAAAAGAGCCGCCCGACCACACGGCGCCGTGCAGGGCCGCAAACTTGTGGTCGGTGGGCGGGATGAGCGTCATAAACTTCTCGTGGATGAGCGGCTCCCACTGCGGATCGTGCAGGGCCTCCTCGATGCCGGAGTAGACGATGCCCATCTTGGACGCCGTGTCCTGCATGTTGTGGTAGACCAGCTCGGAGTCGTACTGCGCGCCAACGCCCGCCAGGTAGCTGCGCTCGGCCTCGGGGATGCCCAGGCGCTCAAAGGTGTTCTTGATGTCGTCGGGCACCGACTCCCAGTCGTGCTTTTGGTCGGTGTTGGGCTTGACGTAGGTGACGATGTTGTCCATGTCCAGGCCCTCGATGGAGGGACCCCACGTCGGGTCGGGGAAGCGGTTGAAGATCTCGAGGGACTTGAGGCGCAGGTCGAGCATCCACTGCGGCTCGTCCTTCTTGGCGCTGATCTCGCGCACGATGTCGGGCGTGATGCCGGCGTCGAGGCGCTCGAATCCCTCCTCGCCATAGGTGAAGTCGTAGAGGCTGCGGTCGATGTCCGCGACCTCGGTGCGGTTCTTGGTCATTGCGTTGCCCCTTTACGCCTGCTGCTCGGCAGCGGCGGCCTCGGCCTGGGCGCGCTGCTCGGCGGCCTCGCGCTCGAAGGTCTCAAAGCCGTTCTTGTCGATCCAGGGGATCAGCGAGGCGTCGTCCTCGCGCACGATGTGGCCCTTGACCATAACGTGGACGCGGTCGACATCCAGGTGCTCCAGGATGCGCGTGTTGTGCGTGATGATGAGCATGGAGCCGTCGCAGCTCTTGCGGTAGGCGTCCATGCCATGGCTGACGGTGGAAAGGGCGTCGACGTCCAGGCCGGAGTCGGTTTCGTCCAGGATGGCGAGCTTGGGCTGCAACAGCAAAAGCTGGAGCATCTCGACCTTCTTCTTCTCGCCGCCCGAGAAGCCCACGCCCAGCTCGCGGTTGAGATAGGCGGTATCCATGTTGAGCTCGGCCGCGAGCTCCTTCACGCGGCGGCGGAACTCCTTACCCTTCATCTCCAGGCCGGGGCGGCCGGCGATGCTGGCGCGCAAAAAGCTCGACAGCGGCACGCCCGGAATCTCGACCGGGGCCTGGAAGCTCAGGAACAGGCCGGCGCGCGAGCGCTTGTCGGTGGTGAGCTCGGTGATGTCCTGGCCATCAAAGACGATGCGGCCGTCGTTGACCGTGTAGATGGGGTCGCCCATGATCAGGTGGCCGAGGGTGGACTTGCCGGCGCCGTTGGGTCCCATCAGCACGTGGGTCTCGCCGGCGGCGACGTTGAGGTTGACGTTGTGGAGGATGGTCTTCTCGTCCACGGAGGCGGTCAGACCTTCGATGGAAAGCAGCGGATTTGCGCTCATGCTGTCCCTCTCTGTATATGGTGTACTCATAGGCGTACTAAACCCTAGGAATCTTCTCGGAATAAAGTTACTATGGGTTCGGCGTTAGTCAAGGGAAAACCCGACTAATCCACTCGACTTTTCAAATTCTGGGACAAAATAACCTGTTGTGTTTGTCTCATTTACTTAAGATTTGGGACAAACAAAGCTGGTTATATTGTCCCAGATGCGATGGGAGGGTAGGTATGCTCATTTCTTCCAAGGGCCGCTATGCCCTCCGGCTGATGATCTATATCGCGGCGCTGGGCGACGCCGAGGGCAAGATTGCCCTGCGCGAGGTTGCCGACCGCGAGCATATCTCACAAAAGTATTTGGAGCAGCTGGTTCGTCCGCTTATGAAGGCGGGCCTGCTTAAGAGCGTGCGCGGCAAGGGCGGTGGCTACATGATGGCCAAGGATCCAGCCGAGGTGCGTGCCGGCGACATCCTGCGCGCCGTCGAGGGCAGCACGGCTCCGGTGGCGTGCGATGGCATCGACAACAGCTGCACCCGTAGCGATTTGTGCTCGACCGTCAAGTTCTGGCGCGGCCTGGACGACGTGATCGAAAAGTACGTCGACGGCGTGACGTTGGCCGACCTGGCCGCCGTTCCCGAAATCAACTTTGACATTAAGCTGTAGGGCTGCAAATGGCATCTCTCGACAAGGTGTGCAAACAAATCGAAGTTTTTGCTCGGGAATGTGACGCCGAGAAGGTTGTGCTGTTTGGTTCTCGTGCTCGAGGCGACAACTTACCCAAGAGCGATATTGACATCGCCGTAGCAGGTTGTCGGGATTTCGGCCGTTTCTCATATTTGATCGAGGAGCGTCTTGATACTCTTTTAGATGTAGATGTCGTCAATCTCGACGAGTCCTTGTCGCAGCAATTGCTCGATGAAATTGCCAGGGATGGTGTGATTCTGTATGAAAAAATATGAGAACTTTGCCAGTGCCTTGGCGAATCTTGAGGATGCGCCCAATCAGGATCTCAACAATGATTTTGTTCAGAGTGGATTGATTAATAAGTTCAATCTTCAATTTGAACTGAGCTGGAAGCTCCTTAAGCGTCTGCTCGAGTATGAGGGTGCCACGCTTGCCGCGTCGGGGTCTCCTCGTGCCATCTTGAAGGAGTCGTACCGATTCTATGACTTTATTGATGAGGCGGCCTGGCTAGATATGCTCAGAGACCGCAATACGAACGTCCATATCTATGACAACAAGCTCGCTCAAGATTTGATTCAGCGCATCTTGAACGTCTATATTCCCGCTTTCTGTCAGTTGAGGGACGGGCTGATGGAGCGATACGGCGAGCTTCTGATGGCGCCCGACGACCAGTTTGTTTAATTCCTTAAGATTTCGCGGAGGGTTGTTGCCGTTTACCGAGGGGTTGTTGTGCAACAACGGGCGAGCTGCAATACTTATTTTTATCTTTGCAAACTGAACTTTAACTACACCAATGCAAGGAGGATCTTATGCAGCCCAAGCATTCTGCGATTGTCGCGGGCCTGACGCTGGCGCTTTCGTTTGGCGCCGTTTCCGCGCCGGCACCCGCCGCTGCCGAGGAGCCCACGCCAGGCGTTGCCTCGGATGCCACCGATATCGATAAGGGTCTCTACACCCAGCAGTCTTTCTCGGGCGTGCTGAGGTCGGTCCAGGGTGTCTCGTTTGTCAACGTGACTCCCGAGATGAAGTATTTCACCAAATATGAGAGCCATGGCAACTATAACCAGGGCTTTTCGTATGGCGACGGTTATAACGCGCTGGGCTATTACCAGTTCGACCGCCGTTGGTCGCTCATCCCGTTTATGAAGCAGGCCTACAACTACAACCCTGAAAAATACAGCATGCTCAAGGATGCGATTGATCGCGGCAGCGAGATTTCCAACACGAGCAATGCCATGTACGAGAACGGCCAGCTCACCGAGTTGGGCCGTATCGCTCAGGATGCCTTCCAAGGTGCGTACAACACCGATCCTGTTGAGTTCTCAGCACTTCAAGATGCCTATGCGTACAACTCGTACTATGCGGTGACCGAGGCGTGGCTCAAGAGCGGCCTTGGTATTGATATTTCGGGCCGTGCCGATTGCGTCAAGGGCATGGTGTGGAGCATTACCAACATGTGCGGCACCGGTGGCTGCAGGGACTTCTTCCGCTGGGCGAATCTTTCTAATGATATGACTGACCGTGAGTTTGTGACGGCGCTCTCCAATAGCGTGGTCAACAATGTCGCCACCAAGTATTCGAGCCAGCCCCAGTATCATGAGGGCTGGAAGAACCGTTATAAGAATGAGCTGAAGGACTGCTTGGCTTATATCGCCGAGGACGAGGCCGCTGCCGCTGCGACGCCCGTGCAGCCCGAGCCTACACCGGCGCCCTCGCCGACACCTGATTCGAATGACGACTCGAGTGACGATGCCAACGATGACAGGATGGATGCGCCCTCGACCGATGCTGACGGTAATGGCTCTGCTGGTGGCACTACCAACGACGGCTCTACCTCGAACGGCTCCAATTCGAACGGCTCTGCTGCGGGCGATTCGTCTTCAAGCTCTGCCGGCAATACGGACAGCGACGCTTCTGGTTCGACCGACGCTGACACCTCTAACTCATCCACCGGCTCGAGCGATTCGTCCGTTGACACCGGCTCTAACAACGGCTCTGGCTCTGACGCAACCCCTGATTCCGATGCTTCCAAGGACGACTCGAATAAGGCGCCGGACGCTCCCGTTGCTTCGCCGGACAAGAAGCCTTCTTTCTCCGAGCAGCTTGGTTCTACGCTGGGTTCTTCGCTGATGGCTGGCGTCAATAACGGCTCGGCCCAGAACAAGGACAACTCTGATCAGGCTTCCACGGAAAAGACCGAAGCCGCAAAGGGCGACTCCAAGGATAAGGCTTCCGAGAAGGTTGAATCCGATAAGGGTTCTAGCTCTGATGAGAAGGACGACAAGTCCGCTCAGAAGAAGGACGAGGACAAGAAGTCTGAATCTGAGGAGAAGGACAAGAACAAGGACAAGACCGAGGACGGAAAGCAGCAGGGCGAGGACAGCAGTAAGGGCAACACCGACAACCAGAACCAAGAGCAAAATGACTCCAAGACGGTGACCACTACAACCACCACTACAACGACTAAGACTTCGGGCGGTAACATGCCCAAGACGGGCGACCTTATCGTTATGGCGAGCCTTGCCAGCGCGAGCTTGGCCACGCTGGGCGCTACGTCTATCGTAAGTGGTAAGCATAAGCTCGATCAGCAGAAGAAGGCTTCTGGGGAGGACGACTCGGGGGAGTAGGCTCTCAGTTGCCAGATAACTAAATAGTCGGGACGGGGTCCGGTGCGAATGTATCGGGCCCCGTTTTGTTGTGCAACGATTAATTGTGCCCCCTCACACCTCTTGTTACTACCGTTGCCCGATATGTTTGCGCGGCGACATCGGTACATGCGATGCGGTCATTACAATTGGCATCGTGCTGCGATTTAGGGGGAACGTTTTGGTGTCTGAACAGGCAAATGTTGATTGTGCTGCTGGCTTTGGCGTGCGTTTGATCGGCTGTGCCGACGATGCGGCTTTGCCCATTGGCATGCACGACTATGCGGAGGCTCTTGGTTGCTGCACGCTGGTCGACAAGACCATGTTTATTGCCGATGTGTTGGACTGCGACGCGTCCGTTGTGGTGTGCTGTCGACCCGAGGGTTTTGGCAAAAGCATGAACTTGTCGACGCTCAGGGCTTTTCTGGAGCGTCCAGCGGTTGGTCGCGCTGATCAGCGTTTGTTTGCCAATGCTCAGATTTGGGATGCAGACGGTGGGCGCTATCGGGATGAATATGCTTGCTATCCGGTGATATCGCTGGACTTTTCTGGCGCTGCGAGGCGTGGTGCCGCTATTGCCGACGTCGTGCGCGATGCCCTTTCGGGCGAGTGCGCTCGCTTGTTGGCGCTCTTGGAGGCTCCTGATTTAGCTCGAGATAAGGTGCGTCACATCGAACGTGTTGCGCGTGGCGTGGCGAGCGCGGACGAGGTTGACTCGGTGCTCGGTGTGCTCATTGAGCTGCTGGAGATGGCCTGCGATGAGCAGGTTGTATTGCTCGTTGATGGGTACGATGCGGCGTGGTCTCGCCGTGCGAGCGCGAGGGACGCTTCCGACGCCGATCCGGCAGGGCTATTCGATCGCGTGCTGTTCGACGCCATTGCCACTGCGCGCGATTCGTTGCGGCTGACGTGTCTGATGGGGGAGTGTCCCGGTCCTGCCGAAGCGGCGCTTTCTTCGCGCAGTTGTTCGTATTGTCTGTCGACGCCGCTTTCGACGTGGTGTGACCGTTGGTTCGGCTTTTCGGATGCCGAGGTCCAGGCTCTGTTGAATCATGCTGGGCGCGAGGAATACCTTGATGATGCGCGTGAATGGCTCGAGGGATATCGGTTTGGTAGGGCCTATTGCTCGAGTCCAGCGCGTGTGATCGGTTTTCTGGACCGAGGTTGCACGGCGCCTGTGCGCGCCGATCTGTATGGGTATGCGGATTGCCTGAGTAGGGTAGTTGCCGGGTGGAATCTCGACCGCCTTTCGGTCTTGTTTGATTTGCTCGAGGCCCATGGGTGTGCTGAGGTCCCGCTTTGTTTGGGCACTGCAGAGCCAGATGTCTCGCCTGACGATGGCATGTGGACAGCGCTGTATCTGTCCGGTTTTCTCACGACGGATATGACTGAGGAGCCAGAGCATGGCGATCGGCTCCGTGCTTTGCGATTGCCCAATAACGAGCTTCGCCAGGCCTTGCGTCTAGTGATTGTTGAGTGGTTTGAGTGCGCTGCCGAAGACATTCGAGACGTCGATGCGTTTCGCGACGGGCTGTGCCGTGGGAACGAGGATACCGTGAGGCGGGCGCTAAGTCGCATCCTGGGGGATGCGGGAATCGGTGAGACCGACCCAGATACGCCGCTGCCATATCATCTGCTCTTGCAGGGGCTCTGCTTTGGCTTGCCGGGCTATGCCAATCCTGCCTCGAGGCGAAAGTGTGGCGCGAGTCGCTGGGACATCCAGGTTTTCCCTACGGGCACTGTGCTCGACGTAGCAGACACGATTGGCATGCTGGACGAGCGCCCGCTTATAACGATCAATATGATGTATGACCCCGATGTGGATGCGCTGGGGTTGGAATTGCTGGCCGTGCAGTCGCTACTCGACATAGAGCGCGACGGCATCGACGATATCCGTGTGCCGCGCCCCGGCGTGGGTCGCATGCGCTGGGGGTTCGGTTTTGATGGGCGGCGTGCGTCCGTGGTGTGCCAACGTCTGTAGCGGCGGGCGAAAGCCCTTTACTGTTCCGCGTCCTTCATGGGCGGCATGGGCTTCCAGTTGGGATCCTTGATGATCTTGCGGGCGTCTTTCATGCCACGGCGCAGCGCCGGAATACCGGTCTTAAAGCACTTGTCAACGGCGGCCAGGCGAATGAACTCCTTGCAGAAGGTCGCGGCGTTGCCCAGACGGAACAGCATGGGGTGATAGTCGCCATAGATCTGCATGTAGCGGGCCAGATAACCGCGGTTGCGCATGATGTAGTAGCGGTTGGTGTCGCTCGTGGAGTTGAGCTGGCGCTTGCCGGCGATATCCCAGTTGGAGACGGCGCGGGCGCGCTTGAGCACCACGTCGGCGACCACGGCGGCGGGGAAGTGCTGGCTGGCTACGTAGCCGTAGCAGGCATCGTCGCCGTAGATAAAGAAGCGCGCGTCGGGCAGGCCAATCTTGTCGACCACGCGGCGCGAGAACATGCCGCCCTCAAAGCACAGCTGGTTCATGGCGCGATAACCCTCTGGACCCAAGTCCCACTTGGCGACTGGGTTGGGAATGCCGAGCGAAAGGATGAGTTGGTATTGCCAAAAGAAGGCGCCGCCGTCAAAGTCTAGGCGCGAACCCTGGATGACATCGTAGCGGTCGGTCCACTTGGCAAGACGCTCGATGCCTTCGGGGATGACGAGCACGTCGTCGTCCATCACCCAGAACCACTGGGCGCCCAGGTCGTAGGCGCATTTAGTGCCGGCGGAGAAGCCGCCCGCACCGCCGCCGTTTTCGAGCTGCGGGGCGTAGATGACACGGTCGGTGCCGCCCTGCGCGTCAGGCTGCTCGGTGTCGATGCCCCACAGGTTGGCCAGGCGCTCGTTGAATGCGGTGCACATGGCCTCGGTCTCGCGCGAATTCTCGTTATCGACAATCACGATGCGCCAGGGCGTTGCCGTGAGCTCGGTCATGGAGTCGAACAAATTTGCCAGGAGTTCCTGGCGCTTGTACGTAACGACGACGATGGCGAGCTTATCGATGGGGGCGGGAAGGGTTGAAGGCATGGGGCAATATATCCTTTCACGCGCGGCGGGCGAGCGCTGCACGGAAGCTATCGAATACGTCCTTGGGACTGTCCTATTGTAAAGGCTCGGCGCACCTTAGCGGCAAGCTTTGAATAAAACGCAGGAACCTGCCATGGGCCCGCCGCATGACGTGGGGCTGCTTTGCCCGCAAGAGGCTCCATAGATTATATAAACGCCTGCTGGCGCGCTGACCCTTTGATACCATGAAACGACAGGTATTTCCTAAGGAGCACATTTGTCTACTAACGCCTCTGGCAGCCCTGTTCTGTCGCTGCTTATTCCCATTTACAATGTTCAGCGCTACCTGCGCGAGTGCCTCGATTCCGCCCTGGCGCAGACGCTCAAGGATATTGAGATCATCTGCATTAACGACGGGTCGACCGACAACTCGCCGGCGATTATCCGCGAGTATATGGAGCGCGATGGGCGCGTCAAGATGATCGACAAGGCCAACAGCGGCTACGGCGACTCGATGAACCACGGCCTGGAGATGGCGCGTGGCAAGTACGTTGGCATCTTGGAGTCCGATGACTTTATGGCGCCCGACGCACTCGAAAAGCTTGTCTCGGCCGCCGATAGCAATAATGCCGACTTTGCGAAGGCGAACTTTGATTTCTACTGGTCTAAGCCCGAGGAGCGCCGTTCGCTGCACGAGATGTTTAAGGCCAAGGACTGCGACAAGCCGGTGCACCCGAGCGACACGACGCAGTTCTTTAAGCAAAAGCCGTCGATTTGGTCGGCCGTGTACCGTCGCGATTTTCTTGAGCGCAACGGCATCAAGTTCTTGCCGACTCCAGGGGCATCCTTTCAGGACACGTCATTCGCCTTTAAGGTTATCGCGTGTGCCGATAAGGCTGTTTACCTGCATGATGCCGTGTTGTCGTATCGCCAGGACAACGAGAATTCCTCGGTCAATTCTTCGGCTAAGGTCTTTTGCGTCAATACCGAGTATGCCGAGATTGAGCGTTGGATTCGAGAGGATTATGCCCGCGGCCACGCAAGCGGCGATGTCGCGCGCATGCTCAAGTTCAATCAGCTCATTAAGTACGATTCGTACATGTGGAACTACGTGCGCCTGGCGCCTAAGTTCTATAAGGAGTTCCTGGTTCAGATGGCCAAGGAGTTCCAAGCGGCCTTGGACGCCGGGGACTTTTCGCTTGACGACCTCAAGCCGTGGAAGCGCGCAAATCTCGCTGCCATCCTCAAAGATCCTGAGGGCTGGGTTGACGAGCATCCGAGTTTCGCGACGGATGGTGCCTTGGGGCGTGCTAAGTATTACGCCTCGGTTGGAGGCCCAGGCGTGGTCGCTGCCTTCCTCATCGAATCGCTGAGGGGGTAGGTCGACATGGGAGAGGCCTCGTGTCCTAAAGCTACCATTGTCGTCCCCGTTTACAACTCTGCGCGCTCCATTCAGCGATGCCTCGATTCGCTGTTGGCCCAGTCCGAGCGCTCGATTCAGGTTGTCTGCGTCAACGACGGTTCGACTGATGATTCGTTGAACGTGTTGCGCCAGATCGCGCAGGCCGACGATCGCGTACTGGTGATTGACCAGGAAAACGCGGGCGTCTCGTGTGCTCGAAATGCCGGTATCGATGTCGCCGAGGGCGAGACCGTCTTTTTTGTGGACGCCGACGATTACATCGATGCCCGGACGGTCGAGCACGTGCTGCATTCCATGGAGTCTGCAGATGCCGAGGCCGCCGTTTTTGGCGGCGTCTGTGAACCTGCCGATGCTGCCCCCAAGCGCGTCCAGCAACTCATGAGCCCCAAAGCTGGTACCTTCGGCGCCCGTGATCCCCAACTGCTGTTCCATTCGAATGCGCAGCCCTATGCCTGCCGTGCGGCTTTTTCGTGCGAGCTGCTCAATCGCGAAGGCATTCGCTTCGCCCCCGGTTTGGCTTTGGGCGAGGACGTCGTCTTCCAATTTGCGGCTTATGCGCTTGCCCGTAAGACCGTCGTCATGCCGGACAAGTTCTACCACTACGTGATGGAGAGCGAATCGGCGACGCACGAGTTCAACAGTGCCGAGGCTCGTGCCAAAAAGCTTGACGCCCACATGAGGATGCTCGAGGAGGTCTTGGAGGGCTGGGCGGCCTACGGTCTTTTGGACCTGTGTCCCGGCGAGCTGATAACTTGGTTTTTGGACCTAATTGTGTTCGACCTGGCGCGCTTGGATGCCGATGACTTCCATCGCGTGGCGGCTCGCGTCAACATGGACCTCGCGACGTTTTTGGGAACGGACTGGGCAGATATGCCTGCCAAGGGCGCTGTTTGCCGTGTTGCCCACAAGTTCGTTGCGACGACCTCGGGCTTTTCGATGGCAGATGCCACGCTGTTCTATCTTTCGACTCGCGGTCTTAAAGCCTGCCTGGAGCGCTTTCTCTAATTCCAAGCGCTGCCGCCCGCCGCAACTCGGCTGCTAAAATAACCCTGTTACACGCTATTCAACAGGAGGTTCTCTTGCAGAACTCTGATACCCCTAAAGTTTCGCTGCTTGTTCCCATCTGCAATGTTGAGCGCTACCTGCGCGAGTGCCTCGATTCCGCCGTGGCGCAGACGCTCAAGGACATCGAGATCATCTGCATCAACGACGGTTCTACCGATAGTTCGCCAGATATCATCCGCGAGTACATGGAGCGCGACCCCCGTGTAAAGATGATCGACAAGGCCAACAGCGGCTACGGCGACTCGATGAACCGCGGCCTGGAGATGGCGCGCGGCGAGTACGTGGGCATCCTTGAGTCCGACGACTTTATGTTTGAGGATTCGCTCCAAAAGCTGGTCGCCAAGGCCGATGCTGAGCATGCCGATGTCGTTAAGGGCGACTTTTACCTGTATTGGTCCACGCCCAGCGAGCGCCGTGAGCTGTTTGGAATTATCGACGAGCATATGACGGGCGCCGCGTATCGCCCCGTCGATCGCCCGGGCATCTTCTACCGCAAACCTTCCATTTGGTCGGCTATCTATCGGCGCGAGTTCCTCAACGACAATCAGATTCGGTTCCTTCCCACGCCGGGTGCCTCGTATCAGGACGCAGGCTTTAACTTTAAGGTTTGGGCTTGCGCCGAGCGTGCCGCGTTTATTACGGACCCCATTTTGTGCTATCGCCAGGATAACGAGAAGAGCTCCGTTAATTCGCCCAACAAGGTGTTTTGCGTGTGCGACGAGTATGTCGAAATGCAGCGCTTTTTGGACGATCGTCCCGAGCTCAAGGCTCAGCTTCAGGGAATTTTAATGCGCATGAAGGTCGATACGTACCGTTGGAATGATGAGCGCCTGGTCGATGAACTGCGCGAGCAGTTTTGGCAGAAGGCCTCGCCCGAGCTCAAGGCCGACTGGGATGCCGGTCGCTTTGATCTGTCGCTGTTTGATCCGCGTGGCGAGACCGACTTGCGCCTGATGGTCAAGTCGCCCCGCGCCTATATCGATTCGCGCTTTGACTTTAAGAAGCCGGGCAAGCTCAATACGTTTAAGCATTACTTGAAGATCGGCGGCCTGCCGCTGGTCTGGCGCGTGCTGACGTATCAGCGCACCTACGGCAATAACCCGCATCCCGACGACGTGCCGGCGGCGCAGTAGGAGCACGTGATTATGGCTACCCCTAAGATTTCCGTTGTCGTTCCCATCTATAAGGTGGAGGAGTGCCTGGCCTGGTGCCTGGACTCCCTGCTTGCGCAGGATATGCCCGATTGGGAGGGCGTGCTGGTCAACGATGGCTCGCCGGACGGTTCGCGCGATATTGCGGCTGCCTATTGCGAAAAGGACGCGCGCTTTAGGCTGGTTGATAAGGAGAACGGCGGCCTGTCGAGTGCACGTAATGCAGGCATCGCTGCGTCCACGGCGTCTATCGTCGCGTTTTTGGATTCCGACGACCGCTTTACGCCCGATGCATGCCGCGTGATCGTCGATACCTTTGAGCGCGAGGACTGCGACGTTTTGACCTTTGGCGCGAATCCGTATCCGCTGGAGGCGGGGTATCCGTGGCTTAACTATGTTCTGAGCCCGCGCGATGTGTCGTTTGAAGGCTATAGCTCTGACTTGCTGTTTAAGGAAGCATCTCGCCCCTTTGCATGGCGCACCGCCTGCAAGCGTGAGTTTTTGCTGGGTTACGGGATCGTGTTCGACGAAACCGTTAAATATGGCGAGGACCAGGTCTTCGATTTTGCCGTGTACGGTCGTTCGCACAAGACCGCGCTTATCTCGAACAAGCTGTACGATTACCGTGTGGCGCGCAAGGGCTCGCTCATGGACACCATGCGCTATGACGACGAGACGCGCCTGCTGGAGCACGTGAAGATTTACTCCGCGGTGCTGGCTGACTGGCAGCGCGACGGTCTCGATGCTCAACATGCCGATGACCTGGCGTACTTCCTCTGCGATCTGGTGCTGTACGATGCGCTCAGGTTGCTGGGTTCGGACTGCGGCAAGGTGTTTGCTGCCGTTGCCACGGCACTTGCCGGTTCTGCCGTGGGCAGCGATGATGCGCTCGCACAATGCGCTCCTTCTGTTGCTGCTATGGTGCGTGCGGCGCTTACCAGCAAGGCCCCCAATGCCCGTGCATGTAAAAAGCTCATGTTCGATTACGACGTCTTGAGGTTTGGGCGCCTGGGCGCGTGCAAACGCATGGCAGCGAACGCCCTGGGAAAGCGAGAAGTGTAGATGAGTATCAAGCGTTTGGCACTTTGCCGCAGCCAGGGCCGTCTTTTTGTGCTGCTTCGTTTTGCCGGTCAGGATGTCGCCGCGCTTATTGAGCGGGAGGGCTCTCAGGCGTTTGCCCATGCGACTACGAGCGGTTCTTGTGTGCCGTCGCTGGTGCTCCCGGTCGATCATGGCTGTGTGCTGGCGCTTTGCCCTTCCGTTTCCGATTACGAGCGCGAGCTCGCTGTCTTGGTGCTTCCGTTTTTGGATGGCTCGTCGATGGATGTTGTTTTTGCATCCGATGGCCAAAGGCTGGGCTCCATTTGTCTCGATAGCCGCGTGGCCAAGCTGGAATCCAAGATTAACTACAAAGCAAAGCCTGCGCTGTGCGCGCTTATCCGCGATGCGCAGCGTGGCGAATGCTGCGGTCGCTACGAGATCGATGCCATTCGCTATTTGCCGGCAGACGCCGGCGCGGTGTGGCGCTATGAGGTTACCTGGGCGGGAGACCCCCAGTGCGCACCCGAGTTCCAGATCTTCGATACGCATATGAATGCGATTGATGCCACCGTGCATGTGTTTGAGTCGCAGGTCGATGTGCCGCAGCAGGACGGATGCTGCGTCAATAAAACGTTTCTGAGCGTTGAGATGCCTCAGGATATACGAGATTTTGTCGCGATTGTGAGCGATCCCACAGAGCAGATCCAGAGCGGGTTTTGCGCCATGGATGGTCGCCTGTACAACGGCATGGTCGACGACAGCTGGAACCGTATGAAGGACGCGCGTGCAGACGACGCAGCTTATCGACGTTGGTTTGAGCAGCATCGCGCAAAGCCGGGCGATTTGGCGTGCCAGTGTGTCACTTCGGTGACCTTTGCCTATAGACCGCTCGTGAGCATTGTGGTGCCGTGCTACAAGACTGATCGGGTCTACCTGCGCGAGCTGCTGGACTCGGTGCTAGCCCAGAGCTATGACAACTGGGAACTGCTCCTTATGGATGCCTCGCCCGAATGGGACGCGGTTGCCGACCTTGCGGCAGGTGCTCACGACGAGCGCGTTCGTCGCATCGGGCTGCCCGGCAACGGCGGCATTGTGGTCAACACCAACGCAGGTATCGAGCAAGCGACGGGCGACTACATCGCGTTCCTGGACCATGACGACATTCTGGAGCCGGACGCGTTATTCCAGTATGTTTCCGCGCTGAATAAGGCGGCCGAGGGCGAGCGCCCCCAGGTCTTGTTCTGCGACGAGGACATGTTTCAGAAAACGGGGGAGTGGGGCCAGCCGGTCTTTAAGACGCGGCTCAACGTCGATCTGCTCTATAGCCATAACTGCGTGACGCATTTCCTGATGGTGGAGAAGGCGCTCATCGATCACATTGGTATGTCCCCAGAAGACGTTGCGGGCGCCCAGGATTACGACCTGACGCTCCGCTGCCTTGCAGCCGGCGCGCGCTTTGAGCACGTTGCGCATGTGCTGTATCACTGGCGCGTGCATCCGGGATCGACCGCCGATGGCTCTGCTGATAGTAAGCCGTATGCTATTGAAGCCGGGCACCTTGCGCTTCAGCGCCACTTTAACGCGCTGGGCATTTGCGGAACGGTCGAGGAGACCGAGACGCCGTTTGTCTATCACATGCGTTATGCGCTGCCGGAGTCTGCGCCGCTGGTGAGCATTGTGATTCCCACCAAGGATCACGTTGAGACGCTCGATGCCTGCGTGATGTCGATCGCTCAGAAGGCAACGTATGCCAATTACGAGATCGTCTTGGTGGAGAACAACAGCAAAGCCCCGGAGACGTTTGCGTATTACGAAACCCTGCCAGAGCGCGTGACTGCTGCATCCGAAGGTAAGGGCATCGCACACGTTGTGTACTGGCCGGGTGAGTTCAATTACTCCAAGATCATTAACTTTGGCGTGGAGCATGCCAGGGGCGACTATCTGCTGCTGCTCAACAACGATACCGAGGTCATAAGTCCGGACTTTATCGAAGAGATGATGGGGTATCTGCAGCGTCCCGATGCGGGCGTGGTGGGCGCCAAACTCTACTTTGCCGATCATCTGGTGCAACATGCCGGCATCTTGGTTGGCGTGCGTGGCGCACTTGCCCATGCCAACCAGGACTTCTCGGCAAAGCGCGAGGGCTATCTTGCCCGCGCTGTGCGCCCCGGTAACTTTAGCGCCGTAACTGGTGCCTGTCAGATGGTCCGACGCGACGTATTTGAGCGGGTCGGAGGCTACGACGAGGAATTCGCCGTCGGCTTTAACGACGCGGACTTTTGTCTGCGCGTGTGGGAGGCGGGCTATCGAACCATCTATACGCCCTATGCCGAGCTGTATCACTACGAGTTCACCTCGCGCGGCAGGGAAGAGGCCAACGAGAAAAAGCTGCGCCGCTGGAAGCGCGAGCAAGCGCTGTTCATGCAGCGCTGGCCAGAGTTCTTCCTCGTTGGCGATCTGTGGCTCGGGTCAAACCTATCCTCCGACAGTGAGTACTTCTCGCTTTAGCGCGAGGTGACGTGAAATCCAGCATAGGGTGCTCAAGGGCTGTGAGGACGTTGGGTTTTTGCTAAATTGCTGGAGTTTGATTCGTGGAGCCTACGCTTAGCTTTTCTTATACGTGCCGATGCGATTATCGGGATTTCAGGTGCAGTCCGCTTGTCTAAGGGTGAAACAGCATGAGATTATCGAGAACGATCGTAATAGCGTCATCCATCGTTGCGGCTATCTCCTTTATTTTCTATATTTGCCCTCTAAACGCAGTCATTTTGACGGATGAACAGATGAACGAGGTTTTGTTAGCGGTTTTAGGCGCAGGAATATCATCTTTGTTTGTCGGCACAATTGAATACTGCGATCGCTGTCGGGAGCTTGAAGATCGTTTTTTTATTCGGCATCGAGCCGTTATTGTCCGGATTGGCGGAATGAAAGAATGCTGTATTGAATCTCTGCGCGCTACCGGATACTCCTCCTAATTCTGTGGAAGCTAATGCAAATGTTGTAACGAGCTCAAGGCAAGATGGACGGCGGCGCGCCATGATGTATTTGCATGAGCGTCCGGCTGTTTAATAGGTATTTAAAGTTAGGATAAAATCAATCTGTTATTTCATCAAATACGCTGGAGAGCGCAATGAATAGTCCTATTCGTCAACAAGATATGTGCGATCAAAAGCCTTGGCTTACTCCTTGGGAACAAGTCTCCCATCTTAAGAGCAAGGGTGTCCATTTCCGCTATATGAGCGAGGCAGAGGCGGTCGAGTATCTGACGAAGAACAACAATTACTTTCGCTTTCGCTCGTACCGCACCGGATTTCCAAAGGTTTCTGATGGAAAACGCAAGGGTGAATATGTCAACTTAGATTTCAAGATGCTTGTTGACCTTTCGATTATCGATATGTTGCTTCGAAACGAGATGATTTCACTCACTCTTGATATCGAGCACTTCTGCAAAGTTGACTTGCTGGGCAGGATAGAGCAGCATGCCGAGGACGGTTACGAAATCGTTCAAGACTATTTGAGCGAGCAGGATACATTTGATAGCAAGGGGAATGTGACCAACTGGGTTAAAAAAGAGATTTCACGTTGTGAGTCGAGTGCCTATTCTGCAGGCATTCTTGCAAAATACAGTGGTTTTAATATGCCTGTCTGGGCCTTTCTGGAAGTTATTACCTTTGGCGCCTTTAATTCATTCATTTTGTTTTGCGCCAAACGGTTTGACGATGATGAGCTTCGCGATAGGTTTTATTTGCTTCGCGCGGCAAAAGATCTCCGCAACGCGTGTGCTCACAATAATTGCATTCTTAATGGTCTTGCTTCGGGTGAGAATGCCCGAAGGGCAAATAACGGTGTTATGAAGGCATTGAGCAAAATAGATGGGGTTGGCTCTTATCAGCGTAAGGCAAGGATGAGCAATGAGCGAATACGCCAGATTGTCACAACGCTATATCTGCACAAAGAGGTGTCGTCTAAAGGCGTTATTAAGCACAAAGCACAATCGCTTTCCAAGTTTATTTCTAGGGCAAATCGCAACATCAACTACTATAAAGGTGCGGAGGTCATAACTTCCTCCTTCTCGTTTTTGTCGAAAGTGATCGGCGCATGGTATTTGTGTGACGCTGAAGATATGCCTTCTTGCGATTCCTAGGCATCTGGTGCAAAATATTTTCCACTTCGAAAAGCGGTTCGGCCGTTTTGCAAGGGGGCTTCTCTTTATGGGACGCCCTCTATTTTTATGCCGCGCCAATCGGAAGATATTACGTTTTCGGCTACTGCTTTTTTTCAATCCCCAACGGTTGTAGATCAATACCTACCGCTCGCACTTGTTGCTTAACAAATGGCGAGGTTGGTGGGCTAAGTTAGTGACAGTGTTTTGCTGGAGGAGGGCAAATGCCCTATGCCGAGCTGTGCCGCTACGAGTTCACCTCGCGCGGCAGGGAAGAGGCCAACGAGGAAAAGCTGCGCCGCTGGAAGCGCGAGCAAGCGCTGTTCATGCAGCGCTGGCCTGAGTTCTTCTTGGGAGGCGATCCGTGGCTCGGACCAAACCTATCCTCCGACAGTGAGTACTTCTCGCTTTAGAGCGAAGTAATTCCAAGATCCGGCAAAGTATCCTCAAGAGCTGCAAGAGCGGTGGGGTTCAAGTACTCCTCGTTGAAGCGGCTCTTGTCATATCGAAAACGTGTGTCAGGATTTTTAGGTGGCCGTATTAATTAAATTGGTTCGCTTATGTGCTCGGTTTGACTCAGAAGCTATTTAGCGTAACGGTTGAGGTGTGGCGACTCATATTTAAATTGCAGTCACAAAGACACCTTTTATCGATTTCCCGTTGAAATACTGAATTGATAGTTTAAAAATAACTTAAGAGAGCCTTAAATCTCGGAGAAAGGATGTCGTATGAAAAACCTTCGAGAAAGATGGCGCGGACTAACAGTGCTGGGAGTTGTTGCATTTGCCGCTGCCTGCATGACGGTTGCCCCGGTGCCCTCATTTGCTGATATTGCTGGCGGTGGCGGAGACGGTGGACCGATTACGGAATGGTGTTCCGACGGTCGTCCGAAGACTGGACTCGTTCGGTGCGAGGACGGCAACCTTCGCTATTTCGATCCCGAAACTGGCGCCATGGTCACGAACCAGTGGCATAACGAATACGAAGCTGTCTGGTACTATTTTGGCGCTGACGGGATCGCGGTGTCGGGCTGGCAGTCTATCGGTGGGGACAAGTACTACTTCTACCCCGAAAGCCATGATATGGCATACGGCCGAGTTCAAATTGACGGCAAGAATTACTTCCTGAACACCCCTGGTGCCAACGCCGATGGCCGCATGCAGCATAGTGGCTGGTTCTACGACTCCATCTACGGAAAGTGGTCCTATGCGACCTCCGACGGTGAGCTATTGACCGGTTGGCATAATCTCGGCGGGGCTTGGTACTATTTCAACGAATCTGGGGTCATGCTGACTGGCTGGATCAACGATTCGGGTACCTGGTACTACACTAATGCCTCCGGTGCGATGGTCACTGGCTGGCTCAACATCGGCGGTACGTGGTTCTACCTCGACGGCTCGGGCGCCATGGTCGCTAACAGCTGGCGCAGCCTCGGCGGCTCCTGGTACTGGTTCGGCGACTCCGGTACAATGGCCACTGGGTGGTTCTTGGCAGGCGGCTCTTGGTACTATGCGAGCGGTTCGGGCGCCATGGCAACCGGCTGGCTAAGCAATGGCGGCACGTGGTATTGGCTCGGAGGTTCGGGCGCTATGGCCTCTAACTCTTGGGCTAACGTTGGTGGAGTTTGGTACTGGTTCGACGATTCCGGCGCGATGGCCACCGGCTGGCGTCAGGTCGGCGGCGCCTGGTACTACTTTAGCGGTTCCGGCGCTATGGCTCACGACGCCTGGGTCGGCGACTACTACCTCCAGTCTTCCGGTGCCATGGCTACGAATGCCTGGGTTGGCTCCTACTATGTCGGCGAGGACGGCAAGTGGATTCCGGGCTACGGTTTAGTTTGGTACAAGAGCGGTAGCCATGTTTACCATACGCATAAGTGCCGTACCGTTGGCAAGGACGCAAAGGGCTATTCGTAGATCTCTATCCAGGAGGCCCAGAGGCGTGGCGCTTCACGAGAGTGCAAAAACTGCCAGCAAATTGGCTAGTACATTACTGAGCTAGTTTTGATTGAGGCCCCGTTGCCCTGAGGTGACGGGGCCACTGCGTGATTGGATACTGTGCTGCTATGAAGAAATGGTCATTCGGGGTGCTGGTCTTTTCGGGCCTTGTTTCTTTGGGGCTCCTTTTGGGTTCGCCCTCGATGTTATACGCCCTTGATTTGAATAACACTGACGAAGGTCCCGCATCTAACGTTGCTATTGCTTCTGTTGAGTCAGGCGTTGATGTTCAGCGCGAATCGACCTTCGCTTTCGAGCAGAACTCTCAGATGGATAATGAGATCCCTTCTGAGGTTTCGAATCAAATTATTTGGCATCAGGGGTGGATATCACCCGAAGAAGGGGCTGGTTTTTGGCGTTGGGGCTTGTCCGACGGAACAATCGCTGTTTCTTCTTGGAGGCATATAAACGGTAGCTGGTACTGGTTCGACGACGAAGGCCGAATGGCTCAGGATGGATTGGTTCAAGTCGGGGGTGCGACTTATGGATTCTCCTCTTCGGGTGCAATGCGTGTCGGCTGGTACCTAGATTCTACGGGCTCCACTTCTGCTTGGCGCTATTTTTCCGGTTCTGGCGCCATGGTAAAAGGCTGGCTTTCAGACGACAGCAACTGGTATTGGCTGGATGATGAAGGCAAGATGGTCCACGACTCGATGCTGCAGATCGGGGGAGCCACGTATGGATTCTCTTCTTCTGGTGCGATGCTTATCGGATGGCATCTTGATGCTTCCGTTTGGCACTATTTCTCCGGCTCTGGCGCCCTGGTAAAGGGTTGGCTCTCGGATGGGGGTCGTTGGTACTGGCTTGATCCTGCAGACGGTTCTATGGCCACCGGGCTGAAAGAATGTAATGGCACCTCTTATATCTTTAACAGTTCAGGGGCTATGCTATCCACCCAGTGGGCACTTATTGACAACAACTGGTATTACGCTGACTCTAACGGCTTGCTGCATGGAGGCTGGTTACTTCTAGGGAATTCTTGGTATTACCTGGATCCAGGAAGCCATATTATGCTCACGGGCTTTGTGCAAGTGGGCTCGTCCACCTATTTCCTTACGAGTTCAGGTGCCATGGCAACAGGCTGGGCACTTGCTGATGGTACTTGGTATTACGCCGCATCAAACGGAGCTATTCAACGAGGGCGATGGATAAAGTCCGGAAGCGCCTGGTATTACCTTGATGATGTATCCGGCGCAATGCGTACTGGTGAATTTGCGGTAGGAAGCAAGCGCTATTTTTCTTATGATTCCGGTGCAATGGCATCTTCGTGCTGGATCAACTTGAACGATGGTATAGCATGGGCGAATTCGTCTGGAGCACTGAGCGAGCCGTTGCCTACTTCATCTGATGGATCTCCTGTAGTCGCTGATCGTACCGACTCGTCTTCATTGCCAGGTGTGATTCATATTGGAGATGCGGTTTTCTATGCGGATGCGAATGGTGTCGTTAACGTGGCGTCTGGTTGGATTATGTCGAAAGACGCTTCTGACGAAAGTGGCAATACTTGGTACTACGCATCTTCCAATGGTGTCCTTAAGTCTGGTTGGCAATATGTCAACGGTGCGTGGTATTGGATGGACCCTTCCACATTCAAGATGAAAACTGGATGGCTTAATGACGGCGGTACGTGGTACTGGTTCCAGCCTTCGGGCGCCATGTTTGCTAACGGGTGGCTGAAAATCGATGGCGTTGACTATTACTTCAATGTAAGTGGTGCATGGTTGAATACGTCTGGTTCTGTTTTGGGGGTCAATAGGTCCAGCCTGGTCAATTGGCTTATGAGCCACGAAAACGACGGCTATTACCGTGGAACACGCTACGACACGCATCTCAGCCAGGAAACGTGCATGTACCCAAAGGGTGATCCGCGTTGGGACGGTTATACGGGCATGAATTGTGGTGGATTTGTATCGCATGCATATATGAAGGCGGGCGGGAATTTAGCTCCCATTGCCGCCGAGCAGAGCCATTCCCCTTGGAGTGGAGGTCCCGGAAGGGGCGGCTGCGTAAACGCGTATCGTTGGTACGGCTACGCTATCGATACGTGCGCGAACGTGACTTATTTCAACTCTATTGATGAGTTGTTACGCAGTGGTTTGGCTCGTAAGGGGGACATTGTGTTCTTCAATCCTTACAACCCATATGCGGACGATAGCCACATTGGCTTTTTCTGGGGCAATTCGCCGAGCGAAAATTTGTTCTGGCATAGTGACGGTTATGGAAACCGTATTTCTGGTTTGACTGCTTTGGGTCCATCGAAAGTAATATTGATTCGTTAGAATTCCGAGTTGTAGGGGACTCTCTGGGCCCCCTGCCTTTTTGACATCTGGTTTGAAAGCTAACTGATGTCGGCATTCTTTGGGCAAAGAGTAGGGACCAGGAGTCCTTGGTTTCACCCTGCTGGGAAGTTCTTGTTTACATTGTGGTATTGCGTGCAGTTATTTGTCGTCCTAGATGGCACCTTGTCCAGTTGGATGTTCGGGAATCTTTCACAGCCATGCTGTAAGCTAGACGCAAACAAGAACGAATGACGAGGTTTACATGAGCAAACATCTTAAGTTATTTTCGGCATTGTTGGTGCTGATGGTCCTTGCGCCCATTTCTGTGTTTGTTTTTCCTTCGAACGCGGAAGCTGCGCGGTCCCTAGTTGAGAATTCCTGGCGTTATGAGGATGGACAATTGGTCGCAGAGGATGCTTCTTCCGAAGAAGATGGAATAGCCTTATTGTCCATGGACATTCTTCCCGATGGGGCTACGGCGCAGGGCATCGATGTCAGTGAGCATCAAGGACGTATTGACTGGAATGCTGTTAAGGCTTCTGGTATCGATTTCGCTATTCTGCGTGTTGGATTTGGCGCTCCATCTTGGGGCGGTCGAGTTGACTATCAATTTAATCGAAATATTTCTGAGTGCGAGCGACTCGGAATTCCTTACGGCGTCTATATCTATTCATATGCTTTTGATAATCAACAGGCAGCCGATGAGGCGTCCATGGTGATTGACTGCCTATCGGGGCACAATCCTAGGCTACCGGTGTATTACGATCTTGAGGACAGGACAATTATTGCAGATGGTCGTCAATCCGGAATTGCATCTAGAGCTCAGACATTCTGTAATAAGATTTCTAGTGCTGGATATAAGCCAGGCATTTATGCAAACCTAAATTGGTTTAACAATATATTGACCGATCCTGTATTTAAGAGCGGTTCTTGGGATCATTGGATTGCTCAATACAACTCCCAATGTCACTATACCGGCAGTTACAGCTTTTGGCAGTATACAAGCCGCGGAAAAGTTTCTGGTATTAGCGGAAACATTGATATGAATTACGCGTATGTTGATGTCTCTCTTTATTACTGGCAGTTAAAAGAGGGCACTTGGTATTACGCAACCTCTGACGGCAAAGCGTATACCGGATGGTTGCGCCAGGGCGGAGCCTGGTATTGGCTCGACCCCGACGCGGGCGGTGTAATGGCCACCGGGCTCCACGAGTGCAACGGCTCCATGTACTGGTTCAACGCCTCCGGCGCGATGGCGACCGGATGGGTCCTCGACGGCGGCACCTGGTACTACGCGACTGGCTCCGGCGCGCTGGCGCGCGGCCCCGTTTCCGTCGGCGGCGTGCCCTACTGCTTCGACGCCCGGACGGGGGCCATGCTGACGGGTTACCAGACTGATGCGCAGGGCGTCCGCCGCTACTTCGGCAGCTGCGGTCCCCTTAACGGCTGGGGCCTCGTCGACGGCTCCTGGTACTGGTTCGCTGACGGTATCGCCTCGACTGGCTGGCTTTACACCGGCGGCTCCTGGTACTGGCTCGACCCCGACGCGGGCGGCGCCATGG
>CABUSD010000006.1:0-122213 GCA_902494165.1 uncultured Collinsella sp. | reverse complement strand
TAGACCATTTCAAATGGTTCGATGTCTGCCCGGATGCGACACTTGAAGTGTCCATCCTCGCAGTATCCGGTTCTCAAGGTGCACGCCTGCGCTGGTTCCCGGTTCGACCGGGCCGCGCGACAAGGAGATATATTGCCAGACCGGAGGGGCCCCGGGGGCGGGAATCTGGGCGTACACATTTCCTACACATTTTGTGATCCGACTAACGTTTGCCAGCCGTTACCTACCGCTCGCCGAGCATCTCTTCTATATAAGGCAGACTCATGGTTAAAGCGGATACGTCCCCCTAGCTAAAGCACAGCCAGCATCGAGCAACTCATCACGCTC
Organism: uncultured Collinsella sp.; assembly: GCA_902494165.1. Lineage (GTDB taxonomy): Bacteria > Actinomycetota > Coriobacteriia > Coriobacteriales > Coriobacteriaceae > Collinsella. The sequence goes on along the minus strand of CABUSD010000006.1, from coordinate 121,886 downwards.
TTCCACCGAGAACCCCTCGGCGTAGACGCGCACCACTGGTTCGGTCCCGCTAGGACGGACCAGCAGCCACGTGTCATCCTCGAATGCCAAACGCAAGCCATCCATATGACTAACGTTTTGCGGCACCTTGCCACAAATCGACTTGGGGTTTACGCCCGGCAGCAGGGTTCGTAACGTTTCGGCATCTTCGGCCTCAAGGCGCAAATCCCGTCGACCGTAACTCGTCTTACCAAAACTGTCCTCGAGTTGGTCGACCAGAACGCCCAAAGGCGCGTCCGTCTTTGCCATAAGCTCACACAGAATTAGACAGGCGAGGATTCCATCGCGCTCGGGCATATGCGCGGCGATGCCGATACCACCGGCTTCTTCGCCGCCTATGAGGACGCCGCCCTTTTTCATCTCCGCCGCTATATATTTGAAACCGACTGGTTTGACGGTCACGCGGCAGCCAAGCGCCTCGGCAATGCGACGCACGAGCGTCGAGCATGAAAGATTGACGACGACGCGCCCCTCCAAATTACGAAATTGAACCAAGTCGCCCAAAACGAGCGCCATGATCTGATGCGGATGTATATATCTGCCGCGCTCGTCAACCGCACCGATACGGTCGGCGTCGCCGTCGGTCACCAGACCAGCGCAAGCTCCGTCATCGATAACCGTGCGCTCGCAAGCGTCCACCCAAGGCTCAACGGGGTCGGGGCAGATATCTTCTTGGTCAGACGCCTGCCCGGCGTGAATCTCGTGCACCTCAACGCCAAGCTCGCGCAGCAAGTCGGCTAGATAACCCTGGGCTGCGCCGCCCATGGGATCGACAACCACGCGCAGGTGCGCGCCGCGGATGGCTTCGGCATCGACAAACGATGCCACCGCCTGCATATAGTCAGGAATGATATCCGCGGTGCGATATTGCCCCTCGATCCCCATTGGCTCGGGAGCCATGGTCTCTTCGAGCTCTTCGATGACATCCTGGTTGGCGGTCGAGCCGTCACCCATGCGAATCTTGAGGCACAGATAACCCTGCGGATGATGGGACCCCGTCACCATGAGCGCGCCGCACGCCTCACCGTCATAAGCCGCCGCCCACGTAAGGGCAGGGGTCGGAACAGGTCGCGAAGCGAGCACGGCGTCCAGCCCGTGCGCTGCTAGCACGCCCGCCGCAAGCTCAGCGAACTCGCTCGCCAGGGGCCGGGTGTCGAACCCTATATATACCGTTTTGCCCGGATTGGTCTTTTGCCACAACTCGCCGACGGCATCGGCGATACGGGCAACGTTATCGGCAGTGAAGTCCTCATCGACGCGAGCGCGCCAACCGTCAGTTCCAAAATGAATTATCGCGCACACGCGCAGACACCTCACAGTGTTTGGATCATGGTACGCGTGAGGTATACCCGCAACACGCACTCGGCAACCTGCCGGCACCAGCATTCACCATTTGGGCAAATGCCGCCGAGGACATGCAAGCAATAAAAACCGCCCCGTATGGAGCGGTTTTGCCCTTTATATATCGAGCGCCTCGGCCATCGCTGCCGTAGTGATTGCCGTGGTTCCACAGCAACTGCCCACCATTGCGGCACCGGCATGTCTCCATTCGATGCATGCGCGCGCGAAAGCTTCGGGGTTCTCGTGCCATACGGGGCCATCCTGAGTCTGGACCGGATCGCCTACGTTGGGACGCACCGTGACGGGAGTAGTCGCCGATGCAACCATCCTGGGCACCGCCGCGTTCGCGGCCGCAAGCGAACAGCAATTAACACCAACCGAGTTTGCGCCGTGTTTTTCGGCGTACAAAACGGCTGCCTCGATGTTGAGGCCATCGCCCAACAGGTCGCCTTTATCGTCAACGACAAAACTCACCAGAACAGGCATGCCGTCGGCGGCATCTCGAGCGCCGGCAAGCATGGGCTGCAGATTACGGATAGACGTCACCGTCTCGATCAGCAGACCGTCAACACCAGCATTGAGCAAGGCGTGCGCCTGTTCGCGCGCAACGCCTCGGATTTCACGATACTCGGCAGAGTCCTCAGCAAACCACTCAATACCGATCGGGCCCATCGAGCCCAGCAGCAGCTGAGGGTGCGCCTGGCGGGCATCGTCGACGGCCCCGCGATTGACCTCCGCCACGGACGGCGCAATCTGGTCGTGCTTGAGGGCATAGCTCGATGCCTGAAAGGTATTGGTAATGAGCACCTGCGCGCCGGCGGCGACATACAAGCGATGGATACGAGAAACGGTCTGCGGCTCTGCCAGATTCCAAAACGCCGGTGGAATGTCGGCGGCATCGTACTCACTCAACAAAACACTGCCCATGGGGCCCTGCGCCAACAAGGTCTCGCTCGACAAGCGGCGCGTAAGTTCCTCGGCACCAAAGCGGTTGTAATAACTCGTATCCATATATATCCCGCTATTCCTCGACGCTGATTCCCTGCTTTTCGAGATAGGCGAGCCAGCGGCTCATCGTGTCCTCGGATAGCGCATGCTCCATCATGCAGGCCTCGGAATCGGCTCGCTCAAATTCGACACCGAGCTCCTGAACCAAAAACGTGCGGATGAGGCGATGACGGTACCAGATAGCCGTGCCAACCTCGCGGCCGCGATCGGTCAGGATCACCTTGCCGTAGTGCGATTGCTCGACAAGCTCGGATGCCTTGAGAGCCGAAACCGCCTTGTTGACCGATGCCTTGGAGACGCCAAGGCGCTGCGCGATGTCGACCGATCGAACGCCATTGGTTTCCCCCTCTTCGCTTTCAATGCGAACCATGCACTCCAAGTAGTCTTCGTTCGCCACCGTCAGATGTAGTTCGCGCGAGCTATTTGTCGTATCCATGATCTTCCGTCCCTTCTGCATTCAATGGCTGATTCTACCCCATCCAAGCGTCGCGGTATGCCGTGGCATACCGTGCTAGAGTTCTTGTTGCACACGACGACCAAGATTGGAGCGGTCTTTATGGAAAACACCACCACGAACCCCGATGTCCTCGAGCGCTTTTTGCGCTACGTCCAGATCAACACGCAGTCCGAGGATGCAAACTGCGACCAGGTACCCTCGAGCGCCGTTCAGTTTGACCTTGCCAACGTGCTTGCCGAGGAGCTGCGCGAGCTGGGTGCGACCGATGCCCATGTAACCGAAAACGCCTATGTCTGCGCGCACATTCCCGCTAGCGCCGGTTCCGAGAATAAGCCCGCCCTGGGCCTGATCGCGCACCTCGATACCACCGAGGTCGCGCCGGGCGCCGGCGTAGCGCCGCACATCGTGCACTACGAGGGCGGCGACCTGGTTTGTGGCATCGTTGACGGCAAGCCCGTGTCCATGAGCACCGCCAAGCTTCCCGCCCTCAACGATCTGGTGGGTGAGGACCTTGTCTGCTCCGACGGAACTACGCTGCTGGGAGCCGACGACAAGGCGGGTGTCGCCGAAATCATGGCACTCGTCGCTCGCATCGCGCAGGATCCCTCCCTGCCCCACCCCGCGCTCGGCATTTGCTTCTGCCCGGACGAGGAAATCGGTCACGGTGCTGAGCTGTTGGATATCGAGGCCTTCGGCTGCAAGTACGCCTACACGGTAGACGGCGGTCCGGTTGGCGAGCTTGAGTGGGAGTGCTTCAATGCCGCCGAGGCAACCGTTCGCTTTGAGGGCCAGTCCATTCACCCCGGCGACGCCAAGGGCCGCATTGTCAACGCGAGCAACCTGTTCTGCGACTTCAATGCCCTGCTCCCCTACGAGCAGCGTCCGGAATACACCGAGGGCTACGAGGGCTTCTATCACCTTGAGGGCGTCTCGGCAACGGTCGACCATGCCACGGCGCGCTATATCGTCCGTGATCACGATGCCGCCAAGTTCCAGCAGAAGCTCGAGCTGATGGATGCCGCCGCCGCACTGCTCAACCAGCGACTGGGCGAGGAGCGCGTAACGGTCGAGATTAAGCACCAGTACCGCAACATGGCCGAGATCGTCCGCGACTACCCGGAGCTGATCGATGTCGCCAAGGATGCCTTCCTTGCCTGCGACGTCGAGCCCCAGGTGCTGCCGATTCGCGGCGGCACCGACGGCGCCCAGCTGTCGTTCCGTGGCCTGCCCTGCCCCAACCTCTCGACAGGCGGTTACTGCTACCACGGCGTCAACGAGTTTGTCCCGGTCAGCTCACTCGTCAAGATGACCGACGTCCTGCAGGAGCTTGTCGCCCGTTTCGCATAAGACTGGCCGCATAAGCCCAAAAGACGAATCGCCCCGTCCTCAATCGAGAACGGGGCGATTTTTTGCTGCAATGAAAACAGGTTGACGCGCGCCAGCCTCTTGACGCAAGGAGTGTCCCAAACTGCCGGCACATAAGGAACGTCCCCAAGTGCCAAGTGCATCAAGAGTGTCCCCTTTGACCAGTCGTTTAAGAACGTCCCCAATGACTAGCGTCGCAGGTTGAGGACGGGCAGCGAGCGGGTCGCATTTGAGACAAGGTGACGTGAAACGAAAGGGCGCTGACCTTCTGGTCGCGCCCTTGAAGTTGAACGTCAGATTGTCCAAATGCGGCCCGCGCAGCGTCGAGCCGTTGCGGCGTTTGGTAAAACGCCGTAACTTAGTAATTGGCTTCGTAGCCGTTGCCGTCGCCGGTGGGCTCTTCGTAGTAGTCCGAATCGCTCGAATCGCTTGAGTCATCGGAATCGTCAGAGCTGACCGATGAAGTTGCGGTACCGTTTGCGTAGTCGTCAGACGTGTTGTTGTTCAGGTCGCCGATCGTAGAGCTGGAACCGTCGGAAAGACCCATAGTGTTGGGACCCTTGGGATCCTTGCCGGCATCGACGCGCTCCATCATTTCCTTGAGCTCGTCCTCGTAGACAAAGACGTAGCTCACACCGTCGATCATGGTGCTGTCGTCGGCGTACGAGGGCAGGTTGGCCGAGTAGATACCGTCGACATCCATACCGCGCATGGCGTTGACCGTAGCCACGATATCCTGAACGCTCATATCGGTTACGAGCATATCGGACAGCGAATTAACCAGGCCAAAAATCTTCGTGGCATCGAAGTTATTGAGAATCTGGTTGGCAAGGGCGCCAAGCACCTGACGCTGGTGGCGCATGCGCGTGTAATCGCCGTCGGCATAGGTGTAGCGGCAGCGGGCATAGGTAAGGGCGGTGGCACCGTCCATATGCTGCTGACCAGCGGTAATCTTAATATCCAGGTGCTCGGGGTCGTCAACATCATCGGTTGCGTTAATGTCGATACCGCCAACCGAATCAATCAGCGCCTGCATACCGTCGAAGCTGACCTCGGCATAGTGGGAAATCTGAACACCGCACAGCTCGTTGACCGCCTCGACCATGGCCTCGGCGCCGCCAACGGTATGGCAGGCGTTGATCTTCATGGTCTCGCCCTTGTACTCGACCTTGGTGTCGCGCGGAACGGAAATGAGCGTCGCCTGCTTTTGCGTGGGGTCGATGCGTGCCAGGATAATCGAGTCGGCACGATACGTATCCTCGCCCGGACGGCCGTCGGTGCCAAGAAGCAGCACGTAGAACGGATCCTTTGCCTCATCGGTGTCAACCAGAACCCGACGCAGATTGTCGGTAATGACATTAGAATCGCCGAGCTTGCCCATAATGGTGGCAAACCACAGGCCGGCAGCGGTAGTAGCACTCAGCAGCACGCCAAGCACGACAATGAGCGCGACGTGACGAATCGTGTGGCTACGACGACGTTGACGAGCGCGCTCGGAATAGCGAGCCACGTTATCGCGACTGTAGATCTTGGCCTGCGCACCAGTTGAGGGTCTTCGGGCGGTGGTATCCGCGAGGGGCTTTTTATTAAACATAGGCAACCTGTATTAGTAGATGACGGGATCGGGGACGGTAGCATGCTCGACATGCGCGCCGAGCGCCTGCAGCTTTTCGACAAACTGCTCGTAGCCGCGCTTGATGTGATGAATAGCCGAAACCTCGGTCGTCCCGTCAGCGATCAAGCCCGCTACGACGAGGGCCGCTCCGCCACGCAGATCGGGCGAGGTAACCTGTGCACCCGAGAAGCCCTTGACGCCATGAATCATGGCATGATGGCTCTCGATACGAATGTCGGCACCCATGCGCACCAGCTCAGAGGCAAACATAAAGCGATTCTCGAAGATGTTCTCGGTAATAACGGAACTGCCGTCGGCAAGGGCGGAGAGTACCATAATCTGCGCCTGCATGTCCGTCGGGAAGCCGGGGAACGGAAGCGTCTGGATGTCGACCGGCTTGATACGCTCGACACGGTTCACATGGACGCCATCCTCGACGCGCTCGCAGTCGATACCCATGAGCTCCATCTTCTTGAGCACCATGCCCAAGTGAATGGGGCAAAAGCCCGTGACATCGACACCGCGATCGTCGGCCATCAACGCACCGGCAACGATAAAGGTACCGGCCTCGATGCGGTCGCCCACCACGCGATGGGTAACGGGATGGAGCTCTTCCACGCCTTCGATAGTCACGACGGGCGTACCCGCGCCGACAATCTTGGCGCCCATCTCGTTGAGCATGTTGGCGAGATCGACGATCTCGGGCTCGCGGGCGGCATTGTCGATAACCGTGGTACCCTGCGCGCGCACGGATGCCATAATGAGGTTCTCGGTCGCACCGACACTGGCGAACTCGAGCGTGACGGTGGTACCGCGCAGACCTTGGGGCGCATTAGCGTTGATGTAACCGTGGGCGGTATCGAACTCAACGCCCAGGGCCTCAAGACCAAGAATGTGCATATCGATCTTGCGAGCACCCAGGTTGCAGCCGCCGGGCATGGCTATCTTGGCACGATGGAAACGGCCCAGCAAGGGCCCCATCACGGCCGTGGAAGCGCGCATCTTGGCAACGAGCTCGTAGGGAGCCTCCCAAGAATCGACCTGAGAGGTATCGATCTCGAGCGTGTGCTCGTCGAGAACATCGATCGTAGCGCCCATGCCCTTGAGCACCTTGCCCATCACGTGGACATCGGAAATATCGGGCACGTTCTGCAGCGTCGTCTTGCCCGGCGCCAGAAGCGTTGCCGCCATGAGTTTGAGCGCGGAGTTCTTGGCACCCGAGACGGGCACGGAGCCTCCGATGGCGTGGCCACCCTCAACGCGGATAATATCCAAGGTCTACCCTTTCAAAAAGCATGCCCGGGGTGGCTGAGCCATCCCGGGCATGATGTGTTCGCAAATGGTCGAACGCTAAATCGTTTGACTATTGGGCAAGCTTGAGCTTACACCATGCGATTTCATTATAGAGGTAGGCGCGGCGTGCATCATCCTCCGACAAATTACCCAGCTTCTCTTCAAAACCTTGAATATCAGCTTTAAGCTTGTCGGCATCGACGGTCGCCAAATCGCAAGCGCGCTCGGCGAGAACGGTCACGACATCGTCCGCAACCTGGGCATAGCCGCCGGCCACGGCAAACGTGTGGTCGACAGTGCCCATGGCCTTATCGGAAACGCGAACGTAACCGCGGTCGATCGTGCAGATCTCGCTGGAGTGAGCAGGCAGAACGCCAAACTCGCCATCCGTGGACGGAATCGACACAAACGCAGCGTCGCCCTCATAGGCGCAGCTCACGGGGCACACGATGCGGATACGCATAACCTACTTCTCCCCCATCTTGCGGGCGCGCTCGCGCACGTCCTCAATCGTGGAAGCATAGCGGAAAGCCTGCTCGGGCAGGTCATCGGCCTTGCCGTCGACAATCTCGGCGAAAGAGCGGACGGTATCCTCGACGCGGACGTAGACACCGGGGTTGCCGGTGAACTTCTCGGCGACGTGGAAGGACTGCGAGAGGAACTGCTGAATCTTACGGGCACGGTTGACCGTAAGGCGCTGCTCCTCGGACAGCTCGTCCATACCCAGAATGGCGATGATGTCCTGAAGGTCGGAGTACTCCTGCAGGAGCTCCTGGACCTTGACGGCGACACGGTAGTGCTCCTCGCCGACGATCGAGGGATCGAGAGCGTCGGAGGAAGATGCGAGCGGGTCGATAGCCGGGAACAGGCCGAGCGACGAAATGCTACGCGAAAGAACCGTGGTGGCGTCGAGGTGCGTAAACGTTGTGGCGGGCGCCGGGTCGGTCAGGTCGTCTGCGGGGACGTAGACAGCCTGGACGGAGGTAATGGAGCCCGTCTTGGTCGAGGTAATGCGCTCCTGGAGGTCGCCCATCTCGGTTGCCAGCGTGGGCTGGTAACCAACGGCGGACGGCATACGGCCCAGCAGTGCGGAAACCTCGGAACCTGCCTGGGAGAAGCGGAAGATGTTGTCGATGAACAGCAGAACGTCCTGGCCACGATCACGGAAATACTCAGCGGTAGTAAGGCCGGCCAGACCGATGCGCAGACGCGCTCCGGGCGGCTCGTTCATCTGACCATAGACCAAGCAGGTCTTGTCGATAACGCCAGACTCGCTCATCTCGAGGAACAGGTCGGTGCCCTCGCGGGTACGCTCGCCGACGCCGGTAAACACCGAGGTGCCGCCGTGCTCCTGGGCGAGGTTGTTGATGAGCTCCTGAATCAGAACGGTCTTGCCGACGCCGGCGCCGCCGAACAGGCCCGTCTTGCCGCCACGGATGTAGGGCTCGAGCAGGTCGACAGCCTTGATGCCGGTCTCGAAGATCTCGGTCTTGGTGGTGAGCTCGTCGAAACGGGGCGCTGCATGGTGGATGGGGTAGAACTCCTCCACCTCGGGCATGGGCTTGCCGTCGACGGGCTTGCCCATGACGTTCCAAATGCGGCCGAGCGTCTTGGGACCAACGGGCATCTTCATGGGCTCACCGGTATCGGTGGCGATGAGGCCGCGCTGCAGGCCGTCGGTCGAGGACATGGCGACCGTGCGGACGACGCCGCCCGGAAGCTGGCTCTCGACCTCGAGGATCGTGCTCAGGTGACCGATCGGGGTCTCGGCCTCGACCGTGAGCGCGTTGTAGATCGGGGGCACCGCGCCGTCAAACTTGACGTCGACGACAGGGCCGATGATTCGCACGATGCGACCATCACCGGCAGTCGTCTTCTTGGTGGCTTCCTCGACCGCAAGCTTTACGGTGTTATTAGCCATTACTGTTCCTCCAATGCTGAGGCTCCGCCGACGATCTCGTTAATCTCGGTCGTGATCGAAGCCTGGCGCACGCGACTATACGTGCGGGTAAGGGTCGAGATGATCGCGGTGGCGTTTTCCGTCGCGGAGTGCATGGCCTTGCGGCGTGCACCCTGCTCGGCAGCCGCCGAATCGATCAGGGCCTGGTAGATGACCGTCAGGATATAAGACGGCACAAGCTTGCCGAGAACATGCTCGGGAGAGGGCACGAACTCGAACGTGGACGAGATGCGCTTAGGGGCGTCGGTCTCGTTCTTACGCGGACCGTGGGCCATAGCGATCATCTCGGGGTCGAGCGGCAACAGATGCTCGACGCGAAGCTCCTGATCCACGCGGTTCTTGGCGTGGTGGTAGACAAGCTCGACACGGTCAAGCTCACCGGCACGATACGCATCGCAGATATGAGAGGAGATCATGCGGGCCTGATTGAAATCGGGCTCAGAGGAGTTGCCCTCAAAGTGCATGACGACGTTTTCGCGGTCACGGAAATACGTGGCCGGTTTGCGCCCACACGCGATGATCTCGCATTCGATGCCGTCGTTCGCCCAAGAAGCGGCGAGCTTTTCGGCCGTGCGCTCCACCGTCGTATTGAAACCGCCGGCAAGGCCGCGGTCCGAGGCAATAACGACAATCAGGCCATGCTTGACGCTCTCATGCTTCTGCAGCATGGGATCGGTGCCCGAACAGGAGGCGTCGCCGGCGACCGTCAACATGACGTCGGTCAGCGCCTCCTTATAGGGCTCGGCCTGCTTGGAGCGATCGAGGGCACGACGAATCTTGGCCGTAGAGACCATCTCCATCGTGCGCGTGATCTGCTTGGTCGTGGTAACCGAGGAGATTCGCTTCTTAATGTCGCGAAGGTTGGCCATGGGGCTTAGTTCTCCTCTGATCCAGAAACATCCGAATGGTGCTTGGCCATGAACTGCTGCTTGAAGTCGCCGATGACGCGCAAGAGCTCAGCCTTGGTGTCATCATCGATCTTCTTGGCGCGAACCTTGTCGAGCAGCGAGCCAAAGCCATTGTCCATGTACTCGATGAGCTCGGCACGGAAAGGCAGCACGTCGGCAATCTCCAGGTCATCCAGGAAGCCCTCGTTGCCAGCGAACAGCGTAACGATCTGCTCGCCAACCTCAAACGGCTTGTAGCGCGGCTGCTTAAGGAGCTCAGTCATGCGAGCGCCGTGGATAAGCTGCTTTTGCGTGGCCTCGTCGAGGTCGGAGCCGAACTGTGTGAAGCCGGCGAGCTCCTGGTATGAAGCAAGGTCCAGACGGAGGTTGCCGGCGACCTGCTTCATGGCCTTGGTCTGTGCGTCGCCACCGACGCGGGACACGGAAATGCCCACGTCGACTGCCGGGCGCTGGCCCTGGAAGAAGAGCTCGGACTGCAGGTAGATCTGACCATCGGTAATGGAAATGACGTTGGTCGGAATGTAGGCCGAGACGTCGCCGTCCTGGGTCTCGATGATCGGAAGAGCCGTCATGGAGCCGTAACCGTTCTTCTTGGACATCTTGACGGCACGCTCGAGCAGACGAGAGTGCAGGTAGAAGATGTCGCCAGGATAGGCCTCGCGTCCGGGCGGACGATGCAGCGTCAGCGACATCTGACGGTAGGCCACGGCCTGCTTGGACAGGTCGTCGTAGATGACGAGCACGTGGCCACCGGGGTTGGTCTCGCTGGCGGGCTTGCCGTCCTCACCGTTGTACATGAAGAACTCGCCGATAGCGGCACCGGCCATAGGCGCGATGTACTGCATAGGGGCGGAATCGGCAGCGGTGGCCGAAACGATGATGGTGTAGTCGAGCGCACCGTGCTGAGCGAGGGTCTCGCGGATGTTGGCAACCGTGGAGGCCTTCTGGCCGATGGCGACATAGATGCAGACCATGCCCTTACCGCGCTGGTTGAGGATAGCGTCGATGGCGATGGCGGTCTTACCGGTCTTACGGTCGCCGATGATGAGCTCACGCTGACCGCGGCCAATAGGCACCATGGAGTCGATAGCGAGCAGACCGGTCTGAACCGGCTCACACACCGGGGTACGGTCGATGACGCCGGGGGCCTTGAACTCGATGGGGCGACGGTGCGTGGCGACGATGTCGCCCAGGCCGTCGATGGGCTGGCCGAGCGGATTGACGACGCGGCCGAGCATGGCGCGGCTCACAGGGATATCCATAATGCGGCCAGTGGTGCGACACTCGTCGCCTTCCTTGATGGAGTCGACGGCGCCAAACAGAACGGCGCCGACCTCGTCACGGTCAAGGTTCTGGGCAAGGCCGAAGACGGTCTCACCGGTATCGGAGCTCTTGAACTCCAGAAGCTCGCCTGCCATGGCGCTCTTGAGGCCGGAGACGCGCGCGATGCCGTCGCCTACCTCGTCGACCGTTGAAACCTCATGCGTATCGACCGTCGCGGAGAGGCTCGTGAGCTGCTCCTGCAGTTTCTTGGCGATATCCTGGGCATTGAGGGTTTCGGACATTAGGCTTCACCTCCGTACGAATTAGCAGAGTTTGCGAGGGTCTCCTGCGCGATGCGCAGCTGCGTCTTGACGGAAATGTCACGACGCTCGCCGCGGGCCTCGAGCACCAAGCCGCCCACGATAGACGGGTCGACCTGCTCGATAAGGAATACCTTGCGGCCGAAGTCCTGCTCGCATTTCTTAGTGATGGTTTGACGCAGCTCGTCGTCGAGCGGGATCGCCGTGGTGACGGTCACGCCCACTACATCCTCGTCTTCCTCGGCAACATACTTAAAGGCAGCTGCCACCTTGGGAAGAAGGTCGAGCTGGTCGCGCTTGGACATGGTGTCGAGCACGGCGATGATCTCGGGGCTGGCAGAAGCCAGGCGCTCGATCATCTCGAGGTCCTCGAACACATGGTTCTCGGCCTTAGCGGCTTCCAGAAGGGAGCGTGCGTAGGTCTCGAGCACCTTGTCCTGATAGCGGCTAGTCGGCATTCAGGCTACCTGCTTCCTGGATGTAGCGCTCGATGAGCTTCTTCTGCTCGGCATCGTCCTCGAGTGCCTCGCCCACGATCTTGGTGGCGACGGCAACGGACAGGTCGGCAATGGAGCTCGCGGCACCGGCGTAGATGGACTTGCGCTCGTCCTCGACGGTCGTATGGGCCTTGGCGATGATCTCCTCGGCCTCCTTGTGAGCAGCCTCGATGATACGGGCGCGCTCGGACTCGGCGTCCTTACGGGCCTCGAGAACGATGTCGGCAGCCTGACGACGGGCGTCGGTGACGATCGAGTCGGACTCAGCGCGCTTGGCGATGGCCTCCTGCTTGGTCTTCTCGGCCTCGTCGAGGCTCTCCTCGATCTTCTTGCCGCGCTCCTCCATGGTTTTCATGATGCCCGGCAGGGCGACCTTGGCCAGCACGATCCAGATAATCAGGAAGGCGATAAGCGCCGGGATGAACTCCGCCATCTTAGGGATGAGGATGTCCGCACCGGCAGCGCCGTCCTCGGCGAACGCGGAAACCGGCATGAGCAGCGCGGCCGCGGACGCGGAGAGTGCGATCGCGCTCTTCTGGGATGAAAGATTCATACTTGACGCTCCGTGCTATTTAACGATCAGCGCGACAACGAAGCCGATCAGAGCCAGAGCCTCGCCGAAGGCGGAGCCCATGATGAAGACGGTGAACACGCGGCCCTGGACCTCAGGCTGACGGGCCATAGCACCCGTAGCACCCAGAGCAGACAGGCCGATAGCAAGACCAGCGCCGATAACACCGAGACCGTAACCGATAACTCCCACGATTCCTCCTTTGTCGTGCGTGTCTTATTTCACGCAGGATAACCTTTTTATAACTGCCGGGCTCCATGGGTACGGGCACCGGCGGTTTAACGAATTGCCTTACCTTTAAGGCGCGAACGGAAGACTACTCCTCCTCCGCGACCTCCTCTGCCTCGGAGACATACACGGCGGTAAGGACCGTGAAGACGTAAGCCTGGATGGCGCCGACCACAAGCTCGATCGCATAGATCAGGATGAGGATGGCAAGCCAGGCCAGCGAAGGCAGGGCGCCGACGGCGTGGGCCGCGGAAACCTGCTGAAGCAGCGGCTGCATGAACATGCTCGCCATGATGGCGAACGAGCCCATGACCACGTGTCCTGCAAACATGTTGCAGAACAGACGGACGGCGAGCGTGATGAGGCGCAGGAAGGTCGAGAAGAGCTCGACGACCCACACGAGCACGTTCATCGGGAAGCTCACGCCCTGCGGGGCGAGGCTCTTGATGTAGCCGATCACGCCGTGAGCCTTGCATCCGTAGTAGATGAAGTACACGAAGGCGAAGATGGCGAGCGCGGCGGTGGAGCCGATTGCGCCGGTGCCGGGCTTCATTCCCGGGATCAGGCCGATCATGTTATTGATCAGGATGAACAGGAAAAGCGAGCACAGGAACGGGAAGTGCTTCTTCCAGTTCTCACCCACGACGCCCTTGCCGATATCGTTCTCGACGTACTCGATGATGTACTCGAAACCGTTGACGAAGAAGCCCTTGGGAACCAGGGTCTGCTTCTTCTTGAACACGGCCAGGACGATCAGGAGCACGATCGTGGAGACGATCAGCCAAAACGAGTACTGCGTGATGCCGCAGCTCAGATCGCCCACGACAGGGGTGGAGCTGAACTCGCTGACCAGATGATTAATCTCATCAGGCAGCTTTTCAAAAATTTCCACGACTTACCTTTCGACCTCATGAGGATCTCGCAGCGCCTTGGCGACGCGAACCGTGCAGGCGGCCATAAAGGCCACGAAGCCGATCGCCTCGCCCAGGAGGAACATGCGAAATGCCTCTCCGAACAACACAAACACAACCAAGGTAAAGACGAGCAGGGCGATTGCCGAGACCGCCAGACTCACCATACCCTTGAGCATGTCCGCATTCTGTTTATCGTCAAGAACCGGCTTGAGCGTAAAGACAAAGGGAAGGAAGGCAATTGCGCCCGCGATGGCGCCTGCAACGATAGCGAGCAGATCGGCTATCTGAAACACTGGCGTCCTCACTTTCCTTTTTAACGCTTCACAGAACAGTTCCCGCCAAACATTGGTGACTATTGTACGAGCCAATCGCTAAAGTACAACCGAAAAAGCATCGGTTAATACGCACCTGTTCGTTTTCTTAAGACCTTCTTTATGCCGCAGGTACGGTAATACGTTTTTCTCGAACCCTGCAGGGCAAAACGTCCGTTAACAGGAGTGCGCGCGGTCGCCTTTTGTTCATCCGCGCGCACCGTTTCTTCGTATTTGCAGCCGCGGCCGTCTTAGCCCAGCGACTAGAGCGTGCCGTAGATGCGGTCACCGGCGTCGCCCAGGCCGGGAACGATGTAGGCCGCCTCGTTGAGATGGTCGTCGATGGCGCAGGTATAGATATGCACATCAGGATCCTTCTCAGTCAGCGACTTGAGGCCCTCGGGGGCCGCGACGATGCACAGCATGCGGATGTCCTTGACACCGCGCTCGCGCAGGTAGCTAATGGCCATCTCGGCCGAACCACCCGTGGCGAGCATGGGGTCGACGACCAGGCAGATGCGCTGGTCGATATCCTTGGGCATCTTGCAGTAATACTCGTGCGGCTCGTGGGTGACCTCGTCGCGCTCCATGCCGATGTGGCCCACGCGAGCGGAGGGCACCAGGTCGAGGATGCCGTCGACCATGCCAAGGCCCGCACGCAGGATGGGCACGATGGCGAGTTTCTTGCCGGCAAGCTGTTTGAACGTGGCGGTAGTGATGGGGGTCTCGACCTCGACGTCTTCCATGGGCAGGTCGCGCATGGCCTCGTAGCCGTCAAAAAGCGCGAGTTCGCGCACGAGCTGGCGGAACTGGTTGGTGCCGGTGTTTTTGTCGCGCAGGATCGACAGCTTGTGCTGGACAAGCGGGTGGTCGACAAGCGTCACACGGGACGCATCGTAGGTGACGGTCATGGATTGATTGCCCCTTTCGTTGCGGCCGCAAAACGGCCTTGCTGACAAGGCGTGCAGCAATGTTGCCGCCGCACGCCATGCATTAGTTTAGCGGTTTGTTGTATCGAGCAGCCCATCGCAGCCCTACTGTGCGGTGCTGAGCGAGCGCCTGACTGCATCACGCCAGCCCGCAAGGTTTTGCTCGCGGCGCTCGGCGGACATGTGGGGAAGGAAGGTCCTAACGATCTGGGCATTTTGCTCCAGCTCCTCCAGGTCTTCCCAATAGCCGACGGCAAGACCCGCCAAGTACGCGGCACCGATTGCCGTGGTCTCCACCGTCTCGCATTGCAGCACGGGGATATCCAGCAGGTCGGCCTGGAATTGCATGATGAACTCGTTGCGCGAGGCACCGCCATCGACAGACAGGCGCTCGATCGAAAGCCCCACGTCCTGCTCCATGGCGCGCAGCACGTCGTAGCTCTGATATGCCATGGATTCGCAGGCGGCACGTACGATGGTCGCACGGCTCGAGGCGCCGGTCAGACCGCACACGATACCGCGGGCATGCGGGTCCCACCAGGGAGCGCCCAAACCCGCAAAGGCGGGAACGAAGTAGCAGCCCTCGTTGTCGCTAATCGAAGCGGCGAGTTGTGCCGACTCGCTCACGCTCGAGATGATGCCCATGTTGTTGCGAAGCCAGTTCATCGTTGAGCCGGCGGCAAAAATAGAGCCCTCGAGCGCATAGCTGACTTTGCCGTCCGCAGCGATACCGATGGTGGAGACCAGGCCATTCTTGGATTCGACGATCTCGTCGCCGGTGTTCATGAGCATAAAGCAGCCCGTGCCATAGGTGTTTTTGGTCTGGCCGGGATAGAAGCAGCAGTGGCCGAACAGCGATGCCTGCTGGTCGCCCGCCACGCCCATGATGGGCGGCATGTTGGTCATGATGTCGCTCGCGACGCGGCCGTAGTCGCCCGAGCTCCAGCGAACCTCGGGCATCATGGAACGTGGAACGTCAAAGAGCGCCAGCAGGTCGTCGTCCCAATCGAGCGTATGGATATTAAAGAGTGCCGTGCGGCTGGCATTGGTGTAGTCGGTGGCAAAGACCTGGCCGCCGGTGAGGTTGTAGATGAGCCAGGTGTCGATGGTGCCAAACATGAGGTCGCCCGCCGCCGCGCTCTCGCGTGCGCCGTCGACGTTGTCGAGAATCCACTGCACCTTGGAGGCCGAGAAATACGGGTCAAGCGTAAGTCCCGTGCGGGAGCGCACCAGCTCCTCGCAACCCTGTTCAACCAACGCGTCGATCGCCGGCGCGGTACGACGGCACTGCCATACGATGGCGTTATAGATGGGCTGGCCGCTCACGCGGTCCCAGACCACCGTGGTCTCGCGCTGGTTGGAGATGCCGATGGCGGCGATGCGATCGGAATGGATGCCGCTCTTAAACTGAACCTCCATCATCACGCCGATCTGGCTGGCAAGCACCTCCGTGGGATCCTGCTCCACCCAGCCGGGGCGCGGGAAGCTGGTTTTGACGCTACGACGCGCCTGGGCAACGATGCAGCCGTATTCGTCGACAATGGCCGCGAGTACCGAGGTAGTGCCGCAGTCGAGCGCCATGATGTAGGAACCGCCAAAGTTAAACGAGGCATCTTCCATGCCCAGGCTGCCCAGATTCAACGACATCGCTTACACCCTTCTATTGCATCGGGTCGGACAGGACCCGCTCGATCTCTGATGCGGGAAGTGCGCCTTGGCGCAGGATCTGGAGCCCGCCGTGCTGGAACGACACGATGGTCGAGGCGTCGCGACACGGGGTCTCACCGGCGTCGACGGCAACATCGACCCCCTCCAGGATGCGACCCTCGACGGCGGCAAAGCTTGCCGGCGAAGGCGCGCCGTGCGTGTTGGCACTCGTGCAGGCAAGGGGACTGCCGCAGGCGCGGATGAGCGCTTGGACCACGGGAGAGGCCGAAGCGCGCAGGGCCACGGTGTCGTCGGCAGCGCGCATAAAGGTCGGCACGCAGGGGGCTGCCTTGACCACGATAGTCAGGGCTCCCGGCCAGCATCGTCGCGCGAGTACGCGGGCATCTTCCGGGATATCCACGCCATAGCGGTCGAGTGCTTCGACGCCATCGACCAGCCAAGCGACGGTTTGCGTGAGCTCACGTTGCTTGAGAGTGAAGATACGGCGATAGCCGGTGCCGAGCGCAGGAACTGCGGCGCCATTGACGGCAGCCTGCGGATCGCGCGGCCACGATGGGAATTCGCTTGTATCTTGGGGCACGGCGTCCGAGAAGGCGTTGACTGCCACGGCAACACCGTAGACGGTCTCGGTCGGAATCAAGGCCAGGCCGCCGCGGCCGAGCACCTCGGCCGTGCGCTCGACGGCAAGCCGATGCGGCTCGCGCGTTCCCTCGTATACCCGATAGACCGTCTGCATGTGTATGCCAGCCCCTTACGCTCCGGTGCAAGTTTGTTTACTGTGGGGCATTCTCGCACGAAACATTCAACCTATTTGCCCAGAGCGCATGTTGGTTTGGTGAGCGGCTCTAGTAGTCGGTGAAAGTGAGGGGGTTAATTGAAGATTTTTAGCGCGCAAGCGTAACGGTACGATCGGGAAACTCGATGCTTGCAACCAGTTTTCCGCCGAGGCTCTCTGCGTACCTGCTCAGCGTGTCGAGCCTCATCGAACCCAACTCCCCACGCTCGAGCTCGGATACACGTTTTTGAGAAACGCCCATCGACTGGGCGACCGACGCCTGTGTTAGATCTTTTAACCTGCGAATCTGAGCAAGCTTATAGGCTTCGATACGATCGCGAGTCCTCTCCTGCTCGGCGGTAATGGAGTCGCGTGTTATCCCGCGAGATTCCATATACTCATGCAGTTCCATCTCGATCGAGCCTCCTTACGTGGCGACGGTATATTTGCTCGGCCCTTGGAATGTTGATCGCATACCAACCGTTCCATTTTGCCCTTGACGATCCCGCTCGCGACTTATCACCCGCCAATAGCAATACCGCCTGGCGCTTGGGGTCAAAGGCGAAGAGGATGCGAATCACCTGCCCACCACACGACGTCACTCTCAGCTCCTTTAAATGATGAAGCTTCGAGCCCTTTACGCGGTCAACCAGCGGACGACCAAGGCTGGGACCTTCCTTCTCGAGCACCAAAAGGTCTGCATAAATCTGCTTCAGCGTAGCTTCATCCTGCTCATCAAGCCAAGGTTCAATGTAATCAAGCACGATACGGTACCGATGCAGCTGATTTGACATACCTTTCTCCTTCTATAGTAGAAGTTTTACGGTATATTGCAAGGACAAACTTGCGCAAATGTCTATTTATTCAGCTTAAATACGCTGTTTGGGCTCGGTGACGATGGCTCGAACGATGCGGGGACGATCGGTGAGGTCGTGGACGATACGCACGTCCGAAAGGCCTGCTTGACGACAGAGCTCGGCCGCGGCGTCGAGCGCGCCCTCGTAGAGCTCGCAGGCAAACAGGCCGCCGGCACGCAGCATGTAGGGCGCCGCGTTGAGCAGGCGGCGGAAGATATCGAGACCGTCGGCACCGCCCTCGAGCGCCAGATCGGGCTCAAAGTCCTTGACCTCATGCGGCAGCGAGCGCATGACATCGGTGGGGATGTAGGGCGGGTTGGAGACGAGTACGTCAAAGGTGCCCCACTCTTCGCGGGGAATGGAACTCACCAGGTTGGTGAGGCTGAAGGCGACCTCGTCGGACGTGAGGCCAAGCGCATCGCGGTTTTTGGTAGCAAGGTCGATGGCGCGCGGCTCGATATCGGTAGCAGTGCAGGTAACGTGCCCGCGGCGCTCCCAGGCAAGGGAGAGCGAAATGCAGCCCGTGCCGCAGCCGACCTCGAGAACGCGGGCAGTGCGGGGCTCGGCTGGGGCAGATACGTTAGCCTCGGCGGCATCTTGCGCGGGAGTCGCCTGTTGGTCGTTGTCCTCAATGGCGATGCCGTATTCGTCGAGCTCGGGCTCGGGGGTTTCCATGGCCTCTGCTTCTGCCGCTTCGGCTTCTGCTGCCTGCGCGGCGGCTTCCTCGGCCTCGCGGTCGGCCAGTTCCTCGGCATAGGCGCGGCTACCGAGCACGTCGCTACCCAGCGCAGCCTCATCGGCGGCCGTCAGGTTGGCGGCACGGCGCTCGGCGGCCGCGCGTTCGTCAGCCAGCGCCGCCTCGGCTTTGCGGGCCTGCTCGACCTCATCGTTCCAAGGCAGCTCCACGCGCTGGCGGGCAGCGGCCTCGGGGCTCAGCACCTCGGCATCCAGATAGTTCAGAACTTCTTCGACGAGCATCTCGGTCTCGGGGCGCGGGATGAGCACACCGGGGGCGCACGCGACGTCGATCATGCGAAACTGCGTGCTACCGGTGATGTACTGCAGCGGCTCGCCCTTCGCGCGACGGACGACCGCCGCGTGCATGGTCTCGAGCTGCGCTGCGTCGAGCGTCTCGTCCATGCGCATATATAAGTCGATACGCGCCAGACCCGTAGCTGCGCACAGCAGCCACTCGGCAGAAAGACGGGGGTGCTCCTCGCCGCGCTCGGCCAGGTACTCCTTGGTCCACTCGAGACAACGCTTGATGGTCCAAATCTCGTTTGCCATGGGGCCCTCCCCTCTTAAGCGCCGGACGGCGCGCGAATGTCGGAGCAGATTGTACGCGAGGCCAGCGCTTGGCAAGGGACAATTGAAGGCGATTATCGAGAATCAGCCCAGAATTTTGCTTGGAACCCATCTGAAGTGCCCATTCGTCGACGTCTAAATCTGCATCCGTCAAGCTTTTGGCAAGGTTGACCCAAAACTGACCAATATCTAACCAAGAACTTGCCACATCGCTTGACGCGCGACGCATCAAAAATCGCCCCGCGACTTCTTGAACGATATTTTGAGCAATATTTTCGATAGCGGACTTATGCCGTCAATTGCCTTAAGCAGGTAAGCAGCTCAAATGACATCACAGCCGACTGAATAAAATATCAAGGCGATGTCACCAATGACTCCCTACGGATCATTTGACAACCAAGGAAACGCCGATGTTTTGGCAATGTCAGCGAGCGACGTCCAGAGCGAACAAGTTGGCATGAAAAAGGCAAGGCATAGACCTTCTGGTCATGCCTTGCCTTTTGAATGACAAATTGTCGCTCTGGGCGGCGCACAGCGTCGAGCCATTACGCGGTTTAGCAAAACCGCGTAACCCACTACACAGCCTGTGCCAGCTTCTCGGCTCGCTCGGCGGCGGCGAGCGCCTCGATGACGGTGCCGAGCTGATCGCCCAGAAGGACGCCGTTGTAGGTGGAGTTGAAACCGATGCGGTGATCGGTCACGCGGTCCTGGGGCTGGTTGTAGGTACGGATCTTCTCGGAACGGTTGCCGTGGCCGATCTGGCTTTGGCGCTCGGCACCGAGCTCTGCCTGCTGTTTCTCGAGCTCCATCTCGTACAGACGGGCACGCAGCATCTGCATGCAGACCTCGCGGTTCTGGATCTGGGAACGCTGCTCCTGTGACTGCACCACGGTGTTGGTGGGCAGGTGGGTGATTCGCACAGCGGAGTAGGTAGTGTTAACGCACTGACCGCCAGGGCCGGAGGCGCAGTAGGTGTCGATGCGCAGGTCGGACTGGTTGATCTGGACGTCGATCTCCTCGGCCTCGGGAAGTACGGCGACGGTAGCCGTGGAGGTCTGAATGCGGCCCTGGGACTCGGTCTTGGGGACGCGCTGGACACGGTGCACGCCGGACTCGTACTTCATAACGGAGTAGACGCGGTCGCCCTCGACCTTGAACTCGATGGACTTGAAGCCGCCGGCCTCGCTGGGGCTGGAATCGAGCACGGTGGTCTTCCAGCCACGCGACTCGCAAAAGCGCTGATACATCTTGTACAGGTCGCCGGCGAAGATGGCCGCCTCGTCGCCACCGGCGGCGGAGCGAATCTCGACGATGGTGTTCTTGTCGTCGTTGGGGTCGCTCGGGATGAGCATGTACTTGATGTCTTCCTCGAGCTGGGGAAGCTTGGCCTCGTTTTCGGAGATGTCCATCTGGAGCATCTCCTTCTCATCGGCATCGGTGGTATCGTGCAGCATTTCCTTGGCAGCCTCGATGTCATCGAGCGCGCCAATGTACTCGCGCGAGGCGGCGATGAGGTCGGACTGGTGCGCGTACTCCTTGTTGAGACGCGTGAACTCCTTAATATCGGAGGCGACGGCCGGGTCGGAGAGCTTCTTCTCGAGCTCCTCGTAGGCCTTGATAATCTTTTCGAGCTTGTCGCGCATGGCGGGACTCCTTTATGAGCGTGAAGGCGAAAATCGGCAGAGTTGATGGGGCGCGCGGCGCCACTGCGGGGGTAAGCCCAGCTAGAACATGTCGATCTTCAGATACATGCGCATCCCTTCGCGTATGGGGTACATAGTTGCGGTCTAACCCATACATGATAGCGTGCGCAGGCATACCTGCATATAACCCGCACGGAATGCGACAAAGGGTCACTCTCTTTCCTTGAATATCAACTTCATCCGAACGCCTCCCGCATTCATCCGTACACGTACGGATGAATGCGGGAATCCGATACCCTGAGGGCCGGATCGGCCGGCCCCGGGAGATCGGAGGACGCCATGTCCGGAAAGAGCGGGAAGGGCGCCGCGAAGGCGGTCCCGAGGACCCACGGCAGGCTCACCGGGTACGAGCGGGACACGGTCCAGAGGATGCTGAAGCGCAGGGCTCGCTCGACCACTTCCTCGATAGGTTCAAGGGCGTGTCGACCCGCAGGCCCCACAGCTACCTGATGTGGTTCAAGTGGCTGCACAAGGCTACACGCATCGGGGACGGAGCGTCGCCCATGCGCGGGCAGCCCGAGGACGGGTGCTACGAAAAGATCCGGAAGAAGATGATGGAGCCGGAGTACGAGTTCCATCTGGAGCCGGACGTGCAAACGGCGGGTTAACATAGCCTTTCACCAAAAAGGGCGAGCGGCCGCGCCCTGCGACCACCCGCCCTCAATCAAAGCCCTTCTCGGCCGCCGTAGCTACCGGTTCCGGCGCCGCAGGATAACGCCTGCGGCGATCAGCACCACCGCGCCGCCCGCGATGCCACCCAGGGCCATCGGCGACAAGCTGGTATCGCCCGTATACGGCAGACCCGGCTTCTCCTCCTTCGGCACCGGTGACTTGCTCGGCGGATTGGTGGGCGGCTCCGTCGGCGGGGTGGTCGGCGGCGTGTACGTGTTCTTGAACACCGGCGCCACGGCGCCGTCATAGGTTACCGTCGCCACCAGATGGCCCGCACCGTCGTCCGTCACCGTCACCGTTACCCGGTGCTCGGCCGCGTCGTACGTCACGTTCTTCTGACCGTCGTCCACCTCGGAGATGCTGTAGGCGTACGTTCCGGGCTTGTCGTACGAGATCGCCTCGAAGCCCACCGTGCCGTCCGCCGCGTTCTTTGCGGTCTGCAGCACCTTGCCGTCGGCATCCTTCAGCTGGAAGGAGAACTGCCCTTCCTTCAGGTCCTCGCCGCTCAGCACCTTGGAGGCCCCCAGCTTCACCTCAGTCGCGGCCGGCGCGTAACTGTTGCTGAACGCCACCGCATCCGCAGCCTTGCCGCCCTTGCTGTAGGCAACCTGCGCCTCCAGCGCGTGCGTCTCCGCATTCTCCGTCACCGTCACCGTCGCGGTAAAGACCGTCGTGTCGTAGGTGACGCCGTTCGCCGTCGCCCCTGCCCGCTCGGACACGGTGTAGACGTACGTCCCCACCTTGTCCAGCTGCAGCGGCGCGAAGCCGAACGTGCCGTCGGCGCCGTTCTGCACCGTCTGCACCACGTTACCGTCGGCGTCCTTCAGGTCGAAGAAGAACTCACCCTCGGCCAGGTCGCGGCCGGTCAGAGCCTTCGTTCCGGTAATCGTCGCCGTCGTTGCCGTCGGCGTGTAGGTGTTGGTGAAGGTCAGATCCGCAGCCGTCTTGTTCGCCGTCGCGGTCAGCTGGCCGCTGCCGTCATCGGTCACGTTCACCGTTACGTCCAGCACCGCATCGCTGTAAGTGATGGTGCCATCTTGGCCCGCAACCTCCTTCACCTGGTACGCATGCGAACCAGTTGCGGTGTACGAGATGGCCTTGAAGGTAAACGCTTTACCCACGTTCGTGGTCCGGTCGATCTCCTGCCCGGTGGCCACGTCAATCAGCGCGAATGTGAACTCGCCATCGGCGGGCGTCCGCGTGGTGGCCGGGTCGGCATTCTCAAGCACCTTGGTGCCAGAGATCTGGTAGGAGGTCTGACCCGGCTGGTAGCTGTTCGCAAACGTCATGGTATTGGGGGTGACGCCGTTCTCGGTGCCCTCGCTCGGTTTCACCGTAGAGCTCTCTACCACCAGCTTGCCGTCGTTGTTGTCCTTCACCACGTAGGTCAGGGTGTACGTCTTGCCGGTGTAGGTCACGCCCGGCACGCCCGGCGCGCCGTCCGTCGGCTGCACCTCACGGACCGTGAAGGGAAAGGTGCCCGCATGGTCGAAGGTCAGCTCGTTAAAGTAAACCTTGCCCTTGGCGTCGTTCTTCTGGGTCTGGAGCACCGTACCGTCAGACCCCACCAGCTCGAAGGCGAAGTCTCCCGCCTTTAGCTGATAGCTGCCGTCGTGCACGTCAACGCTCTTGGTGAGGGCGATCGCGCCGGAGTTCGTCGCCTTCGCCTTGTAGGTGTTGGTGAAGGTGGGCTTCGTGGCGTCCGCGCCGTCGTAGGCGACGCTCGCCTGCAGCGTGCCGGCATTGTCCACAACCGTCACCACGGCATGATGCACCGCGTCGTCGTAGGTCACGTAGGCCAGATCACCCTTCCGCTCCACGATAGTGTACTCGTACGTGCCCGGCTTCGCGTAGGAGAAGGCGTCGAAGTTAACACTTCCGTCCGCGCCGTTGGTCGCGGTCCGGACGGGCTTGGCCCCGGCAAGCTGCTCAGCAGTCATTTTGCCCTCGTACACATCGAAGGTGAACTCGCCGTCCTTGGGGACGATCGGCGTGTTGTCGTCCTTCTTCACATAGCTCTTCTGCGCACCGAGGGCCAGACCGGTCGCGGCCGGCTGGTAGGTGTTGGTGAAGGTATCCGAGCCGGATGCGCTCGTCACGATCGCCTTCGCATTCAGTGCTCCGTTCCCGCCGTCTGTGACCGTCACCGTATAGGTGAGGGCATGATTGTCATAGACCATGCCCGGCTCCGCGCCCGGCTGCTCCACGATGGTGTAGGTGAAGTCCTTGCTCGCGGCGCCGTCCAAGTCGGAGAGCTGGAACTCGCGCGTGAAGCAGACCTTGCCGTTTGCATCGTTCTTCGCGGTGGCGATCACGTTGCCGGCAGCGTCCTTCAGGTCGAAGGTGAACTCGCCGTCCGCAGGCTTCGTCGTGTGATCGAAGCCGTCCGCAACCTTGATGGTCTTGGTCGCCGTCAGGGTTACGGAACCCTTTGCGTCGTAGGTGTTGTTGAAGGTGGGAGCCGTAGCGGCACCGTCATAGGTGACAGTCACCTTCGTCTTGTTGTTGTCATCCTGGTTCTGCTCTACCCTGACGTGGACCTTGACTTCCTTGGCGTCGTAGACCACGCCGTCGACGATCTGGCCGGCCTTCTCCTCCTTCAGCGTGTAGTCGTACTCGCCCAGGTTCAGGTTCTTGACGGTCAGCTTGACCTTGCCGTCCTGGTCGTTGTTGCCCTTGGCAACCTCGTTGCCGGCCTGGTCGTACAGGCCGAAGGTGAACGCACCGGCCGTCAGGACCTTACCCGTGAGGGTCTTCGTCGTCTCGATGGTGACGTCAGCCGTCGGCTTCGAGTTGGTGAAGGTCGGCACGGCCTTCTTATCATCGTATGTGACGGTCGCCTTCAGCTCGCCCTTCTCGTCGGTGACCTTGACGTGGACCATTACGTCCTTCGTGTCATAGACGATGGTCGAGTCGTTGCCGGCAACCTCCTTGATGGCGTAGTCGTGCTCGCCCGGCGTAGCGTAGTCGATGGCTGCAAAGGCGACCTTGCCGTCCTTGTCATTCTGGACGGTCTGGATCACGTTGCGATCCTTGTCGAGCAGCTGGAACGTGAAGTCGCCCCCCGCGAGCTCACCGCCCGTGAAGTGCTTCTTCGCCTTGAGCGTTACCGAGGTCCCCTTCGGGCGGTACGCGTTCGTGAAGGTCTGCGAGCCGTCTCCACTCGCGACCTGCGGCGTGGCCGTCAGCGAGCCGGTGCCATCGTCCGCGACCGTCACCTTGTAGATGAGCGCATGGGTGTCGTAGACCATGCCCGGCTCCGTGCCCGGCTTCTCCGCGATGGTGTAGGCGAAGTCCTTGCTCGCGGCGCCGTCCAAGTCGGAGAGCTCGAAGTCGCGCGTGAACTTCACCGTGCCATCGGCCTTGTTCGTCGTGGTGTTGAGCACCTTGCCGTCGGCGTCCTTCAGCTCGAACGTGTACTCGCCGCCCTTGAGCTTGGTATCGTGCGTGAAGCCCGGCGCGACCGCAACGACCTTGGTCGCCGTCAGCTCCGCGGAGCCCTTTGCGGTATAGGTGTTCTTGAAGGTGGGGGCATCCGTCTTGCCGTCGTCGTAGGTGACGCTCGCCTCCAGCTTGCCGGCGTTGTCCACGACCGTCACCACGGCATGGTGCACCGTAGCGTCGTAGGTCACGTGGGACAGGTCGCCCTTCTGTTCCGCGACGGTGTATTTGTACTCGCCGGCCTTGGTGTAGCCGATGGCCGGGAAGGTGACGGTGCCGTCCTCGCCGTTCTCAGCGGTCTGGATGGGTTGCTTGCCCTTCAGCTGCTCAGCCGTCAGATCGCCCTTGTACAGGTCGAAGGTGAACTCGCCGCCCTTGAGCGCAGCCGACGTGCTGTCGGACTTCACGTAGGTCTTCTTCGCCGTGAGCGCCACCGAGGTCTCGGCGGGCTGGTACGTGTTCTCGAAGGTCGGGGCATCGTTCTTGCCGTCGTAAGTGACGGTCGCCTTCGCCTTGCCACCCTCCGCCTTCACCGAGACGTGGACCTTCACCTCCTTGTTGTCGTAGGTGATAGTCGGATCGGCACCGACGTTCTCCTCCTTGAGTATGTAGTCGTACTCGCCGATGGTCAGACCGGTGAGAGCAAGATTAATCTTGCCATCCTTGTCGTTCTGGACGGTCTTGACGGAATTACCCGTGGACGCGTCGCCTTGGTACAGGCCGAAGTTGAACGCGCCTTCCGTCAGGTCCTTGCCCTTGAGGGTCTTCGTTGCCTCGATGGTTGCATCGGCCGTCGGCTTCGCGTTGGTGAAGACCGGAACGCCGGCCTCGCCGTCGTAGGTGGCGACCGCCTTCAGCGTGCCGTTCTTGTTATCAGTGACCCTAACGTGCACGTTCACCGTCTTGCCGTCGTACACGACGGTCGAGTCGTTGCCGGCAACCTCCTTGATGGTGTAGTCGTGATCGCCCGGAGTGTCGTAGCCGATTGCCTGGAAGGTAATGTTGCCGTCCTTGTCATTCGTGACGGTCTCAATGGGCGTGCCTTCCGCCTTGTCACCCTGGTACAGAGCGAACGAGAAGTCGTTCCCCGCGAGCGCACCGCCCCTAAAGCGTTTCTTCGCCGCCAAGGTCACGGAACCCTTCGCAGCATAGCTGTTGGTGAAGGTGGCGAGGTTCACCTTGCCGTTCTTGACCTCAAGCGTCTCGCTCTTGTCATCGCCGTCCTTTTCCACCGCCACGCCTGTGACAGTCAGCTTGGCATTCTTGTCCTCAACCTTCACCGTGACGGTGTAGGTGGAATCGTCCATCGTCCAACCGGCGTTCTGCACACCAGTCGTATTAGGATCGTCATCTTCCCCGTGGGCCTCGGTGAGCGTAAACGTGTAGTCGCCTGCCTTGTTGAATTGCATGCCGGAGAAGCTGAGGGGCTGACCGTCCTTGCTGGTGATCTTCCCCTCCGTGGTCTTGGACTCCGAGGATGTGTCGCCCTTCAGGCCGTCAGCCTTCAGATCGCCGGCGGCAATCTTATCCTTCGTCTCCGACGTGGCAGTCAGCGTGAACGAGAACTTCTTGTCCGTGCTCTCGGTGCCGGAAATCTTCTTCGTTACCTGCGGGGTCAGCTCGTCGCTGGCGACCGTCTTGTAGCTGTTCTCGAACGGAATAGTCGCCGTGTTGTCCTCGAGCGAGGCGCCGGGGGCAAACTTACGGTAATCGACCCTCTTGCCATCACTGTTCAGAACCGTCGTCTCGACTTTCAGTGTGCCGTCGCCGTTGTCGGACACTGCGATCTCGACGGTATAGACCGTCTTGTCGTAGGTGTAGCCGGCGGGAACGGGCTTCGGCACGTTCTCTTCCACCCTGTATTGGTAGACGTTGGCGCGGCATTCATTGCTCACGTCGTCGTGTGTGAACTGCAAGCCCTTCGGCAGCAAGCTCACGGTCTTGGTGTCCCCGAGCTTCATCTCGGGAATCTTGAAGGTCTCCGCCCCGCCCGTGATGTCGAGCTTCTTCGCCGCGGCGTCGGCGGAGGTCAGGATGAACTTCGTGCCATCCTGACCCTCGGCCTGATAGTCCTCGGGCGTCACCGTAAAGCTGAATGTGCTGCTCGCATCACCGGTGCCGGTGAATTTCTTCTCAATCTGTAGACCGGCCTTCGCACCGTACTCAATCGTCTCGACCTTGTACACGTTCTTGAACGGGACGATAGGCGTAGCGGGCTTCGCACCGCGACTCGAGACCGTCTGCACGTAGTTGGTCGTGGTATTAAGGCCCTTAATCGCCTCGGCCGTCAGCGCATCAACGTTGTCGCCCACGCCAACGAGCGCCGTCACGTCCGGGCCCTTCACGATGGTCGTCTTGGTGTAGAGCTGGCCTTTGTTGTCCGGATTCGGCTTCACCGCGATGAGCACGAAGGCATCACC
Source organism: uncultured Collinsella sp. (assembly GCA_902494165.1). Classification (GTDB taxonomy): domain Bacteria; phylum Actinomycetota; class Coriobacteriia; order Coriobacteriales; family Coriobacteriaceae; genus Collinsella. The sequence goes on along the minus strand of CABUSD010000006.1, from coordinate 94,026 downwards.
GGGGTACTCGGTGTCATACGTGTATCCAGCAGCGTTGGCGTCATGTACCTCAGACACCTTGTACACGTACATCTTGTTGTAGCTCAGCTGCGTGAAGTTCATCTTCAGCTTACCGGACATCGTGGCGGTCTGCGTATCGTCACCGTCATCCTTGCCCACGGTGTTCGTGAACGACTTATCGGAATCAACCGGCTCCGGGGCCTTCGTGCCGTTATACGTCATCGCCTCGATGGTGAACGGGAACCTGCCATTCTCCAGCGGGGTACCAACCAGAGTCTTGGTCACATCGATGCCCGCGTAGGTACCGGAGGCCGCATAGGTGTTGGTAAACGCGGCAGCACCCGTCACCTGCCGGTCGGCATCCGTCGTCGCCTGCTTGTTGTCGTACGCAACCGACGCGGTCAGCTTACCGGTATGCGTGCCGTTCTCGATATCGGTCACTGTGTACGTCACTGTGGACGTATGGTCGTCATAGCTGATGCCGGTCTTGTCCGCGTCGGTCGGCCTCGTCTCGTTCACTTTGAACGTATACACGCCCGGCCTGGTAAACACAAGGTCGCCCGTGCCGAACGGGGTGGTGCGCATCGCGTCGCCGGGACCTGCGATCTCGACCTTAGTCGTCAAATCGCCAGTCTCATCGGAGTCGGCAGCCTTCTTCTGAGTAACGACCTTGTTTTTAACCGCTTTCATCGTGGCGTCATCCGCTGGCGTCAGCGTGAAATCGAACTTGTCATCCTGCTCCCACGCACGCCCAGCCAGCGTCTTCTGCACAGTAACCGGTGCCGACATCGTCTGGGCCACCGTGTAGGTGTTCTTGAACGGGATATATCCACCCGTGTCCGTCAGCTGCGTGCCGTCGGCCTTCCAATACGTGGCCGTGGAGGACAATTGGCCCTTGTCGTCGAGCGTGTTTTGCACCATCGCGTAGTACACGGTGGTGTCGTACGTCATGCCGCCCGTTGTCGAAGCATCGGAACCAGCTTGCTCCGTCACCTGGTACACGTAGGTGGTGTTCTGGTCGGCAGCGGTGAACGTGATCTGCGGGAAAGCCGCAATGCCGCCGCCATCGTTCTCCGCGGTCGTCACGCCGTCGGCGGGCATCGGCGCGTCGTTCGCACTGACCGTGTAGCTCAGGTCATTGAACTTGATGGGGGCAGCCCCCACCGCGCTGTTGGCCAGGCCGCCCAGCGCCTTCAGCTCGAAGGTGAACTTGCCCGCGGCAAGCGGGTTGTCGCCCGACTCGTCGGTATACGACTTCTGCGCGTTAAATGAGATTGTCTTGGTGTCGGTGCTGAACTTGTTGGTGAACACCGCGACCTTGTTATCGACTGGCACGGCCGGGTCGTGGTGGGCGCCATCATCGTCGCCGTTGCGAGCCATAGTGACAACCGGCTCGGACAGCGTACCCCTGCCCGTGTCGTCCACCTGCACCGTCACCGTGTACCCGGCGCTCGAGTAGCCGAAGCCGGGCAGCCAGGACGAGTCATGCTCGTCGGGCGTCCGCTCGGCCACCGTATAGGTGTACGTGCCGGGCTTCTTGTACGTAATCTGGCCGAAGTCGAACTCATCACCATTGTTGACGGTCTTGACCACCTGGACGTATCCGGGCACGCCGGATACGTCCTTGTAGCCCCCGGGCATGGGCGTGCCCTTGGCAGCGCGCAGATAGATGTCGAAGCCGTCGGCCTTAGTCCACTTGCGGCCTTGAAGCACCTTCTGCGCCCGAATGCCGGTGAGCGTCACCGAAGACTTCACGCTGTAGCTGTTGGTGAACACCAGCTTGTTGTCTTCGGCCAGCGTGCCGTCGGTATTTTGCTTCGCGATCTTACCGGTGATGATACCATCGCCTGCGCCGGTCAGATTCTTGTCACCCTGCTTGCGGCCGGTCAGCTTATAGCCCGCGGGCATCTCGTCTGCGCCGGTCAGCTCCTGCACCGTGTACTCGTCGCCCTCGCCAAGTCCGTACACGCGAATCGTCTCGTCGGCCTTGATGGTTTGCGAATAGCCATTTGTCAGGTCGAACACGTTGCCGACCTGCTTCTCATCGACGGTACCCGCCTTCTCGAACACCGCAGCCTTGTACGTCTTCCCCTTTGGCACGGTGAACTTAAAGGTAAATCCCGCGTCCTTATTGCCCGTCAGGCCATCGGGCACCACGACCTTCTTCGTCACCTCGAGGCTCGCCTCGCGTTCGTTCGCCACGCGCACGCAGGTGGCGCCCGTGAACAGGGCGTTCAGGTTCATGGCGCCCAAGTCGGCGCGGGCGCCCTTCGCCGTGATTCCCTTGGGCTGCTCGTCCTGGGTGATACCCATACGTATCCAGCCCGTCTCGGTCTCCAGGCGGTAGGGTTTGCCCTCCTCGGTGGGCCCATACTGGTACATGCGTCCGTTAGCGCCGTACTTGAGGTGCACTGTGTCGTCTGCACCCACGGGTTCGACATCGGTCCACGTCAGGTTGCCTTTAACATTGGTCTCGCCATTCGAGGTCTGCCGCGTACCCTTGATCCACGTGAGCGTGTTGTCGATGTCGCCCTCTGCGCCAAACTGGCCCAGACTCTTCATGAGCGCGCCCGGGCCCACGAACGTCGAAACGCCGTCATCGTCCGTACCAGCATCGGCATGGACGCCGCAATCGTCCACAATCACCTTGGTGAGCGTGTCGTTAAGCAGGAAGCCCTTGGGAGCCGAGACCTCCTTTAGGAAGTAAGTTCCATTCACGAGCGGCCTGTTACCGTCGCTTGTATTCGGGAATATGCCCGCACCTTCGAGCGGGACCGGGTTGCCGACCGACCCCGTCCTCAGGGTGTCGTAGGGGTCCTGGCCGTCCTTGAGCACGACCTTGCCGTTCGCATCCGTAGTCACCTGGGTGGAGTTGTACAGGCCGAACTTCGCGCCGTCTACGGGGTTGCCCTCGGTATCGGTCTTCTGCACGAACAGGCGGTTCTGGATGTTCGTGACGAGCAGGCGCGTGGCGAACTGTCGCTGGAAATTCTTCTCGCCGCTGGGGAGGTCATCGCTGAACACGTGGACCGTGTTGTCCGTATTCGCGTTGGCGATGGAACTCGCCGTTGTGTGGTAGATGGTCACCGTGTACTCGGCATCCTTGCGGGCATCACCGCTCAGCATGTAGTAGTAGCTGGAGATGTCACCGGGCAGATACGGAATCTCTACCTGGTACTGGCCGCTCGTGTTGAGCGTGAAGGCGTGCAGGTCCTTCTTCGCCGCCTCGATAGCGCCGGCCATGCTCGGCTTCTTGGCGAGGGTGTATCCCGCTCCCGTCGATGGGTCGCCCGACACGGCGTACCAACTGTTCGGATCGTTGATATCTGTGCTTGCGCTTTTATCGCGCTTGAGCACCACAGCGAACAGTATGCCGGAGTCCAGGCTGACGGTCTTGTCGGACTTCGTCTGGTCATCGTCCGCCTTGTACACGATCGACGGCGCGGTGATGGTCTCCTTCGCGCCGGCGAACGCACCCGTCTGCCACACGGCGCTGTCCGCGTCCATACCGCCGCGGTTAATGATGACGCCGCCCGCGGCGTCCTTGTCGTCGCTCGCGGACACGTACTCGAGCTGCATGCTGCCATGCGTCGCCGTGAGACTCGAGCGGTAACCGTTAGGCGCCTTTGTTTCCTTCAGGAGGTAGTACTGGTAACCATGCTCTTTATAAAGGTCATCGAAGTTGATAACGCCGTTGTCCACGTCATTCGTGAGCGTCAGTTGTCCATTCGCGTTCGTGGTGCCGGAGCCAAGTAGGTTTTCTGGGTTAGTGGTCGTGTCAGCGAACCACTCGTCTGTCTTGTACAGCGCGAACTGAGCACCCTCCACCAGACCGCCATCCTGGTCGAACTTGATAATGTCGGACTCGGGAACCGTCACGAGGTTGAACTTGAGCTTCATGTTGGAGTCGGTGGCACCACGCTCCAAGTAGAAGAACTTGAGCGTATGGCTGGTGCCGTCAGCGAAGGTGCTGCCAGTGAAGCCCTTAGTAGTATCCCGCTTCGCTTCCTGGAACTTGCTTAACAGCGTGTCGTTTCCGGAACCGTTAACCTTGATGTCGCCCGTTTGGAAGTTAATGGACAGCTCAGCACGGTTGTGGATGCCGCCAATGTCGCCCACGAGGACATCGTCAACGAACACCCAGACGTCGTCGTCGCCGGCGAACTCAAAGATCATGTCCCTGCCAGCGTTCGTTCTGCCATCCGTCGGCTGCACGAAGCGCGACGACATGGAGAGGCCGAAATAATGGTTGAGGGGATTGCCACCGTTATATCGCGAGTCGCCGCCGTTCTGCGACGTAATGCCGTTCGGGACGAGTTTGTCGTTCTCCTCATTGAATACCTCATCGGCCGCATCGAAGGGGAAGAACTGGCCTACTGTATAAGACTGAGCCCCCATTTGCCTAACGCCGGGGGCCTCGTATACATCAAATGCATTCTTATTGGCGTTGTACGCCGCGTAGTTCTTCAAGCTGTCATACTCGTAGTAGCCGTCCTTGGCCTGCAACAGACCCGTCACACCCATATGGGATATCTTGCCCGTCTGGGCGGAGGAATCAAACAGGTAGCCGAGGGATTCTTCGCCCCAGCTGTCGGTGAGCTTCGGGTAACCGTCGGTAAGAACGCTGTTCACGATGCCGGTGTAGGGCGAGGAGTTACCCGTCCACTTGTTGAGGGCTTCCCCGTCGGCTCCACCATCCTTGAAGCGGAGCTTGCGGTTCTTGTTGATGCCGTCGGATCCACTGATCGCCAGGTGATCCTTCGAATTAACCCAGTAATCAAACAGGTTGATTGTTGTCCCCGAAGGCGAAATCGTCGGAACCGTGTGGTCGGAGATCGCCGCCTCGGCACGAAGCGGCAGGAAGAAGCTCGCCGTCAGCGCGACGGCGAGGGCCAGAACAATCACATATGGCGAGACCGGGCGCAGCCCGCGACGACGGCCATAAGACATGACGGACCACCGCTCGCGCGGCCGGTGTTCACCAGGAAGTTCCCTGCTTAGACACCCCCCCCCGGTAGCATTATTCACGAGTCGAGACGTCGTCTCTCTGAGCTCCTGCATAATTTCCTCCCCAGTCACACGGCGACCTGCCCGGGTGCTCCCCGGGGGCCGAGGCAGTCTGGCACATGCCCGCAGTCGTTCAAGGAATACCAACCCCAGCATATGTCTCTTAAGATATCTTAGTCTTATTCTATGACAGTTTTTGTCTCATTACCGATGAAATCGGCTCAGTCCCTTTGTCGCATGCTAGAGCGTGTGGAGCAGGGCGATGAGGAAGCGGATGCCTTGGAGGTAGGCGCGACGGGTGAAGCGCTCGTTGGTGCCGTGGACGCCGCGGTCGCATTCGTCATCGTCGACCACAAAGGCGGAGAAGCGGATGCACTCGTGGCAAATACGCTGGTAGTTGGCGGCATCGGTTGCACCAATCACGGTCGAGGGGACAATCGCCAACGGCTCGGATGATCCGTTTTCCTCCGTCCCCTTTGGATCACGGAAATAGCGGGCGGCGATGGAGCGAACCGCCTCGAGTCCCGGTCCGCCGATGCGCGGAGACGGCGAGGGTTCGGAGCTGCCAGGGCCGAGCTCGACCTCGACACGGTCGGCGAGCCCCGCCTCGGCAACCGTGTCGCGGCAGCGGGCCACGACATCGGCCACGCTCGTGCCCTCGAGCATACGGAAATTGATATTGGCCCACATATCCTGCGGCATTACGTTGGCGCCGGTGCTGCCACCCTCGATCTGCGTGGGCGCGCAGGTGGTGGTCACGAGCGGATAGAGCTTCTTGCTGGCGAGGCACTCGCTCACGATGGTGTCCTTGTTGGAGGCAATCTCGTCGGCCGTGTAAAGCCCCAGCTCGACGAGCTGTGCGGCAAGCAGGTCCGTGACGCGCGTCGGCCACTCGATATCGCAGATTGCGGTGATGGCACGGCTGAGCACCTCGAGCGATGTGCCGCCGTAGGGGTTGGACGAATGCCCGCCCTCACTCTTCGTCTTGAGCACAATATCGGCGTAGCCCTTCTCGGCAAGGTCGGCATGCATAAGCCAGCCCTCGCCCGCGCCGTACTCGGCAGCTGGAACGATGCGGTAGTCACCCTCGTCGATCAGGTACTCAAGCTCAATGCCGCGCTCCTCGAGCGCGCGGCCGATGGCGCCTGCGCCGTACTGCGTAGTCTCCTCGTCCTGGCCAAAGGCCAGGAGCAGCGTGCGCTCGTGCCGCCAACCGTGCGCCAGCGCATACTCAACCGCCTCGAGAATGCCTGCGACCTGGTCTTTCATATCGATGGCGCCGCGACCCCAAATGTAGGTGTCGTCTACATGCCCGCTAAAGGGGGCGTACGTCCAGTCGTCCTCGGTACCCGGCACCACGGGGACCACGTCCATGTGACCCATGAGCACAACGGGCTTGAGTGCGGGGTCGGAGCCGGAAAGCGTCACCAGCAACGAATGATCGATGAGCTCGACCTTACCCGCTGTAAATACGTGCGGCCAGGCCTGCTGCATATAGGCGCGCAGGTCGTCGAACGGCCGCCAGTCCACTGCCTCGGCATCCATGCTCGAAATGGTCGGAAACGACAGCACACGGCCCAGGCGCTCGCATGCGCCGGCCTCGTCTATACCGACAAAATCATCCTCATGCGCAAAGAAGCGCCAAACCTCGGCCATGACATCCTTTCGATTGTGATGACGAGGGCCGCCCCACCGGAGCGGCCCTGCCACGTAAGCGTTTGCGGTCGGCTATTTGTCCTCGAGATAACGCGAGAGGAACTCGCGGGTGCGCTGGTGTTTGGGATTGCCGAAGAGCTCCGCCGGCGCGGCATCCTCGAGCACTACGCCCTTGTCCATAAAGACCACGCGGTCGGACACCGTGCGGGCAAAGGCCATCTCGTGCGTGACGACGACCATGGTCATGCCGTCGGCAGCGAGCTTGCGCATGACCTCGAGCACCTCTCCCACGATCTCGGGGTCGAGTGCGGAGGTCGGCTCGTCGAACAGCATGATCTGCGGATTCATACATAGGGCACGAGCGATGGCCACGCGCTGTTTTTGACCACCGGACAGGCGACCCACGGCGGCGTGCGCGAACTTTTCGAGTCCCACGCTCGTCAGATGCTCCATCGCTATTTTTTCAGCCTCGGCCTTGCTCATCTTTTTGAGCGTGACGGGCGCGAGCGTGCAGTTGTCGAGCACATCCATGTTGTTGAACAGGTTGAAGCCCTGGAACACCATGCCGATGTCCTCGCGCAGCTTGTTGATGTTGCAGCGCTCGGCCGTGAGGTCCTGGCCGTGGAACCAGATGTGGCCCGCGTCCGGGGTCTCGAGCAGGTTGAGGCAGCGCAGGAAGGTCGACTTGCCCGAACCCGAGGCGCCGATAATGGTGACGACTTCGCCGGGGTTAACGGACAGGTCGATGCCCTTGAGTACCTCGAGCGAGCCAAAGCTCTTGCGCAGGCCCTCAACGCGGATGAGCGGCTCATTGGTCTGTGCGGCGGCCGCAACGCCGGTAATGGCGGTATCTGCCATGATAATTCTCCTCGTCTTGAGCCTAGTTGGAGCTGGGCAGCGTGACCGGAGCCTCGGCGCCGAGCTTTTTGCCAAAGGCCTCGAGCAGGCGGCTCGCCACGAGCGTCAGGATCAGGTAGACCACGAGCGCCACGCAGTAGACCTCCATCTGGCGGTAGTACACGCCGGCGACGGTGGTGGTGGCGTACATGAGGTCAAACACGCCGATGACCGAGAGCACCGACGAATCCTTGATGTTGATGATGAGCTCGTTGGTGAGCGCCGGAATCGCGTTTTTAATGCCCTGGGGGAACACGACCTTGCGCATAGCCTGCCACTGCGAAAGGCCCAGCGAGCGCGCCGCCTCGGCCTGGCCGGGATCGATGGACTCGATGCCGCCGCGCAGGACCTCCATCATGTAGGCGGTGGAGTTGAGCGAGATGGTAACGAGGCCGGCGGTGAAGGTGCTCCAAATCTGGTTGGCCTGAGCGGTCTCGAAGCCCATGCCGCGCAAAACGGTGAAGCCCGCGTAATAGATGAGCAGGCCCTGGACCATCATGGGCGTGCCGCGCACGATGGTGGAGTAGATGGTCGCAAAGCCGCGGCCGATACTCTTAAAGAAGCGCACCAGGTCGTTATCCACGCGGTCGAAGGTCTGAATACGCAGGAACACAAAGAGCAGTGCCAGGAAGAATGCGATGACGGTGCCGAAGGTGGCAAGCGCGATGGTGATCTCGATACCGCGAATGAAGAAGTCGCCGCTCTTGTAGGTCATGTAGACCAGGCTCGACAAAAAGTCGCTGGGGTTGGAATCCGAGACAATGCTCACCTGCACCAGGTCGATAAACGACATGACGCAGCGGTCGATAAAGAAAACTGCCGCGATGGCGACCACGACGTAGCTGCCTAAACGTGCTCCACGACGGAAACGCTCGGATGCGAACGGCGACTTTTCGCGATAGTCGCTCCAGTGCATAAGCTTGGTGACCAGCGCCGCCGCCGACACGACGAGCCACGCCCACAGGATTGCCCAAAGGCAATCTTGAAACACGCCCGTGGGAGCCAAGAAGCTCAGCGGTGTGGGGTTGCGCTGGCTAAACGCCAGGCCGAGCGCCGCGATAACGCTCGTGCCCAGGTACACATAACGGTGGTCGGCCTTGATAAAGGAGGCCAGACGATTGATGGTTTTCATGCTGCCTCCCTATGCCGGCTGGCGGTCGAGGCACGCGTCCCACATTTGGTCGCGCTCCTCTTGGCTAATGCCCTTGAGTGTCTTGTCGATGAGCTTAAGGAGCTTGTCCGAGCCCTTGCGGCAGCCGACGTTTGCCGCGACCTCCTGCTTAAAGCCCTCGCCCTCGGCAAAATGAATGGGGACGATGCCCGGGTTTTGGGCCATATAGCCCTTCTCGTTCTCGGTGTTATAGGTCACGGCGTCGCACGTGCCCTGCAGCAGGTTCGAAAACACCGTGGGAACCGAATCGACCGGGTTCTTGTGGACAACGCCCGGAATCTCGTCGATGACGGTATCGAGCATGGTGTCCTTTTGCCCGAGGACCGTAGCGCCGCTAAAATCGCTGAGCTTGGTCGCATTCTGGTAGGGCGAGCCCTCTTTTACGAACAGGCCAAAGTAACCGATAAAGTACGGGTCGGAAAAGCCGACAGACTCCTCGCGCTCGGGCGTGGCGCTCATACCGGCGATGATGAGGTCGATCTGGCCGTTGTTGAGCGAGTCGATAAGGCCCGAGAAGCTCTGTTTGACGGCAACGGGCTCGCCGCCGAGGGCCTTGCAGACGATCTTGGCGATCTGCACGTCGTAACCATCGGCATAGGCGCCCTGCACGTTGTCGATGGGGATGGTGTACTCGCTGGCTTCGGAGACCTGCCAGTTGTACGGGGCGTAGGCCGCCTCCATGCCGATACGGATCTTGTCCTTGCCGATCACGGAATCGGACAGGTCGTCGCGACCGCCGCCCGTCGTGGGCTGAACTACTTCCAGCGTGGAGGGACGCTGGCAACCGGCAAGTGCGCCGGCGACGACAGAAGCGCTCGCAGCGAGAGCGCTACCCAAAAAGATGCGACGGCTGCATATCGGCTGTGGATGCGCGTCGCGTTGATGGGGAGAATGCATAATCTGCCTTCCCTGTTGAATCGTATGCTGACGACTTAACAGGATATACGCCAGCGACCAGCAGCGCAGTACAAGCTCGAAAAATTAATAGACACACGGTAGTCATTGGGAGCGTCGATGTTTTGGCAATGCCAGCGAGCGCCGCCCAGAGCAAACAAGTTGGCATGAAAAAGGCAAGGCATAGACCTTCTGGTCATGCCATGCCTTTTGAATGACAAATTGTCGCTCTGGGCGGCGCGCAGCGTCGACCGGCCCGCCGTTCGTCAGAACGGCGGAACCTCTAGAGCAAGGTGACGCTAAAGCTACGTTTGTCGGTAGCGCCGGGAGCCAAGGTGATGGTGTTGACCTTGTGCTCAAAGACGTCGTCCTCGGTGTCCATGGTGGTGTGACCGGTCCAGGGCTCGAGCGCCACAAACGGAGCGTCGTTGGCGGCAGACCACACGCCAATGTACTTAAAGCCCTCAAAGTCGATCTTGACGCCGTGGCCCGACTTGCGACCGCGCAGCGTAAGCGTGGAGCCCGGGGTATCGGTGAACATGATGGCATCGTTATCGAAGCTGCGATGCGTGATGGGCAGCACGTCCGAGTTATCGGGAGCCTTGTAGCTGCCCTCGAACGTCATAAGACCGTCGGGCGTGATGATGGGAGCCTCGTTAGTCCAAGCCTCGGTAAACGCCAGCTCGTAATCCTCGAATGCCTCGTCCTCGGCACCGGGAGCCGGTACGTTAAACGCGGGGTGGCCGCCCACCGAGAACGGCAGGTCCACGTCGCCGGTATTGGTGACGGCAAAGGTCTGGGTAAGCGTGGCGTCACCAGTCAGGGCATAGGTCATGTTGAGCTTAAAGTGGAACGGAAAGGCCTTGAGCGACTCGGGCGTATCGGTGATCTCGTACGTTACCGAGGAGCCGTCCTCCGAAACCTCGACCAGCTTGTGTTCGACGATGCGCGCGAGTCCGTGGCGCGGCATCTCGCAGGTGCCGGCCGCAGACGTCGCCGTGTTGTTGCGCAGCGAGCCCACAATGGGGAACAGGATGGGCGCATGCTTGCCCCAAAAGGCGGGGTCGCCCTGCCACAGATACTCGTTGCCGTTGAGGGCAAGGCTCGTGAGCTGGGCACCCATGGAATCGATGGCCGCGGTGAGGCCGCCGCGCTTGATGGTAGTGACAGTAGACATGCTACTTCCTCCAAAAGTAAACAATAGTGTCGAGGGCTATTGTCCCACTCTTGGCGGCGGGACGGGACGGCAGGCGATTATTGAGTAGCCATAGCGGAATGAGCGGCGAGTGCCTACTGGGTATCCACGTAAAGGTCGAACCTGCCCTGCGGTGTGGTGTCGACCGTGTCGGGCGCCTGTGAGTTAAAGCTCACGGGGACCATGCGCTTTGAGGCACGGAAGCGCGTGCCGTCGGTGGCGACGGGCGGTTCATCGACGGTGAGCTCGTAGTCGCCGGGCTTGAGCTCGATGCCGTCACCAGCGGAATTGACGTATTGATACTCGTCAATCGTCTGCCCTTTGAGCGTGCGCCCCACGATATGGATGAGCATTTGGCTGTCGCCGCGCGCGGTGTCCCACGTCGCGCCGTCCTTGACCTCGACCGACACATGTACCGAGCGCGTGCGGCTGAGCGATTGCTCGACAGACATCTCGACCTTGGCGGCGTCTTTTCGCTGTTGTTCGACATGGCTCCAGACGTTTCCAATTACCGAGCATGCGATAACGCCGGCCATAAAGGCGATAAGGATGGGGCCAAGCGGCGAGCGACGTCCTGCATCTTCCTCGCGAGACAGATTGGGGCGACGTGTGGGTGCGGGCGCCTGAGCGCCCTGCGAGGGCACGTCGAGAATACTGAAGGATGCCGTGCTGTCGGGGTCGATAGTGTGACGCGGCTGCGGGGTCTTTGCCGGCGAGATCGACATGTCGGCTGGCTCGCCGAGCGTGGCCGTAGCGTCGGCCTTGGCCTCGTCTGCCTCGGCCTGGGCCCAGGCTTGTTCGAAGGTCAGAGGCTCGACGGGGTCGAGGGCGGCGTCCGAGTCGGCGGCGACGTCGTTGCCGGTCTCGTCCTCGTCGCTCGACACGTCACGCGGCGTGGGTTCGTCCCACTCCTCGTCCGGAGCCTCACCCTCGCTATACCACCATTCAAAGTTATCGATATCCATACGGGGCGCCCCTTAGGCCTCGCAAATAAACACTTGCTAGCCTTATACCCTCAGATGACGCGGAAGCTCACCCGCGCCAAACACGAAAACCGTCACAACATTCGACGCTTTTCTTCGATTTCGAGATTTTCATCGAATGTTGTGACGGTTTGGGCGACTGGCCGGCAGCGCAATGTGACAAAGGGACTGCCCCTTTGTCACATTCTGCTAGAGTTGCAGGGATTGAATCCCGCTTATTCATGCGACATTGGAGTGACAACCTTGACCGCCGCAACCACGCCTAAAAGAAAGTCAACCGCCGCCGCGCTCTCCCCCGCGCGCACCAAGCTCTGCCTGGCGCTGCTCGTGCTGTTGGGATTCTCGCTCGGCTGCTCCGAGTTCGTGGTCATCGGCATCGAAAGCGACTTGGCAACGGAACTCGGCGTATCACTTGCCACTGCGGGCCAGCTCATCAGCGTGTTCGCGCTCGTCTACGCCATCGCTACGCCGACGCTTGCGCTCAGCACGGGCCGTTTTCGCCGCTACCAGCTGCTCGTGTGCTATAGCATCGTCTTTGTGCTTGGCAATTTGTTTATGGCACTGGCGCCCAACTTCCAGGTGCTCTTTATCTCGCGCATTGTCCTGGGCTCTGTCTCGGGTGCGCTGCTCGCCGTGGGCGTGACGTACATCCCTGAGCTTCTGTCCCCACAGCAAACTTCGCTTGCCATCTCGGTAGTATATGGTGCGTTTTCCGTGGCGATGGTCTTTGTGACCTCGATCGGTAAGTTTGTGGCCGACACGCTCGACTGGCACGTTGCCATGTACGGCGCGCTGACCTTTGCCGTTTTGATCTGCGGAGCGCTCGTGGCGTTTATGCCGCGCGCTGGGCAAACCGACGAGCCCGCCACCTTTCGCGAGCAGGCGAGTCTGCTGCGCGAGCCGAGTATCATCACCGGCATGCTTATCTTTTTGTTTGGCGTGGGCTCGGTCTATGTGTTCTACGGCTACGTGACGCCTTATCTTGAGCAGGTGCTGGGCATGGGCACGGTCGAAGCCAGTACCACGCTTATGGCCTACGGCGTGTTCTGCCTGATCTCGAACATCCTGGGCGGATGGATCGATGCGCGCTTTGGCATGAAGGCGCTGCTTGTGACGTTTGTGCTGCAGGCGGTGGCATTGTTTGGGCTGTTTGCCGTAGGCGCTGCCATGCCGCTCGCACTTGTCTTTGTCTTTAGCCTGGCGATGCTCATGTACCTGTTCTCGGTGTCGTGCATCACGCACTTTATGGACGTGGCTCGCAGCCGCCATCCCAAATCGATGGTGCTCGCGAGCTCGGTAGAACCCATGGCGTTTAATGTCGGCATTTCGTTTGGCACCGCAGTGGGCGGCGCCGTGGTAAGCAGCATTGGTATTGCGTACGTGGGCGCAGTGGGCGCCGCGTTCTCGCTTGTGGCCTGGGCGCTCACGCTGGTGACGATTAAGTTGGCTCGCTGGGAGCGCAAGCGGGCGAGGGTGCAGGCGTAGATGCGATACTCGAGCTCGATGATGGCGATCGAAAGGAAACCACATATGCAACGTGTACTGTTTATCTGTTATGGAAATATCTGCCGCTCGACGATGGCTGAGTCCGTGTTTACCGAGCTCGTGCGCCGCGCTGGGCGCGAGGCGGAGTTTGCCATTGATTCCGCCGCGACATCGACCGAGGAGATCGGCAATCCGCCGCATCGTGGCACCGTTGCCAAGCTGCGCGAGGTCGGGATTCCCGTCGTCGCCCATCGTGCACGCCAGGTGCGTCGCGCGGAGTATGGCGACTGGGATCACATTGTCTATATGGATGCCGAGAACGCGCGTGGCCTGCGTCGCATCTTTGGCAAGGACCCCGATGGCAAGATCTCGCGCCTGCTCGATTGGACCGATCGCCCCGGCGACGTGGCCGATCCCTGGTACACCGGCAACTTCGATGCCACCTACCGCGATGTGCTCGCCGGCTGCACGGCCATGCTCGAGCAGCTGTAGGCAAGCGAGGTCGCGGGCCACGCCTTTGTCGCATCGGGAACTGGCCCTAGACCGGCTTGACCTCCAGCTTTATCCCCTCGGCGCAGGAGTCGCCCAAAACATCCGAAAGGGCCCAGATCGCATATAGCGGCAAATAGAGAACCGCTCCGTTGCGCTCAACGTTGCCTCTCGAGAAAACAATCCCGAGCCTTACGCCATATTCAGCCGTATCAAGCACATGACCGAGCGCAGCGTGCGCGTGGTAATAGGAGCCCGATTTAACCTCGATCGGAACAGCCGTCCCATCCGGTCCATCGACCACAAAGTCCACTTCACCGCGCTTTTTTGTCTGATAGTAGTAAAGCTGGCGGTTTTGGGCAGCCAGCTGCTGGGCCACCACGTTTTCGTAAATGCCGCCCAGATTGGGCTCCTTGCTATCAAGATACGCCGCTTGGGCGACTCCAACGGGGTAGCGCGCCATCAACATGCCCGTATCCGATTGATATAGCTTGAACTGCGATGGCCGTGCCGTCTTGAGCAGGGGCGATTTTGGCTCGGTTACGATATCGGCTTTGAGAGCAACGCCGGCATCGACAAGCCATACAAAATCTCGCTGATACTTCTCGTAGTGAGCCTTGGGGTCAATGGAATTGAGCACGAAACGCTTGTTTTCGCCCTCGAGCATAATAGGGAGCTGATCGTAGATGCTCTGCACCTGAAGGGCTCGCCCGCTTGCATACTTGGGGATATCCCGCCGGTACTGTTCGTTGAGCTCTGACTGTAGCTGACGAACAGAGGCAAGGTCGCCCTGCGTGTCAAGGAAACGCTGCACGACCTCCGGCATTCCGCCGACAACGGTATAGGTCCTGAAGTTTGCCATCATCGCGTCATGAATGTAATCAGGAATGGGCCTCTCGCTGATGCACGCGTCACGTATCGTTTGGCGAGCCCCCTCGCTCACCCCGATTGCCCAGCAAAACTCCTCAAAATCGAGCGGGAACATCCTAAGCTCGTGGACATACCCCACGGGATAGGACCTGACGCCCTTGAACTGAGTCCCGAGCATTGACCCCGAAAACGCCCAACGGCACCTCCCGTCCTCAACAAGGAACTTTGCCATCGTCATGATGTCGGGGGCTTCTTGGACCTCATCGATAAACACGAGCGTTTTGCCTGGTGCAATCGACTTTCCCGAAAGAAGCGTCACCCTGCTGATGAAATCATCGGCATCCCGCGCCTCGAGAAGAGCATCTTTTGCCTGGCGGTTTTCCATGAGGTTAAGCTCGATGTAGGTTGCATGGTTGGCTTTGCCAAATGCGCGAATCGAATAGCTTTTGCCGATCTGGCGAGAACCCGTAATGAATAAGGCCTTTTGCTCGGCAGACTTCAGCCAATGCTCCAGTTCTGCCGCTATTTTCCTGCGCAGCATAGGCTCTCCCCTCAGTGTCATCAAATGAAATGCAAAGTTTTATACGCTTGATTATCGATGAAACGCAGAATTTTTAGAACCTAAAATCGGATGAAATGCAGAGATTTGAGATTACAAGCATAATAGAAGGGGCACCACCGGCGAATGTGACAAAAGAACTGTCCCTTTGTCACATTGCGCTCAGCTACTCGTCAACGATCTCGGCAAGCCAGACGTTCAGCGTATCGACCTCGGGGCAGCAGAACTTTGCCGTACCGGGCTCGTTGCCAGGCACGGTTCCGCCGTAGCGCAGGATATCGATATAGGGAAAGCCCACATGGCAGGCCATGGCGCACATCTTGCCGCGATCGCGGTCGAAGTCAAAAACGTCGCCCGGCTTGTGACCGTGGTGGCAGCGGCATGTGCCCAGCTGGTCAACGCAGCTAATGCGAATACGTGGGCGCTTGCCACGCGGTGCGCCGAGCGGCTTGTTCTCGCCCGTGGCCTCGGTGCCGCTCTCGTCGGCGTTACTCATGGTCGATCACATCCAGGCAGGCCTCGATGGGCAGGCCGGCGGACTTGTCCTCCTGGTCGGCATTGCGCTCGATAAGCTCGGCTACCACGCGCATGGCATCGCTCGTCGCGCGCTGCAGGCTCCAACCGGCCATAACGCGGCCGACGAGCACCGCCGAGAACGTGTCGCCCGTGCCCGGGAAGTAGACCGGGATCAGGTCGAAGGGAATCGTGAAGTACTCCCCCGCCACATGGTCGTAACCGATGACGACATTCGCACCGTCGACCACAGCGCTCGTAATGACCACCGACTTGGCGCCCAGGGCACGCACGGCATCCACGAGAGCGCGGCCCTCATCGGGCGTGATTTGCTCGGCAATGGGCGTATCGGTGAGCAGGCACGCCTCGGTATAGTTTGGCACCGCATAGTCGGCGCACTCGAGCAGGCTGCGCATGAGACCGATCGTGGACTCGGGCACGCCGGCGTAGAGCTTGCCGTTGTCGCCCATGATGGGGTCGACGAACACCTTGGTGCCCTTTTGCGCACGGCGGTGGCAAAAGTCCGAGATGATGCGCGTCTCTTCCTCGGTCACGATAAAGCCGGTCGAGATGGCGTCGAACTCAAACCCGAGCTCCTCCCAGATAGCGAGGCTCTGGCGCACGTACTCGGTGGTGTCATGGATGTAGAACTTGGGATAGTTGAGCGTATCGGACACCAGCGCCGTCGGCAGGTTGTGGATGCGATAGCCCATGTGCGACAGCACCGGCAGCATGGCGGAGAGCGCGACCTTGCCGTAGCCGCACATATCGTTGATCAGCAGCAGCTGAGTGTTCTTCATGAGGGTCTCCCTTGGTTCGGGCACGGCGCAGCGGCGCCACAGTGCGACTAAGTGTAGCGCAGGGGACGTTGTAAGCGGTCGCTAGGGTCGCGAAGAGTGCATTGTTGCGGAAAGGTTTCGGAAATGGGAGGCAAATCACGGCAGCAGCGGCACAGTAGCTGCCACCTATTTACTACCATTCCAAAACTATGCCGGATTACTACGATAAACCGCCAGTCTCCAACCACAACAAATTGCACTCCAGCAAAACCGCAGGTAGACAGCTTGTGATTTTCCGAAAAACAATGCCGAGGTCTGAGATTTCGAATTCATCGTAGTAATCCGGCATAGTTTTGGGCAAAGCAACTTCGGAAGGGTGTCACCGCAGCCCAAAATGATCCGTTATCCTCCATCCCCCACGGATCACTCAAATGCCAACCCAGGCAGCGCTGTAGATTGAGGACGGACAGCGAAAGCGTTCCTAAGCGAGCAAGGTGGCGTGAAAGAGGAGGGCATAGGCCTTGTGGCCATGCCCGACGATTGAACGTCAGATTGCCGCTTAGGAACGCTTGCAGCGTCGAGCCGTTACGCGGTTTGGTAAAACCGCGTAACCACTAGTTTGGTACCTTGACATTCATTTCTCATGCTCCTAGATTAGTTAGGCACAAAACAATTCCACTACCTAACTAAAGAAAGGAGCGAAGATTAGATATGTGTGTTGAACCACACGCCCATCCGCATGAACCCGGCGACGACCCCTCGCAGCCGGTAGACGAGCCCGAGACTCAGTCCAAGGAGGACCGTCTCGCCAAGAGAATCCTCCATGGGCTGGGGTTTTGCGGCCATTACATGCATTTTCACGGCGGCGGCATATCTGGCAAGGCGCCTATTGTCTGCCTACTCGCCAAGCAGCCGACCGGCGAGCTGTCCCAACAGGAGCTCGGCATGCACTTCGACCTCAAGCCGGGGTCCCTTTCCGAGATTCTGTCCAAGCTCGAACTGGGCGGTCTTATCGAGCGCAGTCGCAATCCCAAAGACCGTCGGCAGCTCACCATCCGCCTGACCGATGCGGGATGGGAAAAGGCCCGCGTTGAGCAGGCGGCCCGCATCCGCTTTAGAGAGCAGGCCTTTAGCGCGCTCACCCACGACGAGCGCGAGCAGCTCGCCGAAATGCTCGAGAAAATCCGTGTAACCTGGGAGGAACTGGATGATTAAAACCCTCATGGGAAGCATCCGCGACTATATGAAAGTCACCGTTGCTACGCCATTGCTCGTGCTTGGCGAGGTGCTCTGCGAGATGCTGATTCCATTTATCACCGCCAACCTGATCGATGCCATCAAAGACGGCGCCACCGTGGCCGAGATGCTTCCCACCGCGGGCTTTTTGGTGCTCATCGCGCTGACATCGCTTGCTTTTGGCGCCGCTGCCGGCGTCACCTGCAGCCATGCGAGCTGCGGCTTCGCTAAGAACCTGCGTCACGACCTGTTCTACAAGATCCAGACGTTCAGCTTTGCCAACATCGATGAGTTCTCGAGCTCCTCGCTCGTCACGCGCCTGACCACCGATATCAACAACGTGCAGCAGGCCTTTATGATGATCATCCGTATCGCCGTGCGCGCGCCGCTGGTACTGATCTTCGCCTTTACCATGGCATTTATCATGGGCGGCAGCGTCGCCATGGTCTACCTGGTCATCATTCCACTGCTGGGCTTTGGGCTGTTCTTTATCATCTTTAAGGTGCGCCCCATCTTCTCGCGCGTGTTCCACAAGTACGACGCCCTTAACGAGTCCGTCGAGGAAAACGTCACCGGCATGCGCGTAGTTAAGAGCTATGTGCGCGAAGACTTTGAGAAGGAGAAGTTCGCGACCGCCGCACGCGACGTCCAGATGGACTTCACCCGCGCCGAGAAGCTGCTCGCCTTTAACAACCCCATGATGAACATCTGCGTCAACGGCGCGTTTGTCGTCATCATCTACCTGGGCTCCAAGCTCATCATCACGAGCCAGGGAACGCTGTTCGACGTGGGCCAGCTCTCCTCGATCTTTACCTATGGCTTCCAGATTCTGATGAGTCTGATGCAGTTGTCGATGATCTTTGTCATGGTGACCATGGCCGACGAATCGGCACACCGCATTACCGAGGTGTTGGCCGCCGAGCCCACGATCGCCGATCCCGCCGAGCCCGTGCTCGAGGTTGCCGACGGCTCCATCGACTTTGACCACGTGAGCTTTAAGTACTCCGCGCATGCGAAGCGCCAGGCGCTCGACGATATCGACCTGCACATTAAGAGCGGCGAGACCATCGGCATCATCGGCGGCACCGGCTCGGCCAAGTCCACGCTTGTAAACCTCATCGCCCGCCTGTACGACGCCACCGAAGGCACCGTGCGCGTGGGCGGCGTGGATGTGCGCGACTACGACTTGGACGCCCTGCGCCACCAAGTGGCCATGGTATTGCAGAAAAACGTGCTGTTTAGCGGCACGATTGCCGAGAACCTGCGTTGGGGCGACCCGAACGCCACCGACGAAGAGGTCCGCGAGGCGGCACATCTGGCCTGCGCCGACGAGTTTGTCGACGGCTTCCCCAAGGGCTATGACACCTGGATCGAGCAGGGCGGCTCCAATGTCTCGGGCGGTCAGAAGCAGCGCCTGTGCATTGCGCGTGCCCTGCTGCGTCGCCCCAAGATCTTGATCCTGGACGACTCCACCAGCGCCGTCGACACCAAGACCGACGCCAAGATCCGCGCAGGGCTGGCAAGCTATCTGCCCAACACGACCAAGCTCATCATCGCCCAGCGCATTAGCTCCGTGCAGGATGCAGACCGCATCATCGTCATGGAGGGCGGCCGCATCGCGCAGATCGGCAACCACGATGAGCTGCTCAAGACGAGCGAGATCTACCGCGAGACCTTTACCTCGCAGAACAAGATGTCTGCCGAGGGCGAAGAGGCCGTCGAAGTCGACACCGAGGTATCCGCAACACAAGCTCAGACCCAGGAAGGAGGCGAGGCACATGAGTAAGGCAACGACCGCCGAGCGCGCGCTCAACCGCAAGGGTGGCACCATGTCGCGCCTCATCAAGACGCTCTTTGGCTTCTACCCCGTGCTTTTGCCCCTCGTCGTCGTCGGCGTGGTGCTCTGCGCCATCATCAACTCCATCGGCGCGACCTTCCTTCAGAGCGCCCTGCAGATTATTAGCGAATCGTGGCAGTCGGGCGATTGGGAAGCTGCACAGCCCAAGATCGCACAGCTCGTGACCACCCTCGCCTGCATCTACGGCGTCGGCATCCTGTCCTCGCTGTTCTGGAACCGCGCCATGGCCATCGTCACGCAGGGCTCGCTCGAGAAGCTGCGCGAGAAGATGTTCAACCGCATGCAGGACTTGCCGATCCGCTACTTCGACACACACCAGCGCGGCGACATCATGAGCCACTACACCAACGATATCGACACGCTGCGCCAGATGATCAGCCAGTCGCTGCCCAACCTGCTCATGACGACCATCGTCATCGTCACGGTATTCTTTATCATGCTGTACTACAGCGTGTGGATGTGCCTGGTCATTGTGGCCGGTGTCGCCTTTATGACCTTTATGACCAAGCTGCTCGGCTCCAACTCCGCGCGTTTCTTTATTGCGCAGCAGACCGAGCTCGGCGTGGTCGAGGGCCATATCGAGGAAGTCATGAACGGCCAGAAGGTCGTCAAGGCATTCTGCCACGAGTCTGCCGCCGAGGCCGATTTTGACGAGCGCAATGAAAAGCTCTTCGAGGTCTCGCAGAAGGCCAACATGTACGCCAACATCCTCATGCCCATCCTTATGAACCTGGGAAACCTGCTCTATGTGCTGGTCGCACTGGCAGGCGGCATTTTCCTGGCGCTGGGCGTGCCCAACCTGAGCATCTCGGGCATGGCACTGTCCATCGCCGTCGTGGTGCCGTTCCTCAACATGACCAAGCAGTTCTGCGGACAGATCGGCCAGAT
The DNA here is from genome assembly GCA_902494165.1 of uncultured Collinsella sp. Lineage (GTDB taxonomy): Bacteria > Actinomycetota > Coriobacteriia > Coriobacteriales > Coriobacteriaceae > Collinsella. Next base: position 73,546 of record CABUSD010000006.1, on the reverse strand, counting down.
CTCGCAGCAGATCAACGCCGTGGTCATGGGCCTCGCCGGCGCCGACCGCATCTTTGAGCTCATCGACGAGGAACCCGAAGCCGACGAAGGCTATGTGACGCTCGTCAACGCGCAGGTGAACCCCGATACCTGGCAGCTCGAGGAGGCCGACCACCACACCGGCATGTGGGCGTGGAAACATCCGCACCGCGCAACCGGCGAAATCGAGTACGTGCCGCTGCGCGGCGACCTGGTCATGGACAACGTGGACTTTGGCTACACGCCCGACCACGAGGTGCTGCACGGCGTGTCCGTGTACGCCAAGCCGGGTCAGAAGGTCGCGTTTGTCGGCGCCACCGGTGCCGGTAAGACGACCATCACCAACCTCATCAACCGCTTCTACGACATCGCCGACGGCAAGATCCGCTACGACGGCATCAACGTCAACAAGATCCGCAAGGCCGACCTGCGCCGCTCGCTGGGCGTCGTGCTACAGGACGTGAACCTGTTCACCGGCACTGTGATGGATAACATCCGCTACGGCAACCTGGACGCTACCGACGAGGAGTGCATCGCGGCGGCCAAGCTCGCGGGCGCGGACGACTTTATCACCCGCCTGCCCGACGGCTACGACACGATGCTCACCGGCAACGGCGCACAGCTGTCGCAGGGCCAGCGCCAGCTGATCTCGATCGCACGCGCCGCCGTCGCCGATCCGCCGGCGATGATTCTGGACGAGGCCACGTCGAGCATTGACACCCGCACCGAGGCCATCGTGCAGGCGGGCATGGACAAGCTCATGGAGGGCCGCACGACGTTTGTCATCGCGCACCGCCTGTCCACCGTGCGCAACTCCGACGCAATCATCTGTCTGGACCACGGCCGCATCATCGAGCGCGGCAACCACGACGAGCTGATCGCCAAGCGCGGATATTACTACCAGCTGTACACCGGAGCGTTTGAGCTGGAGTAGCTCGGCCCGCCGAGATGGCCGATTTGCCGCTCATTCGTCGGGCATGACTCTAAGGTCAATGCCCTCCTCTTTCGGGGCAAATCGACTCATCTCAGCGACCCAAACACAATGCGCCGCAACGAATAAGGCCTCCGCAGCCACACGAGCTGCGGAGGCCTTTCTATGCCCTTTGTCACAGGCTTACCGTTCCTCGCGTTGCGGCCCGGCTGCCTCGGCTGTCTTTACGCGGTTCTTGTCGATGTACATGTTTTTGTCGGCCTGGGAAAAGAGCTCGCGCATCGTAGGCGGTTCATCAAAATCACTGGAAAGCGCATAGCCCACCGCATAGCTGATAGGCATGTCGGGGTGAGCCTCGGAATACTCGTTCACGTTCGCACGAACCCGAGCGAGACAGGACTCCACGGCAGCCCGATCGGCATCCCACAGCACCGCGATAAACTCATCGCCGCCGTCGCGGCCCACAAAGCAAGTCTCGGACGCCACGCACCCCAGCTGCTGGGCAAAAGAACGGATGTATTCGTCGCCCTTCTCGTGGCCGAAGTTGTTATTGACCGTATGCAGATTGTTAAGGTCGAAGACGCACACCGCAACGGGCGCCTCCGCGGAGACAGGCCGCTCCTGCCCCAAGATCTCCTCGCGCTTGTTCTTGTTGGGCAGTCCCGTGGCTTCGTCGAGATAGACTTTGCTCTGCAGCTCGCGGTTGAGCGCGGCAGTGCGCACCGCACGAACAAGTTCGACCGCAAAGGTCGCCACCAAGCCCACGATGTCGATGATCACCAAGCCCTCGAGATAGTTGAGCGCCGACGCCTTCTCCTGAGAGTAGTCCTCTGCGAGTCGCGTAGCATCGTCGCAAATGCCAAAGAACTCCTCGCTCATGGAGATGATGTCGGTGCTCTCGTAGCCGACTTCGCGCACGCGGCTAATCTCGGCGCAAAGCTCATCATAATAATTTGCAAGCTCGGTCATCTTTGCCTGATACTCGTCGTCGTCGAGACGGACGAGGTTGAGGTCGTCACTTCCGTAACGCAAACCGTTGATGTATGAATCCACGGCCTTGAGCAGGTCGTCTTGAGGCTGGCCCGCGTCCTCGAGCTTAACGATTCGCTGCGTGGTGCCGCGCACCAGACCGGCGTAGTTGACCACACGCGCCGTGCCCTGGATATCGGAGACGAGCAGCATAACATTAATGAAGAAGAAGATGAGAACTGCCGTGAGCACCATCATGAGCAGGCGCACCGCCTGGCTGGCTTTCTTGGCGACAGAAGTATTCACAAGTTCACTCCCAAAATGACAAAAGCACAGGTAGTACGCAGTGTACTGAAATTCACGTGAGGTCAACTCTACCAGATGATTTTTCTAGGACGGGGATTAAAGAATCATCGACACGATAGCTATTTGAGAAGTTGTGCCATGGCGTTGACGAATTTTTGGACTTGGAGGGTGGGCTCGAGCGGGTAGTGCAGAAAGACCGGCACCTCGCGGCCGCACAGGAACGGTACGCCCACAAAGGCCGGGTGCACCCCCGACCATGCGCCGCAGGTGAGCACCGCGTCGCCCTTTTCCTCCGCCTCGTTAAAGAGCGCAAAGTCGAAGCTATCCACATCGATCACGTCCACGCCGCCGTCGGCCAACAGGTCGATGCGCAGGCTGTCCATGGCATCGTTGCCGTGACGCAGCACGCGCAGACGCATGCCCTCCAAGTCGGCAACCGTGATGCGATTCTTGCGCGCCAACGTACTCGTGCGCGGCAGGTCGATATAAAACGGCACGTTAACGATGCGGAGCTTTTGGCAGGCGTCGCCCCAGCGTGGGGTAGAAAAACTCGACTGCACCACATCGACCTCGCGGCCCAAGCTGCGCATGACGGTCTCGCGCTCGTCGTAGAGGTCGCTTACCGGCACAATCTCAAATCGCAGCGACGGCTCCAGATCGTGGATGCCCGTCCACATCGAAAGCGTTTGGCGCCCCGGGCACATCATCGACACACCCAGGCGCACGGCACCGCCATCGCCCGCCGCGCGTCGGGCGCGGCGCAGCGCGTCCTCGGACTGCCGCATGATCGAGCGCGCGTCATCCACCAGCAGAGCGCCCGCCGGCGTCACCTTAACACCCGAATGCGAGCGCTCGAACAACGTGATACCAAATTCGGCCTCAAATCCCGACACCTGTTTGACGAGCGCCGGGGTCGACACGCGCAATTTTGCCGCCGCACGCGAGAAGCTTCCCAGCTCCGCGGCGGCCGATATGGCCTCAAGTCGTCGATCGTACACGTCAATCTCCCGTTTTCGCGCCCGTGGCCACATGGTGCCATAGGGGGTTGTTTTCGCAGGTCACGCGCTCAATTGAGAATAAACTGCATCGCACAGTGTAAACCTACGATTAACGCCATTCTAACAAATATGCAATTCACCTGCGCAAATGCAAAGCATACGATAACCAGCAAAAACCACGTGGGTCGGTTAACGGGAGCGACCCACCGGGAGGCACAAGAAGGGAAGTTCCTATGAGCAACTGGCTTAAGCTCGAGGGCGATGTCTGCGCCGTGACTGGCGCGCTCGGCGGTATGGGCGTCGAGATTTGCCGCGAGTTCGCCCGCAACGGCGCCAACGTCGTCCTGCTCGATCTGGACGAGGAAAAGGTCAAGGCCGCTGCCGCCGACCTCGCCGCCGAGTTTGGCATCCACGCCGAGGGCTACAAGATGAACGCTACCGACGAGGCCGAGGTTCAGGCCGCCGTCGACGCCACGATCCGCGACTTCGGCCGCATCGACGTTCTCGTCAACACCGCCGGCATCCTGCGCTTCGCCGCCATGGAAGACCTGCCGCTGAGCGACTGGGAGCAGGTGCTCAACGTCAACCTCACCGGTTACTTCATCACCTCGCAGCGCTTTGGTCGCGAGATGATCAAGGCCGGCCAGGGCCGCCTGGTGCACATCTCGACCGTTGCCAGCCACTCCCCCGAGACGTTCTCGGGCGTGTACAGCTCCACCAAGGCGGGCGTCAACATGATGTCCAAGATGCTGGCTGCCGAGTGGGGCCCCTACGGCGTCCGCTCCAACTGCGTCGAGCCTTGCTTCGTTAAGACCCCGATGTCGGCCAACTTCTACGCCGACCCCGAGGTCGAAAAGAGCCGCAGCCGTCTGATCGCCACGCGCCGCATCGGCGAGGTCAGCGATATCGCCAACGCCGTCATGTTCCTGGCGTCCAAGCGCTCGGACTTTACCACCGGCGACGCCATCAAAGTCGACGGCGGCTTCTCCAACATGATGGGCGACCTCACCGCCAAGCCCGGAGGCCGTCGCGCTTATGCCGACAACTACCTCAAGAACAAGGGTGTCGAGCTTTGGTCCGATGAGTCCGGCGTCGCCAAGCCGACTGACCAGTAAACCAACCCGACAGGGAGGACCCGCGGACACGCCTGTTCCTCCTCCGTATCGATTAGAAAGAGTCCAATGGCTTCCACCAACTCCAACAAGGGTCGCGCCGTCGTGCTTTCCGCCGCGTGCGTCACCATGTTCTTCATCAGCTCCATCGCGCTGTATTCCGTCGTGAGCAAGAACCTGCTCGCCGTCTACCCCGAGTGGTCGAGCGCCCTTACCTGGGCCTTCCCGGTCTTTCAGACCATCATGGCCGTGACGGGTATCTTCGCCGGCCGCATCTCCGATAAGATCGGCCCGCGCAACGTCGTGATCGCCGCCGCCGTGTGCTACGGCCTGGGCTGGTTCATGTCCGGCACCGTCACCGAGCCGTGGCAGTTCTACCTGTGGTTCTCGCTCGTCGCCGCTGTCGGCAACGGCCTGGGCTACAACCCGGCGCTCACCACCGGCCAAAAGTGGTTCATCGACAAGAAGGGTCTCGCCTCCGGCATCACCCTGGCCGCTTCGACCGCCGGTCCCGCCGTGCTGTCCCCGGTACTCGCCTCGCTGCTCATCCCGAGCCTGGGCATCTTTGGCGCCCTCAAGGCACTCGGCGTCATCTTCTTTGTGACGATCGCCGCCTCCGCCCTGTTCCTGAAGGCCCCCGAGGCCGGTTGGCTGCCCGAGGGCTTCGAGGCCCCCAAGGGTGGCGCACATGCCGGCACCTTCGGTGACCTCACCCCGGGCGAGATGGTCAAGACCCCGCGCTTCTGGGTCCTCATCGTCACCTTCGCCTTTGCCGCCACCGCGGGCACCCTGCTCGTAGGCAAGGTTGCCTCCATCGCCGCCGTCCAGCTCTTCGCCGACCCCACGAGCGCCGCGGCCGTCGCCCTCGGCGGTGTGGTCGTCTCCGTCAACACCTGCGCCAACCTGGTTGGCCGTCTGTCCTTTGGCCAGATCATCGACAAGCTCGGCGCCTATAAGTCGCTGCTCATCAGCCTTGTCGTGACCATCATCGCGCTCGTCATCATGTCGATGAGCTTTACGCAGAGCATGTTCTTTGTGGCGCTCGCCCTGCTCGGCTTTAGCTTTGGCGCTCTGCTCGTCATCTACCCGCCGCTCACCGGTGGCGCCTTTGGCACCAGCAACATCGGCGTCAACTACGGCATCATGTTTTTGGGCTACGCCGCTTCCACCTGGATCAGCCAGCCCATCACCGCCGTGCTGTATCACGCCGAGGCCGGCAGCGCCGCCTACCAGCAGTCCTTCTACGGCGCCATTGTGATCGCCGCCATCGCCGTCGTGCTCACCGTCTACATGATGGTCTCCGACAGCAAGAAGAAGTCCGCCTAGTTTTACCGATGCGACGAAGGGACAGCCCCTTTGTCGCATCCCACCGGTCACCAGTATTAAGGAGTCGAAATGTCTGAGCTCAACCCCGTCCGCATTGCCGTTATCGGCGCCGGCGCCATGGGCCGCAACCACATCCGCTTTGTCACCGAGGAGCCCGAGGCCGAGCTCATCGCCATCGCCGACGCCTTTGAGGGCGCCCGCGCCACGGCCGAGGCCGCCGGCGTGCCGTTTTACACCGATCCCGCTCAGATGATGGACGAGGTCAAGCCCGAGGCCGTCATCATCGCCACGCCCAACGACCTGCACCTGGGCGTTGCCCGCGAGGCTGTGAAGCGCAACATCGTGCCGCTGGTCGAAAAGCCGATCTCCAACGACCTGGAGGATGCCCAGGCCTTCGCCGCCGAGGCCGAAACCGCCGGCGTGCCCGTGCTCGTGGGTCAGCACCGTCGCCACAACCCCTTCGTCAACAAGGCCAAGGAGATCATCGAGTCTGGCGAGCTGGGCAAGCTCACCGTGTCGAGCTTCCACTACATGATCTATAAGAATGACGAGTATTTCGATGTCGAGTGGCGCCGCAAGAAGGGTGCCGGCCCGATCCTGGTCAACCTGGTTCACGACGTCGACCTGCTCCGCTATCTGTTGGGCGAGCCCGTTGCCGTCCAGGGCATGCAGTCCAGCGCCGCCCGCGGTTTTGAGACCGAGGACTCCGCCGTGGTCAACGTCCGTTTTGCCGATGGCGCGCTTGCGAGCATGACCATCTCCGACGCCACCGCCAGCCCCTGGAACTGGGAGGCCACCGCTCGCGAGGATCCGCAGTACCGCCCCTTCGACGCCGACGCCTACTTTATCGGCGGCACTAAGGGCGCCCTTTCGCTGCCCCGCCTGCACCAGTTCTCCTACGACGGCGCCTCTAACTGGCACAAGCCGCTGCAGATGGAGATTCCGGCCGTGGACCCGGCGCTGCCGCACAAGATGCAGCTCAAGCACTTTGTGAAGGTTGTCCGCCGCGAGGTCGAACCCGTCGTGACCCCCGCCGATAACGTCAAGACGCTCACGCTGCTTAACGCCATCAAGGAGGCCGCCGAGACCGGCCAGCTCGTCGAGCTGTAATGCCTTAAGAGCGGGCCGCAGCAAAGTCCCCGCCGAGCGCCTTGGCCCGCCGCCAACAAGCCCCTCTTCTTTGCCCCACGAGCAGCCTCCTGCCCGTGGGGCTTTTTGACTACATTGGTAATGATTTTTCTGGGACGGGGGCTATTTTGTGCCTCAGCTTGGTTCGTTCGCCACGAAATGGGCCTATCTACTACGTTTAACCGACCACCCTCAACCATGCCGAATTTCGCGAAATAAAAACCGCAGGTAACCGGCTTGTCGATTTTCGGAAAACCCAGGTACGGTCGACCCATGCGGTTCAAACGTAGTAGACGGGTCGTTTTCGTGGCGCGGCTCCAAAACAGTCTTTTGGGACGGGTGGTATCCTTGGTAGCCCTGTGCTGCAAACGCACCTTAAACGCAAGGAGTCCCATGGATCTTATCGCCCAGCTTGCCCGCGAGCTCAACCTTAAGGCCGCCAACATCGAGGCGGCCGTCAAGCTCATCGACGAGGGCAACACCATCCCCTTTATCTCGCGCTACCGCAAGGAAGCAACGGGCGGCATGGACGACGTCGCCCTGCGCGCACTCGACGAGCGCCTGTCTTACCTGCGCAATCTTGAGCAGCGCAAAGAGGACGTCATTCTGCTCATCGACGCCCAGGGCAAACTTACGCCAGAGCTTGAGCAGCAGATTCGCGAAGCCACGCAGATCCAACGTGTTGAGGACCTCTACAAGCCCTACCGCAAAAAGCGCATGACCCGCGCACAGAAGGCCCGCGAGGCAGGCCTGGAGCCGCTTGCCAACATGATCATCATGCAGGCCTCGGCCAAGGGCAGCGCGCTCGACACCGCCGCGGCATACGTCAACGAGGAGGCCGGCTTCAACACACCCGAGAAGGCACTTGCCGGCGCCGCCGACATCGTTGCCGAGACGGTGGCCGAAGACCCCAAGAACGTCGCCGACCTGCGCGCCTTTACGCAAAACACCGCCGATATCATTGTCGAGGCTACCGATCCCACGGAGAAGACTCCCTACGAGCCCTACTACAACTTTGACGAGCCGCTGCGCCGTATACCCAACCACCGTGTGTTGGCTATCGACCGCGGTGAGCGCGAGGGCAAGCTCCGCGTGCGCGTGAACGTCGACGGCGCTGCCGCCACGGCATGCCTCGGCAGCCGTTGGCCCCGACGCCAGGGCGTCTTCGCGCCCGTCTTTGACGCCGCCATCGCCGACGGTTACAAGCGCCTCATGGCCCCCTCGCTGGAGCGCGAGGCCCGCGCCAAGCTCACCGTTCGCGCCCAGACCGAGGCCATCAACGTCTTTGCCAAGAATCTCGAGGGCTTGCTCTCGGCGCGCCCCGTGCGCGGCGCCCGCGTGCTCGCGCTCGATCCGGGCTACCGCACCGGCTGCAAGGTCGCCGTCATGGACGAGACCGGCAAGCTGCTCGACCACGGCGTGGTCTACCCCACCAAGCCGCGCCACGACGTCGCCGGCACCAAGCGCGAGCTCGCCCGCCTCGTCAAGAAGGACGGCGTCAACACCATCGTCATCGGCAACGGCACCGCCAGCCGCGAGACCGAGGAAGTCGTCTCGGAGTTCATTGCCGAGCAGGCGCCCAGCCTTCGCTACACCATCGTTAACGAAGCCGGCGCGTCGGTGTACTCGGCTTCCGAACTCGCCAGCCAGGAGTATCCCGACTTGGACGTCACCGTGCGTGGCGCCATGAGCCTGGGCCGCCGCCTGCAAGACCCGCTGGCAGAGCTCGTCAAGATCCCGCCCCAGTCCATCGGCGTTGGCCAGTACCAGCACGACCTTGACCAGGCCGAGCTTTCGCGCACGTTGGGCCATGTGGTGGAGGACGTCGTCAACCGCGTGGGCGTCGACGTCAACACCGCAAGCGCGAGCCTGCTGGGATATGTATCGGGCATCACGCCGAGCGTGGCCAAAAACATCGTGGCCTACCGCGAGGAAAACGGCGCCTTTACCGATCGCCGCCAGCTCAAGAAGGTCCCCAAGCTGGGACCCAAGGCATACCTCAACGCCGCGGGTTTCCTGCGCATCAGCGGCGGCAAGAACCCGCTCGACGCGACAAGCGTCCACCCCGAGAGCTACGAGGTGGCCGCGGCCGTCCTGGAGCGCGCCGGCGTTAAATCAAGCGAGCTCAGCCGCGGCGGCGTGCCCGACATCGAGCGCCGCCTAGGCAGCATCTCGGCGCTGGCAAGCGACCTGGACTGCGGCACCCTCACGCTCATCGACATTGTCATCGAGCTCAAGAAGCCCGGTCGCGACCCGCGCGACGACGCGCCCGAGGTGGTCTTTAGCCGCTCAGCGCTTTCCATCGACGACCTGGAGCCCGGCATGGAGCTCAAGGGCACGGTGCGCAACGTTGTGGACTTTGGTGCCTTCGTCGACGTGGGCGTGCACCAGGACGGCCTCGTGCACATCTCCAAACTGGCCAACCGCTTTGTCAAGCACCCGAGCGACGTGGTGCGCGTCGGTGACACGGTCAAGGTGTGGGTTGAAAAGGTCGATCGCGACCGCAAGAAGATCTCCCTCACCATGGTGCAGGGGAAGTAAACCGCCAAAGCAGGGGTACCCCCTGCAGCGACGTGTAAAATCGCGAGTATTCTGCAAATTCCGCCGTTCCGGATGCCCCTCAGAGGCGAAAAAGCAAAAACAGCCCCCGTTTTAGCGTCGTCAGAGCCAAAACGGGGGCCGTTCCATGCTTCGGTTAACTGATAAAGACCTTTACCTTGCTGAATACTCTCAATTTTGCACGGCGCAGGCGGGGGTACCTTTGCCCACGGCAGGATATAGAAGCCAAGCGCCAACTTGCTGGCAAGCTCGTGTCGGCAGTTCCGGCCTTTCCTTTGCCTAGCGCGACCCTCGCGAAGCGCGTGAGCGATAGGGAAAGGAAAGGCCGGGGCGAGCAGCCCGCGGCGTAGCCAGTGTTCGCGTTACGGCAGAATATGGAAGCCCAAAGCGGCGATATCCTTGGCAAAGCCGCGGACGGTGTCGAGCGAGACCTCGTACGGGTCGCGACCGATGTTCTTCCGCTTGGCCAGGATGCTGTTGGGCACCGTAATGATCTGGCAACCGCAGGCCTCGGCCTGGTAAATGTTGATGAGCTCGCGCGTGGACGCCCACAGGACCTCACAGTTGGGCTTGGCGGCGGCCTTCTTAACCGACTCCGTCATAAACGGAATGGGGTCGACGCCGGTGTCGGCGATGCGGCCGGCAAAGAGCGAGATGATGGACGGCGTCTCGGCGTCGACGGCCTCGACCATCTCATCGACCTGCGTAGGCGTAAAGATGGTGGTGACGTTGACCTTGATGCCGTCGGCCGAAAGCTTGCGCACCAGCTCGGCGGTGGACTCGCCCTTGGTAGTCACGCACGGAATCTTGACGTAGACGTTCTCGGCCCAGGTAGCGATCTCGCGGGCCTCGACCTCCATGGTCTCGACGTCGTCGGCAAAGACCTCAAACGAGACGGACACATCGGTGATGTGAGCCAGGACCTCTTTGGCAAACGCGCGGTAATCCATCACGCCGCCCTTCTTCATAAGGGACGGGTTGGTCGTGAAACCCTGAACGTTGCCGTTCTCGTACATGTCGAGCATGCCTTCGAGGTTTGCACCGTCAGCGAACACCTTGATTGCCATCTGCCTGATTCCTTTCGTTAGCATACGGCCGATAAACTGCTAAACACTTTACCTACGTTTATCAAGGCGTGAACTGCGGTTTTTTATCTTCTCGGCGAACGGTATAAACACCTCAGTGTTTGGATTGATAAATCGATTGAGCATGCAAAAGCAAAGAGTCGCAGTTTGAGCAAACGTCAGAACGCGGGATTCATTAGATGAGGCCGAAATGCTGCATCGCTGTGACGGTGCCGTCGTGTGCGACATCGTCGGTCACGTAGTCGGCGACCGCCTTGACCTCAGGCATGGCGTTGCCCATGGCGACAGCCGTCTCGACCGCAGCGAGCATGCCCAGGTCGTTACCCGAATCGCCGAAGCCAAAGGTGCGTGCGTTGCCGGTGCGACCCAGGTATTCCAGCGCTCGCGCCACGCCCACGCCCTTGTCGATGCCCTTGGGGCTCAGCTCGCGATTCTGACCACCGGTGTTGCACAGCTCAAACTCGCGATCGATAAAGCCATCATCGTTGGCTACGCGAGCCAGGTCGCTCGCGACGATGCCTACCTTGCCCACGCGCAGACGGCCGTCGACGCGCATTTCCTCGGTGCTGTGCACCACAGAAGTGCCGATCAGAGACGACTGCTCAACACCCGCGGGTTCCAGGGCAAAAGTAGCCACGTTGGTCTCGAAAAAGGCTTCAATCCCTGCCGCGGCCATACGGCGTGCAAGCTCCTCAACAATGTCTTCGTCAAAGCAGTCCTCATACACCACGCGGCCCTCGACCTCGAGCGTGGCGCCCGCCATGGCAACGACGCCCGCGGGGTCGAGCGCACGCAAGCTATCGGCGATGAGCCACAGGGGGCGACCCGTGCAGATAAACGCCTTGTGTCCCGCGTCGCGCAGACGATGAAACGCCTCGACGACCGCCTGCGAGGGGCGAACCGCCGAAAAGTCCTTGTCGGTCATGTTGTCGGGATCGAACGACGTCAGCGTGCCGTCCACGTCAAAAAAGAGCACAGCGGGTTCGGGACACGCATCAATCATATGGGTTCCTTTCGAGGATAAGGGCAAACGAAGCATCCATCATATAATGGAGCGACGCAACCAGAGAGGTCACCCATGGAATTTTACGCAAGCTGCCCCGAGGGCTTTGAGTCCGCACTCGCCGATGAGCTTAAACGCCTCGGGCTTTCGCATGTTCGCCGGCTGAAGGGCCGCGCTACATTTGAGGGCGAGCTCGAAGAAGGCTACCGCGCCTGTCTGTGGTCGCGCCTGGCGAGCCGTGTGTTCGTGGTACTCGGGCGCTTTGAGGCGCAGGATGCCGATGAACTGTACGATAGCGTTTACGACATCGCCTGGGAGACCATCATCCGCCCCGGCGCCACCATCGCCATCACCGCCCGCGGCGTGACCGAGCAGCTGCGCAACACGCGCTTCTCGGCCCTGCGCGCCAAAGACGCGCTGTGCGACCGTCTGGCCGAGACCACGGGCCGTCGCGCCGACGTCGATGCCGCCGACCCCGATGTTCACCTGTTGCTTTCGCTGCGTCAGCGCCGCGCGAGCATCAGCCTGGACCTTTCGGGCGACCCGCTGTTCAAGCGTCTGCCGCCCGCTGCGACTCGTGCCGGCGAGGGCGCACACGTGTTGCGCCCCGACTACGCCGCCCTGGTGCTGGCGCAGGTCGGCTGGACCGCACTATGCGAGCGCGAGCTGACGGCCGACGATTACGAAAACGAAGCCCTTCCCACGCTGATCGATGCCTCGTGCGCCGGCGGCGGTCTGCTGCTGGAGGCCGTGAACATTCTGACCGACCGCGCCCCGGGCGCCGCACGCGAGCGCTGGGGCTTTGAGGGCTGGCAGCTGCACGACGCTGTCCTGTGGGAGCAGCTGCTTGCCGAGGCGCGCGAGCGCGAGGCGGCAGCGCGCGAGCGCCAGGCGCGCATCGTGGCCGTAGACATCGACCCCGCCGCCCGCAAGACTGCCGAGCGCATGGTCAAGTGCGCCGGCTACAAGCGTTTTGTCGACTTTTGTGCCGCCAAGCCCGCCACCGTGCTGGACCATGCGGGCGCCGTCGCCGGTGCCGCCCTGGTCGCGGACACGACCGAGACCCCGCTTTCGCTCATGCACGATGCCATGACGCTGGTCGGCGAGCTGCGCCGCGCCCCCGAGCTCGCTTCGGCGCCGGTCGCCGCTCTCACCCGCGACGGCTTGCTGGCCCGCGCGCTCCACGCCGAGCCCGAGCGCTCGATCGCCGTCATGCCCAATAACGAGGAGGCGGCTCTTGAGGTTTGGCCCTCACTCGACCACGCCGCTGCAGCGTTTGAGGCTGCGACCAGCGCGGATGCCGAGGCCGAGGTTGCGGATGCCAACGAAGCCAACGACGAAGCCGCCGCTTCCTCCATGCCCGAACCTGCCGCCACGCTCGACTTGGGCGACGGCAAGCCGCTGCCCGTGCTCATCCCGGAGTCCGAGCAGTTCGCCAACCGCCTGCGCAAGAATGCCCGTCTGCGCCGCAAGTGGGCCAAGCGCGAGGGCGTGAGCTGCTATCGCGTCTACGATGCCGACCTGCCCGACTACTCCGCTGCCATCGACCTGTACGAGGGTTGCCCGCAGACGCCGGGCCGCTGGCTCGTCATCGCCGAATACGCCGCGCCCAAGACCATCGACCCCGCGCTGGCCCAGGCCCGCATGCTCGACATCTTGGCCATCGCGCCGCGCATCCTTGATGTTCCGGCCGAGCATGTGCACGCCAAGGCCCGCATGCGTTCGCGCGGCGGCTCGCAGTACGGCAAGCAGGGCGCCGGCAAGGGCGGATCGGGCGAGCGCGCCAACATCGCGCGCCGGCGTCTGCCGCTCATCGAAGAAGGCGGGCTCACCTTTGCCGTCAACTTTGACGACTACCTGGATGTGGGCATCTTCCTGGATCACCGCGTCACCCGCAACCTGGTGCGCGAACACGCCAAACAGGCACGCCGCTTCCTCAATCTGTTCGCCTATACCGGCACCGCCACCTGCTATGCGGCCGACGGCGGCGTCGAGGAAACCGTGACAGTCGACCTTTCCAACACCTACCTGGACTGGGCCGAGCGCAATATGCGCCAGAACGGCTTTGTTGGTCCGCAGCATCATTTTGTGCGCGACGACGTGCTCGCCTGGATTCGCGACCAGCGCCAGACGCGCAACCGCTGGGACTTGATCTTTGTCGACCCGCCCACGTTCTCGAACTCGTCCAAGATGGGCCTCCGCACCTGGGATGTCCAGCGCGACCATGTTGAGCTTTTGGCCGGCGTATCTCGCCTGCTTGCACAGGGCGGACATGCCATCTTTAGCTGCAACCTGCGCGGCTTCCGCCCCGAAACGCGCAAGCTCGCGCGCGCGGGCGTGGTGCTACAGGACATTACGGCACAGACCATCCCCGAGGACTTCGCGCGCAACCAGAAGGTGCACCACTGCTATATCGTGCGCCGACTGCCCATCGAGGACGCCATGGCCGAGGTCGGCTTTAGCGCCGAGGAGATTGCCGAGCGAACCGAGGAGCTGCGCAACCCCGAGGCGCGCAAGCCTCGTGCAGCAGCGCCCGCGCCCACGCAGGCCGGCAACGGCAAATCAAACTTTGCCGGCAAACCCTCCCCTGCCGGCAAGTCCAAAAAGAAGAAGTTCTACGCCAGCAAGCCCAAGGATAAATAGACAACGTTGCGGTGGAATACGGACTGTTTTGCCTGGAATTAGGTAAATTTAGACCGTATTTCACCGCAACTCATATTGGGATGGCGGATGCCGACCTATCCCTGGATGACCAATCGGTAACCAATACCCACGTGCGTCTGGATATAGCGCGGGTGCGCGGGGTCGGACTCGATCTTCTTGCGCAGCGTGCCCATAAAGACGCGCAGGCTCGCCAGGTCGCTCTTAGTTGCCGTGCCCCAAATCTCGTGCAGGATAAACTGGTGCGTTAGTACCTTGTCGGCGTTATGTGCCAGCAGGCACAAGAGCTTGTACTCAATCGGCGTCAGATGCAGCTCCTCGCCATCCATCGTGGCAATGCCGGCATCAAAGTCGATATGCAGCTCACCGGTATCGAACGAGCCCTCGGAGGCAACACCACCCGTTTGCGCATACGAAAGGCGCCTGAGCGTCGTGCGAATGCGTGCAAGCAGTTCCTCGACCGAAAACGGCTTGGTCAGGTAGTCATCGGCGCCGGCATCGAGCGCGCGAATCTTATCCCCGTCCTCGCTGCGCGCCGAGACCACGATGATCGGCATGCCCGACCATGCGCGCACCGACTCCACCACCTTGACGCCGTCCATATCGGGCAGGCCCAGATCGAGCAGCACGATGCTCGGTGCCTGCGATGAGGCGGCGGCGATGGCGGCATGGGCGGTCTCCACGGCCATATGACGCAAGCCGTGCGCCTCGAGCGCGGCAACAATAAGGTTGCGGACGGCGGGATCGTCCTCAACGACCAAGATGAGCGGTTTTACGGCAGAGTTCGGCACAGCGCTACTCCTTATCAAACGAAACGTCGGCGACGGGAAGCTCAATCGTAAAGACCGAGCCGTGCGGGTCCGCCGCGGCAACCTCTATGCTACCGCCATGCGCCAGCGCAATGGAGCGGCAGAGCGAAAGACCCAGGCCCACGCTGCGATGGCTGTCGGCAAGACCGTGGTTGGCGGTGTAGAACGACTCAAAGATTCGCTCGCGGTCCTCGGGCGCAATGCCCGGGCCGTCATCGGCCACCGAGCACGCCACGCGTCCATCGTCGACGCTAATCGAAATCATGATATGCGAGCCTGCGGGCGTATAGGTGATGGCGTTGTTCACCAGATTGACCACCAGCTGCACCATCAGGCGCGCATCGACGTTGACGAGCGCCGGCTCATCGCACGCCACCACCTTAAGGTCGTGCTCGCGCACGGCAGGGTTCACGTGGCGCAGCGCCTCCTCCACGATATCGTCCATGAGCTCGAGCGTGGTCGACAGGCGCATACCGCCGCCCTCGAGCTTGGTGATGGCGAGCAGGTTCTCGACGGTGGCGTTGAGCCATTGCGCATCCGAGCGAATGGACAGGAGCAGGCCGCGGCGCGTCTGGGCGTCGAGCACGGCGGTGCCGGTCGAGCCCTGGTCGAGCAGCACATCGGCATTGCCCGAAATACTGGTGAGCGGCGTGCGCAGGTCATGCGAGATGGAGCGCAGCAGGTTGGCGCGCAGCTGCTCATTTTTGGCAAGCACCGCCGCCTCCTCGCGGGCCTCCATGGCGCGGGCGCGATCGAGCGCCAGCTCGCCTTCGCTCACGATGGCATCGGCAAGTGTCCGCTCCTCATGCGTCAGCACGTCGGGCTCGGCAACGATAGCCAGCACGCCCACCACCGAGGCGGGATCGCCCGAGCGCGCGAAGCCGTCGCCTGTGCGAACCGTCAGGTAGATGCCATAAAACGCCGAGCCGCCAAACGTGGCGTCGAGCGGCGTTCCCACATAGGCGGACGCCGAGAGCCGAGGCGGCATCTGCGGCGCCAGTTCGTGCACCGGTGCGGCATCGCCCACGGCCGTGTAAGTCGCGCGCGGCAGCAGGTCATTGCCCTCGGCGTCGGCGCTGTACCACACGACAGGGCAGCCCGAAAGACGCGCCAGCTGCGTGGCCATGGCGTGAACGATCTGATGCTGATCGGCGCACCGCTGCAGCATGCGGTTGGTCTCGAGCACCATATGCGTGCGGCGGTCGCTGGCGGCAGCCTGTGCCAAGGCGCGGCGCAGGGCCAACGCAATCGAACTCGACACAAGCGAGACCACGAACATGATGAAGAACATGCCGGGATAGCCGCGGTCGATAAGCGACAGCGAGTAGCGCGGGTCGACAAACAAGAAGTTGTAGAGCGCCACGGCGGCAGCCGAGCTCAGCAAGCAATACAGGCGACTCCAGGTAAAGAATGCGCACAGCTGAACGGCAAACACATAGACGATCATGATGCTCGGCGCGAGACCCGGATGGTCGAGCAGCGCGCCCACAATCGTCGCCGCGACCAGCAGTCCCACCGATACGCAGGCGTCATACAGAGGAGTGCGGCGCGCCAGCGTTGTGCGCCGCCACCAAAAGTTATCGGCAATATCGCCGTCCGTACGGACGTCCATCAGCGCCCCGCTCCTCTCTCAAAAACAAAAACCACCACAAAGGGACAGGCACCTTTGTGGTGGTTTCCCTTGTGGTGGTTCCAAGTGTATAGCCTTTGCAGCCGGCGGTCGCTAGACAAACAGCACGTGCGCGAGCAGGGCACACACGCACACCGCTCCAAATACCAGTGCCACGATCGAAATTACGCGATCGGCCATATCCATGTTGGCACGGTTCGTCAAAAACCGATCTTCGGCGGCGTCGGCGCGTGCCTCACGTACCAGCTCGGCAACCACCTCGCGGCCATCAAGCATCTTTGCATCCATGTTTGCCTCCCCGGTCTCAATCTTGTCCATCGAAAACCAACTCCGTGCAACCCGTCGGCGCCTACGGCCGCTCGTTGGGGGCCAGGCGCTGCATCTTGTTCACGGCCTTGAACTTGGTGAACAGCGGCACGTACTCAAAGCTCACGTTGGAGTTCTCCAGGCCGTACCAGCGTGCAGGCGTGCCGGCGGCGCGGCGGATGATGTACTTGAGCGTGATGGCCGTACGCTCGCTCGGCTCCACATCGCTTTCGGGCGCCAGAAGCTTACGGATCAGGACGAACTTGAACGTACCGATGTTGCCCGGATCCTTGTAGACCGAGTAGTCATGCGTCTGCGCCGGCAGCTCGCCGGTGGCAGCCAGGTCCTGAACGACCTGACGCAGATAGGCATTGACGCGCTGGTTGATCTTGTAGCCCAGGTACAGATGCACGCGGAACACGTAGTCGGTGCCGAACGTCTCGACCGAATAGGCAAAGGTATGCGGCTCGTCCATGGTCTCGACATTCACGAACCACCAGGCGCGAGCGCGCTTGGGATGCTTGTCCAAAATCGAGTAGACGATGTCGCGGTCGATGTAGTCGGTATGGGTGTCCTTGGTCAGGTACACGACGTTGTCGCTCATGCGCTCGTAACGGTCGTCGTCGCGCAGGCGCTTGAGCTGCGGCAGGTAGCTGCGCAGCGGCAGCAGCGTAAACTGGCGCTGCTCAACAGCCGTACCGTTGTACCAGCACACCATGATGCCCATGATGAGCGCGGCCATGAGGATGGTGAAGTAGCCGCCGTGGAAGAACTTGGTAAGTGAGCTCACGAAGAAGAAGCCTTCGAGCAAAAGGAAGAAGGCCGCGAAGATCCACGGAGCAACCTTGAGCTTGCGCTCCTCGTGCAGGTAGAAGAAGAGCAGCAGCGTGGTGCACATCATAGTCAGCGTAATGGCAAGGCCGTAGGCGGCTTCCATATGCGCCGAGTTCTGGAACAGCAGCACCACGATGACGCAGCCGACAAGCATGACGTTGTTGACCATGGGGATGTAGAGCTGGCCCTTGGTCTCGGCAGGGTAGAAGACCTGCATGTGCGGCATGAGGTCCAGACGGCTGGCCTCGGACACCAGCGAGAATGCGCCGGTGATGAGCGCCTGCGAGGCAATGATGGCCGCGACGGTGGAAAGGCCGACGGCAAACGGGCGCAGGCCCGGGGCGAGCATCTGGTAGAACGGGTTGAGGTCGGCAATGCCCATGAGCTCGGGGTTGGCAGCGTTGTTCATAAGCCAAGCGCCCTGGCCCATATAGGAAAGCAGCAGGCAGCACTTAACGAACGGCCAGGTAGCGTAGATGTTGCCGCGGCCGACGTGGCCCATGTCGGAGTAGAGCGCCTCGGCACCGGTGGTGGCGAGGAAGCAGCTGCCCAGAATCATGATGCCCGCGTGGTTGTTGGGGCTCAGCAAAAAGGCGATGCCGCGCACCGGGTTGAGGCACAGCAGCACGGCGGGGTGCTGGAAGACAAAGAACAGACCCGTGCCGCCCAGGAACAGGAACCACAGCGTCATGATGGGGCCAAAGGCGTGACCGATCTTGGCCGTACCGATGCGCTGTACCAAGAAGAGCACGATGATGATGGCGAGCGTAATGGCGACGACGCGGCCTTGGTCATCGCCCAGCACGGCATGGACCGCCGGGATGGTGCGCAGGCCCTCGATGGCCGTGGTAACGGTAACGGCCGGCGTGAGGATGCCGTCGGCGAGCAGCGCGGCGCCACCTAGCATGGCGGGGATGATAAGCCACTTGCCACAGCGCTTGACCAGACTGTACAGGGCAAAGATGCCGCCCTCACCATGGTTATCGGCGCGCAGCGAGATGAGCACATACTTGATGGTGGTCAGCAACGTGACCGTCCACACGACAAGGGAGAGCGCGCCAAGCACGAACTCCTCCGTGACGCTTCCGATGCCGCCGTTGCCGGCGACGAGCGCCTTGGTTACATACATGGGGCTGGTGCCGATATCGCCATACACCACGCCCAGCGTGACGAGCATCGCCGAGACGCTCACAGGAATCGCAGCGTGCGAGGCTGCCTCCTTGGCCTTTTGTTCCATAAGCCGGTTTCCTCCCAACTTTAATGTTCAAAGGGATTATAGGTAATCGGCCCATGTTTAAATGGCACCGTCTTCCCAGCTAGATAAACATTTATACGACCTTTAGGCCACCACGGCGATATGGAATGTGACAGAGGGACTTTCCCTTTGTCACATTCGTCATTTTCCAAGCCAATTTTTGAACCACCACTCCATGGAGCGGCTCATCTCGGCCATAAAGGGACTCGTGTGCTTGCGGGTGTAGATATCCACCACGCGCTCACCCACCTCGCGAGCGTGCGGGCGAAACATCGCATCCATTTCGGCCACCTGCGCGTCCATGGTCGCGGCATCCGCACGGCAGTAGCGCTCCTCGTGCACCAGGTTCACCACGGGATGCGCAATGGCCGGACGCTCCTTACGGGGCGTGCCGATGATGAGCATCGACAGCGGCATGGTATGGGGCGGCAAGTCCAGCAGCGCGGCAACTTCCTCGGCATTCTCGACGATATCACCGATGTAGCAGCTCCCCAGCCCCAGGGCCTCGGCGGCAACCACGGCGTTTTGCGCGGCGATCACGGCGTCCTGGGCCGCGATGGCAAAGTCGCCTAAACCCGGCGCGCGGCGGGGCGCCTTGCCCGTGCGCTCGACAAACTCGGGCTCAAAGCAGCCCACGTGCTCAAACAGATCGATCCACTTGGCATAATCGACCACAAATATTAGTGCCCAGGGCGCCTTGGCGATCATGGGCTGGTGGTCGCACAGGTCGGCCAGACGATCCAGCGTAGCCTGCTCGCGAATGCTCACGATGGAATACATCATCATGGCGCCCGCCGACGGCGCACGGCTCGCCGCATGCAGAATCGCCGCCCGCTGCTCGTCGGTCACCGCCACGGGACGGTCGTCGTCATCGCGCGCGAAGGCACGCGTGGAGGAACGGTGCTCCAACGTGTCCAGCACCGCATTGCCCGTCGTCTCGACCGGATAGCCGCACGTATCCACAGCCTTGGTGCAAACTTGCTCGTTCATCGCCTCATCCTCGCCAATTCTTTAAGAAGCCTTTACGTTTCCGTGTAATTCCCGTCCATTATCGCGCAGGTCGCCACTACATTGCGCCACACCGCCACACATGCGCGTTAATATGGCTGGTTGTTGTGCGCGACCCGCAAATGCAGCGCATATTTAGGTAACAATCGGGTAACCCCCGCTTTCGTAGGTTTTAAGTTCGTGAGGAGTCTCAGCATGTTCGCTGCCGCCATCTCGCTCGTCGGTCTTGCGGCGACCGTCTACCTTGTCTTGCGCGAGGCCAAGGCCATTCGCGCTCAGTCGGGCACCGTTGCCAAAAGCGCTCTTGGGTGGAGCGTCGCCTTCGGCCTGTTCCAGCTCTTTTTGACCATTTGGGGCGCCATTGGCCTCGTCGCCCAAAACGAGCCGCTCGCCTTTGTGATGCTCATCCTAACCAACGCCATCCTCACCGGCTGCGCCTGGGCCAGCATCGCACGCGACCGCATCGCCCCGCGCGTCTTTGCGTTCGCCGCGCCCGACGCCCCCGCCCCCACCGGCAAGCTCGCCCGCCTGCGCGGCGCCTTTGTGGGCAAACCGCTCGTCGCCGCCGTCCTGTGCCTGTTGCTCGCCGGCGTCTTTGCGCTGCTGGGCATGGAGGTATCGTCCAACCACGACTTTACCTGGGTCTACCCCCTGTGCATCCTGCTCGAGTGGGCCATCATCACCGTGCTCATGACCGGCTTGTTCTTCCTATTCCAGCGCCACGGCGCAGCTCCCGCGGTCCTGGCCTTTGCCCTCTTTGTCCTGGGCATTGCCGAGTTCTTCGTTATCACGTTTAAATCCATGCCCATCCAGCCGGGCGACCTTTCGGCCATTTCCACCGCCGCCGCGGTCGCCGGCAACGGCTACACCTTCTCGATCTCGCTGTTCTGCGTGCTGTCCATGGGCTTTACCGCCATCGCCATGCTGCTGTGCGAGTACGCTGGCCTGGTCGCGCCGCATAGCCAGAAGGGCGCCGCCAACGCCAAGCGCATGCTGATCACCAACCTGCTCGTCGCCGTGCTGTGCCTGGGCGGCGTGACCGCGCACGTCACGCTCATCGACTACTACAACACCCTCGGCATCACCGTCTACACCTGGCGCCCGCTCGAGAGCTACTGGCGCGAGGGCTACCTGCCCGCCTTTATTAGTGCAGCGCAGTCCATTAAGCCGCCCAAACCCGCCGACTATTCTGTCGATGACGCCAAGGCCACGCTCAAAAAGTACGCCAAGGCCTACGACAAGTCCGACGCGGCCAAGAGCGACGAGCGCGCCGCCGCAAAGGAGCAGTTCGATAGCGAGAAGCCCACGGTCATCGCCATCATGAACGAGACGTTCTCGGATCTGTCGATCTACCAGAACATGCGCGCCGGCTACGAGGGCCCGCAGTACTTTAAGAGCCTGTCCAACTGCCTCAGCCGCGGCAAGCTCTACGTGAGCGCCTACGGCGGCGGCACCGCCAATACCGAGTTTGAGTTTATGACCGGCAACTCCATGGCCAACCTGGGCTCGGGCGTGTACCCCTACACCATCTACAACATGGAAACGACCGGGAACCTGGCAGAGCAGTTCAAGTCCCTCGGATACTCCACCACGGCCATGCACCCCAACCACGCCACCAACTGGAACCGCGAGAACGTCTACAAGGACTTTGGCTTTGACCAGTTCCTGTCCATCAACGATTTCCAGGGCGCCGATACCCTGCGCGGCATGGTGACCGACCAGGCTACCTACGACAAGATTCTTGAGCTGCTCGACCAGAACGCCGATCCGCAGTTTATCTTCGACGTGACCATGCAGAACCACTCGGGCTACGATACGGGCCTGCTGCCGGTCGACAAGCAGATGCACCTGAACATCGACACGACCGACCTGGACACCAAGACCGTCGAGGACGGCACGCTCTCCGATGTCGACGAGTATGTCTCGTGCATCGAGCAGTCCGACCAGGCGCTTCGCTACTTCCTCAACGCCCTGAATAAGCTCGACCGTAAGGTGGTCGTGGTGTTCTGGGGCGACCACCAGCCGTTCTTCCCGTCCAAGTTCAACGATAAGTGGTTTACCGGCGAGGACGATGCCACGCATCAGGAGCGCCTGTGGCAGACTGACTACATCATCTGGGCTAACTACGACGTTGCCGGCTGCGACCAGACGAGCGAGGTCGACGACCTGTCCACCAACTACCTGTCCACCCAGCTGATGCAGCTGATCGGCGCACCGCTGACCGACTACCAGAAAGCGCACATGACGCTGCGTAAGTCGCTGCCCGCCATCAATTCGGTGGGCTACGAGGACGCCAGCCTGCGCTGGGCGCTCTCCTCCAACGTCACCGGTGACGACGCCGCTGCCGCAGCCGCCACCAAGGCGCGCGAGGATTACGCCAAGATGCAGTACTACGAGATGTTCCGCGACGGCAAGAACGTGTACACCGAGCACTTCCAGACCGAGGCCAACGAGACCGACCCCAACCTGGCACCGGGTACGACCAAGATCAAGTAGCTGCTAGCTGCTGAGCCACAACTGAAACGTCTGTCCAGGCGGAGGCATATAAGGTTCCCTGCTCGGACAGTCCTGCGCAAGACGAAGGCCACATTAAGTGGCCTTCTTTGCGTGCGGAACTCGCGATGAACCTTATATGCCTCCGCCTGGACAGACGCCCTGATGTTGGGGCGTGGCTTGTCTTGGGTGTATCGCCGAACATATATAAGTTGAAGGCCACGTTATGTGGCCTTCTTTGTTTGCGGAAAGTGTGTCCCGGAATTCTTGTCTGGAATGGGATGCAGTTTCCGCTTGGGACCCGATTGGGAAAGTGTGTCCCACTATTCAGCTGGATTCCGGGATGTATTTTCCGGTTGAGGCTCGTTGGGAAAGTGCGTCCCACTTTGGGGGCTGATTCTGGGACGTGGTTTCCGGTTGGCTCTCATTGGGAAAGTTCATCCCATTTCTCGGCCTAATTATGGGACGCAGTTTCCGCTTGCGGAGTCTCCACTCAACAGAAAACCCGGGTGGCCTGTTTTTTGGCTACCCGGATTTTTGGGTTGTCGATATGTTCGACTGGCTACTAGTGGGTCTTGCGGCGCTTGATCAGCATGATGAGGGCTATCACTACGAGCGTTGCTCCCGCTGCTGCTGCGGTGGCGACTAGGGCGAATGTTTGGTCGCCGGTGTTTGCGAGGTTCTTCGCTGTGGTCGTAGTCTTGACCTTGGTGTCGGTCTTAGCTCCGTTGTCGGACTTGGGCTTGTCCGGGTTCGTCGGGGTCTCAGGAGTCTCGGGGTCCTTTGAGCCTTCGGAATCGGTTGGGCCGGCGGTGTTTACCAGCGTATGGTCCAGGAACTTCTTGGCGCCCGCACTTGCCTGTGAGAACAGGCGGCGCGTGCGGATCGGGGTGGCGTTCACCGTTGTGGGCGCCGTCTCCTCGGCCTCGATATTCACGAGCGTCGTGCCGGTGTCGAGGCCCACGTCGTTGTATCCCACGTGGCAGTAATACTGCGCACCGTCATCGTCTGCGGTCAGGTCAATCTCGAGCTTTGAGGCCGTTCCAGCCGCGAGGTTGCCATCGGCACCCACGAGCTTAAACTCTGTCTCGCCGCGGCCCTTGCGGCACCACATATAGGTCGGTGCCAGCCCTGTTTCGCTATCGTCGGCACCGAGTTGCTTCACATGGCCAATCGCCGAGAGCGTCAGGTGGCTTCCCGCCGTGCGCTCAACCGAAGAGTCGTATCCAAGATCCGACCCCTCCGCAGCATCCGCCGCAGGTCCGCTCACGGTCATCGTCATGCCATCGGGCATGGTCTTGACCGTGATGATTGCCGAGCGAATACCTGTTTCGGTCGTGGATCCATTCTTAACGGCGGCGATGGCGAATCGATACTCCGTATTGGGCTGCAGCCCATCCCACTTGAGCGAGGTCTTCGTGTTGTCGGCAATCTTCCAGCTATTGACGACCGCATCCGCCGCATTGCTCTGCAGCATGCCCACGCCGTAGCTAAAGCCACTCTTGTTTGCGAGTACATCGTCCCAGCTAAACGTAACGCTGGTCGAATCGACGGCGTTTGCCGTAAAGCCCGTCACGGCCGGCGCGTCGGGCATCTCGACGTCCTTAACGTCATAGCCCACAATCCAGAACTGGTCGGTGTCCTTGGTGCCGAGCTTGTCGCCCGAGTCTGCCTCGAACTTGTCGACATCCACCGCGTTGACGCCCAGACGCCACACAAAACCGTACTTGCCCTGCGCGGCCTCGGGCAGGTTGTCGACGGTGCCGCCGTATTCGGTCGATTCACTCGAGGAGTTACCCGTAGTAAAGCCGGCGTTGGCACCAAAGCACAGGCCGCCAAACAACTCGCGCTTTGCGAGCTTCGCGCCCATGACAACGCTGCCGTTCAGCGTCAAGCCGAGCTCGAGCTCCTGCTCCTTGCCCTCCTCGACTTCGATGGTCTGCTCAATGCTCGCCCCCGGCTGCGCGGCGGCGCCGTTAAACCCATCGTGCGTGTAGGCGCGCGTTACGCCAGGCTTGCCCAGGCCAAAGGAATCCCCAACGGGAGTCTCGCCGTTGAGCGTCGTTTGATAGGTTCCGGGTTCTCCCGACCGGTTGGTCAAAAAGTAGCTGAGCGGCGTCATATTGTGCTGTTTGGCAATGCGGTCATAGGCCTCGACATTAACGACCGAGGTCTGCGCGCCGAGCGACACGGGCGCCGCCATCACGCCCTTGCCACCAGTTTCCTCATTTTCGATCTCATACTCGTAATAGACCATCGGAATCGTGTAGAGCACGGCCTTGTCACCCTCGCCGGCATGCGACTCATAGCTTACGCTTGCGCTGACCGTGCGCTCGCTCCGGTAGTCATAGCATCCCTCGGCGGCAAAATCGACTGAAGCATTCATCGCGACCAGGGGCGGACCGGTCTGCACCTCGACGGCAACGCCCAACTCGGCGCCAATGGTATAGCCCTGGGATGTCCCCGTGCCCTTTTCCTCTCCGTATGACGTGCCGCCCAACACCAGATAGCCGTATGCCTGCTCCAGATCCTCAACATAGGGCGCATCCTGCAGCACGGCAAGCACGCGCGGGTTGGTATAGACCTTGTAGCGGTCCTTGTACGTGATCTTGACGCTGTCGTTGTCGACATCGGGCAGCGCGAGCGAGATAAATGTGCCGTAGGTAGTGCCGCGACGGTTGCTCTCGCTAATCACCTGCTCCTCGCCGCGGCGCACCTTTCCGTTCTCGTCGAGCGAAAAATGCGAGGTGGTCATCCAATAGTAGTCATCGTTCTTGCGCAGGTCCTCGTCGCGGTGCTTGCCCACCACGGCGATAAAGCTCTCGTTATAGCGGTCCGAACCCGAGACGCTGCCCGCCTTGACGTCGCTGATCCACACCTGCTCTATACCCTTGTGGTCATGCTTGTTGCTGCTGTTGTATTGCTGACCGCTCATGCTCATGGTTCCGACCATGGACCCCAAGCCCTGAGCCCCGCTCTGTGCCGTGTTGCAGGCAAAGTCGCGGAACACATCGCCGCCCACGAGCACCTCGTCGACCGCCAGCTGCTCGGACAGGCCGTCAAGGTTGGCAGTGGCAAGGGCAATAGGCGCCAAGGTGCACGGATAGCGCTTATCCTGAGCGCTATCCTTCCATGCGCTGCTGGGCACATGCATCAGTCCATAGGAGGCAAGGAGCCCGTCTCTGCATTCCTTGCAATCGGATAGTTTGAACTCGCCAGACTCCGAGTCAAAATACGCGTAGCGGTACAGCGCGCCGTACAGCCCCTTGCTGCCGTCATAGGCGTCGTAATCAAAAGCGCTGCGTTGCCAGTCATAGCCCGCAAGAATAAGGCCCGTGACGGTTTCACCCGTCTTCTTTCCTTCTTCATCGTAGGCGGCAAACGTGCCGAACGTCGCATTCGCAGCGACCATGGTCTTGCCGTTCGAGGAGAGGGAGATTGCGCCCGCGTCACCCAGAGCATCGACATGGACGAGTGCACCCTTGGATGCATCCCACGAGAACAGCTCGCAATGCGTTGACTTGGCGATATTCTTTTTGCCGTAGGGTGCCGAGACCACGATGGCGAGGTCATCGCAAAAATCGCGGTCGAGGTCTCCGGCAGCCAGCGAAACGACAGGAGCTGACTGCAGCTGCGTCCAAGAGTCGTTCCCGCCCTCGTTGTGCGTGGTGTAGTCCGCGGCGTTACCGGCGTCGATTTTGACGACACTCTGACTCCAGTTGCCGCCCTCCAGGTCGTACATATCGACTACAGCCTTACGCACGCCGCTCTCGTCGACATAGCAGCCCGCATAGACAAAAAGCTCGTCCACGCCGTCACCATCGACATCGCCCGCCTCGACATCAAAGACGGCGTCGTGCTCTTGCAGGTAGCCGGCGTTCAGATACTTAAAACGGCCTCCGTCCATCATATTGGTGTTGACCGTCACCGGCAGGCGCGTATCAAGGCTGCGCGTGCGCCCGTTGCTAAACGAATAGAGGACCAGCTCAACCTTTCCGGCGTACGACTTGCCGTCGATCGTCGTGGACGAGCTGTCACCATAGGCGCGAAGCTCGGCAACGCGGCTCTTTTTGCCCGTTTTGGCATCGCTGCAGAACTCAACGCTTGTGGCGTGAATGCCCGAGAAGCCGTTGTTGTCGTTGGCAAGTACCGTCGAGGACTCATTGTTGCTCAGATACGACCAGGTGCCACCACCGTAGTCGCTATGCTTGTAGAGATCGCTGTTCGTATCGAAGTTGTTGACGTTTTGCCAGAACTTTGCGGCGCCCCACACACTTCCATAGCCATCGAAGAGTTTGCTGCTGCCGCCAATGTCACCGCGCTCGACGTTCTCGAGCTTGTCGCGCAGAGTGTAGCGATTGCCATGGCTACCGTTAGCTGCCATATAGACCTCGCTGCGCGTGGCAAACGTCGTGGGGGTATCAGTGGAATAGGGGCCAACGGTATCGGCCGGAATGTCCTCGCTCGTGCCCAGACCCAGGGCTTGATAATCCTGCTCGGTCATATCGGTGATTGCGGGCGCGTCTGCCGCCTGGGCAACTTGGGGCGTGGCCGTGAAGCAGGCGACGCTCGTGGCGATCAACGCAGCAAGCGCCGCCGTCCCAACAAGCGGGATTTTCGACAGCCTACGGATACGGGGGCGTGGAACGTACATGAGGGACCTCGCTTTACTCGAGTGGAGTGGACTCATTTTTACAAATGATACGTCCGATGCCCGATATCACGTGTCTCATTTTCGCCAACGGCGTGTCTCATTTTTGAGAATCCGAGATGCCGCGGAAATCTTATCCCAGCTCAAAGGCCATTTCTGGGATGTATTTTCCGTCGAGTGCCTCATCGGGAAACTGCATCCCATTTCAAGCATCGATTCTGGGATGCACTTTCCGCAAAGCACCTCAACGGGAAACTACGTCCCATTCCAAAGGCAAATTCCGGGACGCATTTTTCGAAAGCCTGCCCATCCGGAAAGCCCGTCCCACTTTGGACGCATCCGGGCACGGAACCATCGACCTATCAGGCCTCCCATCAATAAAGAGGCGTCCTCCCGGACGGCGGGGCACGAAGTTCATCGCGAGTTCCGCACGCAAAGAAGGCCACTTAATGTGGCCTTCGTCTTGCGCAGGACTGTAGAGCAGGGAACTTCGTGCCCCGACGCCCGGGAGGACGTTTCATTTAGAAAGATGGACCGACCGCCGTCAGCGATGGGAGCTACTCCCCAAAACGGCCTTTTTGGCGGCTGCAGCCATGTTGTCCAGATCTTCCTTGGTGGGGTGATCCTTTGCGGCGACCCAGTTATCGAGCAGCATCTTAAAGCGGACATTGTCGGGATCTTGCTCGAGCATGGCCTCGTAGCGCTGCTTGACCGCGGGGCCCATCTTGCCCTGGCACATCGCCCAGCCCGCAAGCTCGGCATCCCCAGCCAGATTGGAAGTTACGCGGTCGATAATCTGCTGGTAATAGCTCTGGTCGGCCCCAAAGCCGCAGGTGCCAAACAGGAACACGCGCTTGCCGTGCAAGGCGGAGAGCAACGCCGCGACCGAAGGCGTGCACGCGCCCTTGTCGCACCAAAAACCGACGAGCACCGTGTCGGCCACGCGGGCGCCCTGCGCCTCGAGCGCAACCTGATCTGCATCCGCATCGTCGCTCAACGCCGCGGCATGGACAAACTCGACGCCCGCAGCCTGCAGAGCGCGCTTGATCGCGCCCGAAACCATCCTGGTATTACCGCTCTTGCTGTTAACCACCAAAGAGCACGTCATAGTCACGTTGCCTCGTTTCCCCCAAAACTAAAGCCACTAATGCAATTTATTAGATGAATATCTTAGTACTAACGTGACAGATGTAAACCACCGTCTGTCGATTGATTAATTTGCCCCAAGGGCTTGCTCACTGGGCAAACTGGCTGCGGTAGAGCTCGGCATAAAAGCCGCCTGCCGCTAGCAGCTCGTCGTGCGTGCCGCGCTCGATAATCTGGCCGTCGCGCATCACCAGAATGCAGTCGGCGTTGCGGATGGTGCTCAGGCGGTGCGCCACGACAAAGCTTGTGCGGCCGGCCATGAGCTCGTCGAATGCCGCCTGCACCTGCAGCTCGGTGCGGGTATCGATGCTCGAAGTCGCCTCGTCCAGCAGCAGAATCGCCGGGTCGGTGAGCATGACGCGCGCGATGCACAGCAGCTGTTTTTGACCCTGGCTAAACGTGCCGCCGTCCTCGCCGATCACCGTGTCGTAGCCGTTTGGCAGCTGCACGATAAATTTGTGCGCGTGCGCGCGCTTGGCAGCTTCGATAACCTGCTCGCGCGTGGCGTCGGGACAGCCGTAGGCGATGTTTTCCGCTACCGTGCCCTCGAACAGCCAAGTGTCCTGCAACACCATGCCAAAGGCGCGGCGCAGGCTTGCGCGTGTGTAGTCACGCGAAGAACGACCATCGACCGCAATGCGACCGGCATCGATATCGTAAAAACGCAGCAGCAAATTGATGAGCGTCGTCTTGCCGCAGCCCGTGGGGCCGACCAGGGCAAAGCGCATGCCGGGCTTAGCCTCGATGCAGATGTCCTGCAGAAGCTTGCGGTCGGGCACGTAGCTAAAGTCCACATGCTCAAAGGCGACCTCGCCCTGCGGTGCGGCAAGCTCTACGGCGTCCGACGCGTCGGGCTCCTGCTCGCACGCATCGAGGAGCGCAAACATGCGGCGCGCCGAGGCGTACGCGGTCTGGATCTGCGTAATGACGTTGGTGACCTCGTTAAACGGCTTGGTGTACTGGTTAGCATAGGACAGGAAAATCTGCACGCCGCCCACCGTAAGCGCCGCGGGCACGCCCGTGATCACGCCCACGCAGCCGATCACAGCGACCACGGCATAGATGATGTTATTGATAAAGCGCGTGCCGGGGTTGGAAAGCGAACCCATAAACTGCGCGCGCTCGCCCGCGGTGTAGAGCTCGGCATTGAGGGCATCGAAGCGCTGCTGGGCGTTGGGACCATAGGCAAACGCATCCACAAGCTTTTGCTCGCCTACGTACTCCTCAATATGACCACCGAGCTGCCCTTGTATACGCTGCTGTGCCGTAAAGCTTTTGTTGGAGAGCTTGGCGATGGCGCCGGCTGCAAAAATGGAAAGCGGCGTGACGAGTACCACCACAAGCGTCATGGTCAGGTTGATGGAAAGCATAAACGCGAGCGTGCCTACGATGGTAATAACACCGGTGAAGAGCTGGGTAAAGCCCTGCAGCAGACCGTCGCCCACCTGGTCGACGTCGTTGACCACGCGGCTCATGAGGTCGCCGTGGGCATGGCTGTCGATAAAGCTGAGCGGCATGCGGCTGAGCTTATCGCTCGCCTCCACGCGCATGTCGCGCACCGTTTCGTAGGACAGGCGGTTGACGCAGTAGCCCTGCAGCCACTGGAAGGCCGCAGCACCTACCACGACGAGCGCGAGTTTGGTAACGAGCGGCAGCAGCGCGTCGAAGTCCACCTGCCCGGCGGCGACGATAAGGTCGATGCCCTCGCCGATGAGAATGGGCGTGTAGAGCTGCAGAATCACGGAGATGGCGGCACTCACAAACGACGCTACAAACGAGATGCAGTGCGGACGGACGTAGCCCATCAGGCGGCGAGTCACCGCACCCACGGGATAGCGCTCGGGATCGCCGGGCTGGCGCGGACCGTCGCCCAGGTCGTTGAGGTTATCGTTACCGGACACGTTGGCCGTCATCGTGGCGACCGAACCGGAGGAAGTGTACGGATTCATTTAGCAGCCCTCCTTTGCGCAGACGGATGCGGGGGCGGTCGGGGCACCTGGGGCGAGCGCGGGCGCTGTGCTCCCCCGCCGGCCCTCAAGCTCCTCGCGGCGCAGCTGCGACTGGCAAATCTCGCGATAGAGCTGACAGGTCGCATAGAGCTCGTCATGTGTGCCCAGGCCGGCAACCGAGCCGTGGTCGAGTACGCAGATCACGTCGGCATCGCGCACGGTCGAGACGCGCTGGCTCACAATCACCGTGGTCAGCGGCAGCCCGCCCTTGGCGGCACCGCGCATGCTGCGCTCGCGAATGGCATGGCGAAGCGCCGCGTCGGTCTTAAAGTCGAGCGCCGACGCGGAGTCATCCATGATCAATATCTGAGGCGAGCCCACCAGGGCGCGCGCGATGGTCAGGCGCTGGCGTTGGCCACCGCTGAAGTTCTTACCGCCCGCCTCGACCGGGGCATCGAGCCCCTGCGGCTTGTTGCGCACGAACTCGCTCGCCTGCGCCATGTCGAGCGCCGCCCAGAGCTCCTCGTCGGTTGCCGACTCGTCACGCCAGGTCAGGTTGCTGCGGATGGTGCCACTCACCAGCGACGCGCGCTGCGGAACGGTCGCGACCACGTGGCGCAGCTGGTCGAGCTGCCAGGCACGCACGTCGGCGCCCATCACGCTCACGCTGCCGGTGCCCGCATCGTACAGGCGCGGGATGAGCGAGACGAGCGTGGACTTACCGCTACCCGTGCCGCCGATAATGCCGAGCGTCTTGCCCAGCGGGAGCTCCAGGGTCACATCGTTGACGGCGTTGGCAGCGCCGGTGCCAAACGAGAAGCTCGCATGGCTCAAGCTCAGCGCAGGAACTGGAGCGACATTGCCCGGCTTGGGCAGCGCAACCGACTGATTGCCCTCGTCGGTGATGCTCGGCTCGCAGTTGAGCACCTCGTTGATACGCGAAGCACTCGCGCTCGCCTTGGTAAAGACCACGACCAGGTTGGCGACGTACACGATGGAGGTCAGGGTCTGCGTCATGTAGTTCACAAACGCCATGACCTGGCCCTGCGTGAGCTCACCCACGTTGACCTGGATGCCGCCCACCCACAGGATGGCGCACACGCCTAGGTTCATCACCAAAAACGTTACGGGGTTAAGGATTGACGAGAGCTTGCCCACCGCGATGGCAGTATTGGCCTGGTCATCGGCGGCTTGGGCAAAGCGCTCGCGCTCGTGGCCCTCGCGCACAAAGGCGCGAACCACACGGGCGCCCGAAAGCCCCTCGCGGCAAATGAGCGCGATGCGGTCGAGCTTTGCCTGCAGCTGCTTGTAATACGGAATGCAGCGCGCCATGACAAACCAGAACACCAGGCCAATGGCGGGCGTGCAGATCAAAAAGATGATGCCGAGCTTAAGGTCAATGGCAAGGGCCGCGCACATGGAGCCCACCGCCAGGAAGGGCCAGCGGATGAGCATGCGCACGCCCAGCGCCACAGCAAGCTGCACCTGGTTGACGTCGTTGGTAATGCGCGTGATGAGCGACGGCGTGCCAAAGCGGTCGAGTTCGGCATAGCTCAGTTTGTTGATGTGCTCGTAGAGCGCGCCGCGGATATCGGTACCCATGCCCTGCGAGGTGAGCGCCGCCATCTTTTGGCAGACGAGCGTAAACGAGATGCCGATCACAGCCATAGCGCCAAGTACCATGCCGTAGTGGACGACAGCGTTCACGTCGTGTGCGCCGATACCCTTATCAATCATCTGGGCAATCACCAGCGGCGTCAGCAGGTCAAAGATCACTTCGATCAGCTTGCACGCAGGACCAATCACCATATAGCGGCGAAACTTACCGCCAAAACGCCTGAGCAGCTCAATCATGTATAGGCGCTCCCTATCATCATTCACACTCAATTCGAATCATGATAGTACGGTGAGCCCAAAAGAAGCGTAAACAACTCGTCATTTCTAATGGGATTCGGTTTCCAAAGAAGCGGAAAGGCACGTGCACACCCAGCCAGTGTCGGGTCGACCGCTTGGTATACTTACATTAGTGCTACCAAGTTAGTCGCCGACCCTTGAAATGAGGTGCCGAGATGAACGACATTCTCGCAAGAAGAGCAAGACGAGCAACTGTGGGCATCGCCCTTTCCGCGGCACTTGTCGCGGGAATCGCCCCCGTAACGGCGATTGCGGCAGAAACCAGCGCCCCTGTCGATGCAGTTGCCCTGCAGACGGGAGATGCGGCCGCCGCAAAAGAAAAGGCGTATGCAGCCATGCAGGAAGCGCTCAAAAACCTCGAAGCCGCACAAAACGCCGCAAGTCCCGAGAGAATTGCGGGAATCAATGATAACATTGCCGCTTTTCGAGAGCTCTATGACACGATGGTGGCGCGAGCTGCCGAATGGAGAGAGCCCCTTCCCGCCATGCAAGCGAACGTCGATGCAGCCCAAGCCAAATACGATGAGGCCCACAACCGGGTAAGCGAGCTTGAGGCAGAATATGAAAAGGCACGCAGCAACGGGGCTTCCTACGAAGCTCTTAAGCAGCTGCGGCAGGAAATAATCGCAGCGGAAGCGCAAGAAGAATCTTGCGAAACGGTGCTTGACAGCTACCGTCACCGCCTCGAAAGTCAGGAAAGACGGGTTCAGTATTTCGGAAGTAAGGCGGAGGAAGCCAAAGCCCACATCGACGAGGAAACAGCCAAGCGAGATGCGCTCATCGACAATTTGCATAAGGCGCAGGCGGCCTATGACGACGCCTGCAAGGCATACGAAGAGGCAAAAGCCGCGGCAGACAAGGCCACCTCGCCCGAGGTAACGCAACCGACCGAGACAACGCCTCCCTCCGGCTCGACGCAACCGGCCGAGACGACACAGCCCGCCAGCTCACCCGCGACCGGCAAAGACACCGCGCCGAGCTCCACCAAGCAAGCGAATTCGAACGGCAGGCAAGCAAATACAACCACCGGCACACTCGCAAACACAGGCGACACAACGCCAAGCGCAATCGCACTAGCAGGAATCGCCGTCGCAGGCCTCGGAATAACCGCCACGGCCACACGCCGCATCAAGAACTCAAAATAGCCGCCAGAGCATACTACCTTCGCCAATCCACAAGCCCAGAGACAAAAAGAGGCTCGTTTCCCCAACCTAGGGAAACGAGCCTCTTTAACTGCAAAAATTCAAGCAACAGCACCGCCGCCTCTTGAACCACGTAGCCATCAATGCCCAGACAACGCCAACGAGCAGCATTCCTTAAGGGATAGATTAAATTAGATAAACGCGCCTTTACGGGTGATTTTTGGACGACGGGGCCCGGCCGGCGGCGAGGTGTTTGGTAGTCGAGCGATCCCGCAGGCGAAGCCGAGGACCAGCGAGACACCAAACACCTCGCCGCCGGCCGGGCCATGTCGCGGCACCAAAATAGCGCCCGTGCGCTCGATGGATTCGGATGCCCGACAGAAGCTCCTTATGGCTGCTTCCTTCCGGACCTGACCAGATTCGGAACATGTCGTCATCCGAACCCATCGAACGCGCTAGGCGCTCGGTATATCTTACCTGCTCCCGCCCGCCAGAGCAAGGTAGCTAATTTGGGACGGAGCTTTTTTTGACTACTTTTGCAGCCCGATTGCCAGAGCAGCCAATGAGTAGTCAAAATAGTCCCATCCCAAAATGACCGGCTTGGTGCCGCACCACAGAAAGGGCCCATCTACTACGTTTAGGCTACAGGGGTCAACCATAGCCGACTTTTTCGAAAATCGGCAAGCTTTCTATCTGCGGTTTTGTTTTTGCAAATTCCGGAATGGTCGAGGGTGGCCGGTTTAACGTAGTAGATGGCCACGTTTCGTGGCAGGCGGTCCGACCCAAGGCACAAGGCAGCCAACCTCGAATGGACATTCTCGAAGTTGCGGTGGAATACGGACTGAATTGGCACCTTAAAGGCAATAACACTCCGTATTTCACCGCAACTTATCGAGGGGATGGGTTTTAGAGGCGAGCGAGGTCGTAGGCTTGGGCGGCTGACTCACCGGCGAAGATGAGGTTGGTTGTGGCTTCTTGAGGATTGAGCGCCTGGTCGAGAGGCATGGGCTTGCGGCAGATCGGCAGTACCAAGTCGATACCTTGCTCATATACCGCGTTCAGGTTGTCAGCACGGCCGCCCACGACGGCGACCACCGGCTTGCCATATCGCCTGGCGCGGCGAGCCACACCCACCGGCGCCTTACCGGCGGCGGACTGCTCGTCCATATTGCCCTCGCCTGTTATGACCAGGTCGACATCGCGCACGCGCTCGTCAAACCCCACGAGATCGAGCACCGTCTCTACACCCGAGCGCAGCTCCGCACCGAGCGCCAGCAACGCGGCGCCCAAGCCACCGGCAGCGCCCGCGCCGGGCACGCCGAGCACCGAGCCAAATGTCCGTGCGCCCTCGGGTGTGCGCAACAACCCCTGGGCTCGCGCCTCGAAAATTGCCGCATCGAGCAGGCGACCGTAGCCGACCATCCAGCCATCGTATCTGCGCAGCGCCTCGACATCATCCGCCGGCAGGCCCTTCTGCCCGCCAAACACCGCCAGTGCGCCTCGACGCCCCACGAGCGGATTCTCGACATCGGAAAGCACAACGATGCGAGCGCCATCCAAAGCCTGCAGCGCCGGCTCCAAATCAACGCTCGCCACGTGTTCAAGGCCCGCAAGACCGGGGGCGACATCGCAGCCCTGATCATCGACCACACGCGCGCCCAGCGCCTGCAGCATGCCGGCGCCACCGTCGTTGGTGGCACTGCCGCCCAAGCCAATATAGATAGTCTTTACCCCGACACGAGCTGCACGGAGCATCAGCTCGCCCACGCCATAGGTTGTAGCAGCCAGCGCCGCCGATTCCGTGCAAGGTGAGTACCCGATGCCTGCTGCTTCGGCCATCTCAATAACAACCGACTCGTGCTCGCCGTCCACTAACATCCGGGCAGGCACACGCTCGCCAAAGGGGCCTGCAACCTCGCAGGCCACAAGCTCGCCACCGCAGGCGGCAACGGTATCGAGCGTTCCCTCGCCGCCATCCGCCAGCGGCAACGCGCGCACCTCGGCATCGGGCCACACACGGCGCATGCCCTCGGCAACCGCCGCCTCCGCCCGTGCACTCGACACGCTGCCCTTAAAGGAGTCGATCGCCAGCAGCACACGGCGGGGCCGGCGGCACGCAGGGCCAAAGTCAACCGCCATGCCAGCATCCTCACCGGCACCTGCAAGCGCCGCGGCGTGGGCGGCATGCGCCTCAAGGTTCGGACCGCAGCCACAGCCGCTGCCACCCGCTCCGCGCAGACCGCCAAAATAGCTACTCAGCAGCTCGCGGCATTCATCCGCCAGGACCCCAGCCGTCACGTTAAACCGATGATTCAGGCGCGAATCGGCATTCAAATCGTATAGGGATCCCAACGCGCCCGC
Source organism: uncultured Collinsella sp. (assembly GCA_902494165.1). Taxonomy (GTDB): domain Bacteria; phylum Actinomycetota; class Coriobacteriia; order Coriobacteriales; family Coriobacteriaceae; genus Collinsella. The sequence goes on along the minus strand of CABUSD010000006.1, from coordinate 37,952 downwards.
CTTGGCGTCGCTCGCGCCATACACGCAGCGCCCCACGCGCGCGTTAACCATAAGACCCGCGCACATGCAGCAGGGTTCGAGCGTCACGTAGACCGTGCAATCGGAAAGGCGCCAGCGACCGAGCGACCGAGCGGCAGCGCACAGGGCCGCGAACTCGGCATGAGCCGAAGGGTCCTGGTCGAGTTCGCGCCGATTGTGCGCCCTCGCGACGACCTCACCGTCGCGCACCACTACGGCTCCGATGGGCACCTCGCCCACCGCCGCGGCGACTCGCGCCTCCGCCAGCGCCTCGCGCATGAACTTCTCGTCGATTTCGGTGATCGTCATCGTTCGCCTTCCCTGTTGCAAATTCAAAACGATGCTATCATTACGACTCACGGAGAGATGGCAGAGCGGTTGAATGCGGCGGTCTTGAAAACCGTTGAGCGCGAGAGCGTTCCGGGGGTTCGAATCCCCCTCTCTCCGCCACTTTAGTGATTCACCGGTGTCATGGTCCGCTCAAACAGTGCATCGACCACGTCGGCTATCTCGGGTCGACGCTCAAGATCGTGGCCCGATTCCCACCATATCGTGAAAAGTCGAATAATACCGCCGGCGACAAACTCAGACGTCGTCTCAAGTGACACGGGGGCCAGGGCATCCTCGGCAAGCACGTTCATCACACGCTCGCGGATGGAGCGGGCAATGCGGTCGCAAATAACGTTGGTCAACATGCCCGACATGCTGCTTGCCAAAATGTTATCCATGAGCCGCTCGTGCGTCAGAATCAAATCCATGGCATCGTCCAAAATCGCGTGCCGAAGCGCGCGCACGTCCTCGGCAGATACCGCGCCGGCCCCATCGGGCTGTTTTTGCGGCAAGCCCGACATGAGCTCATCGATATAAAAGGCAAAGTAATCGTTCTTGTCGCGAAAGTGCTTGTAGAACGTCGTGCGGCGAATCATGGCGCGGTCGCACAGCATGGCAACCGTCAGGTCCTCAAAACGATGCTCCTCGAGAAGCTCGGTAAAGGCATCGAACAGGGCACGATAGGTTTTCTTGATGCGAAGGTCCATCCGTATCGCCATCCTCAGGGCAAAGACAACACTCGTCAATCTGTCGCATATCTTACACCTGTACCTCGCGCGCTTTGCCCCGGTGCCGACCCCGCCGAAAACATAACGCTTGCCGGAAAGTTCGGCACGGCAAAACGTTGCGGGTATACTAGTAGCGTTATACCAACGGCAGCTGGCGCATGCCGCCGCGGCCATTCGAAACGGAGACATCATGATTACCGTCATCATCGGCATCGTTGTTGTCATTGTGATTGTCTGCGCCATCGCCGGCATCTACAACAACATGGTCACTAAGCGTAACCGCATCGATAACGCCTGGCAGAACATCGATACGCAGTTGCAGCGCCGCAACGACCTGATCCCCAACCTGGTCGAGACCGTCAAGGGCTACGCCAAGCACGAGCAGGAGACGCTCTCCGCCGTGATCAGCGCGCGTAACACCGCCGTCAAGGCCACCACGCCCGAAGCCAAGATGAAAGCCGACAACGTGCTGACCGGTGCGCTGCGCCAGCTCTTCGCTGTAGCCGAGGCCTATCCCGATCTTAAGGCAAACACCAACTTTACGCAGCTGCAGGCATCGCTTGAGGATACCGAGAACAAGATTAGCTACGCACGCCAGAGCTACAACGATTGCGTGCTCAGCTACAACAACGCCATTCAGACGTTCCCGGCTGTCATCTTTGCCGGCATCTTCCAGTTTAAGGAGCGCCAGGGCTTCGAGGCCGCCGAAGCAGCCCGCCAGGCCCCGACCGTCAAGTTCTAGTAGTTTGACAGCGCATCCTTAATCGGCCAAATGCATAAACCGCCCCGTCGAATGCATACTTCGACGGGGCGGTTTCCTTTTTCGCGAAGGTCCCCCTCTAAGCGTCGTGCATTTTTAGGAGTATTCAACATAACCAAGGGCTTCGGGCGCCACGACAAATGCCAAAGACCGTGAATATCCCTGCAAATCAAACGCTGTCAGCCCATAACCCCGCCCATCATTCGTAGAAAACATCGAGAACTCCCGATTTTTTGCCCGAAGCCGGTATGCAGGGGCCTTCGATTGCAGAATACTCGCAAAAATGCACGTCGCCACCGCCCCCACATGGCGCGAAGCAAAACAAAAGGGCGACCTTCCTTTCCGGTGCGTCCTCGGGCCGGACAGCTAAGGCAGCTTACGCGACGGTGTAAACCCAGTTGTGCTTATCCTCGACAGCACCAGACTGGATGCCGGTCAGGGTCTCGCGGAGCTTCTTCATCACGGGGCCGATCTCGGTGTAGCCAGCCGGGAAGGTCACGGTCTCGTCGGCGCCGTAAACCTTGTTGTCGATCTCGCCGACCGGGGAAATAACGGCAGCGGTGCCGCACAGGCCGCACTCGACAAAGGTACCGGCCTTGACCTCGGCCCACTCGACGGGACGCTGGTCAACGGTCATGCCCAGGTCCTGAGCAACCTGAACGAGCGAACGACGGGTGATGGAAGGCAGGATGGAGTCGGTGTGCGACTGAGGAACGACGAGGGTGCCATCCTCCTTCACGAACAGGACGTTGGCGCCGCCGGTCTCCTCGACATAGGTGCGGGACTCGGAGTCGAGATACAGGTTCTCGGCATAGCCCTCGCGATGGGCCTCCATCGTGGGCTTAAGGGACATGGCGTAGTTCAGGCCGGCCTTGATGTTGCCGGTGCCGTGCGGTGCAGCACGGTCATACTCGGAAACGCGCAGCTTGACGGGCTTGAGGCCGCCCTTAAAGTACGGACCGACCGGGGTCACGAGAATGCGGAACGTGTACTCAGGAGCGGGAGCCACGCCGATCACGTCACCGGAGCCGATCATAAACGGACGCACGTACAGGGTCGCACCGGAGCCGAAGGGCGGAACCCACGCGGCGTTGGCAGAAACGACCTGCTTGACGGCCTCAACGAACTTGTCCTTGGGGAACGGGGGCATCTCGAGGCGCTGGGCAGAGTTGTACATGCGCTCGGCGTTCATGTCGGGGCGGAAGCAGACGATGCTGCCGTCCTCGGCGGTGTAGGCCTTCAGGCCCTCAAAGACCTCCTGACAGTAATGGAAGATGCCACCGCACTCGGAGACATGCAGGGTGTGGTCGGTGGTCAGGCCGCCCTCGTCCCACTCGCCATCCTTCCAATGAGCCTCGTAGCTGTAATCGGTCTTCATGTAGCCAAAGCCGAGGCTACCCCAATCGATATCCTTCTTCTCGACAGTCATATGTCGCTCCTTACATACACAGTTGCATACTCGCGAACCCGCACGCAAGGACCGAGGCCGACCGCGTCGCAACGTCGCACGCCCGGAGCGTAGAGCCGGACGGGACACACGAGCAGCATCAAAGCCGATGGCACGTCGATTCGCATGCACGAGATTGTACTCCGCACGCGCGTCGGATAAAACGTTTTTCTTTAACTAACTAAAGTATTTTCATTTGACCGAAGCAAAGAGGCCCGCCACCGCAAGCGGTGACGGGCCTTGACTGCACGGTTTGCGCGCTGGCTCGAGTTACGCGTTCTTTTTGCCCAGCTTAGCCTTAACCAGACCGACCACAGTCGGAATGATCGACACAGCAACGATGCCAACAATCAGCAACTCAAAGTGCTCCTGCACAAAGGGAATGCCACCAAAGAAGTAGCCCAGCAGTGTAAAGAGCGTTGACCAGGTAATACCACCCAGTACGTTGTAGATGACAAAGTTGCGCCAGTGCATGCCGCCCATGCCAGCGATAAAGGGCACAAAGGTGCGGATAAACGGGAAGAAGCGACCCAGGAAGATGGCCAGGTGACCCCACTTGTCCAAGAAGTCCTCGGACTTTTTGATGCGCTCGGGCGTCATGGCCTTAACCTTACCCGAGGCGATGATCTTTTTGCCAAAGAAGTGACCGATCATAAAATTGCACTGATCGCCCAAAATGGCAGCGGCCCATGCGGTAGCCAGAAGCGCCACGATGTTAAAGCCGCCATTGTGGGCAAAGAAACCCGAGGCGAACAGCAGTGAATCGCCGGGAAGGAACGGGAAGAACACCACGCCCGTCTCGATAAAGATGATCAGGAACACGCAGCCGTAGGCCATAAGCGGGCCGGCGGCGATCCAGCTGGCAATCGCGGTGCGCGGATCTTTGAGCAGCTCGGCGATAAAATTAATGAAACCCATGAAGTAAAACCTCTCAGTTGTGGGCGCGGATACGTCCAAGTTGACCAGTATACGGTTGCGGCGTCCCCTCGTGCGCAACCCCACAAAAGCATGACTCCATTACCAGCAAGTTTGCATAACTGACACCTGTCGCGCAATGCCGCCAAGATTGTCCTTCCTAATCCCTAGCGAATCGCTATACTTTATTGAATCGCATTGCCATGGCGCTAAGGGAGGGCGGCCGGTGAGCTTTATCAATACCATTCGCGAGGACATCAAGACCGTCCAAGCGCAGGACCCCGCCGCGCAAAACGGTCTGGTCATCTTCCTTTCCTATCCTGGCCTGCACGCCAAGTGGAACCACGTGCCCGAGCACTGGCTCTGGGAGCACGGTCATCGCTCGCTCGCCCGTGTGCTCTCGCAAATCACCCGCCACATCACCGGCGTCGAGATTCACCCTGCCGCGCAGATTGGCAAGCACTTCTTTATCGACCACGCCATGGGCGTCGTCATCGGCGAGACCACCGTCGTGGGCGACAACTGTGTGCTTTACCAGGGCGTTACGCTCGGCGGCACCGGCAACGAGACCGGCAAACGCCACCCAACGCTCGGCGATAACGTCACCGTGGGCACGGGTGCCAAGGTGCTCGGCAACATTCGCATCGGCAACAACGTCAAAATCGGCGGTAACTCGGTTGTCGTCAAGGACGTGCCCGACAACTGCACCGTCGTGGGCGTGCCGGGACGCATCATCAAGCGCAACGGCTGCCGCGTGTTCGAGGAGAGTTTCGACGCCAAGCAGCATCGCGAGTACATGCCCGATGACGCCGCCGAGCAGAGTGCCCTCAACCGCCAGGGCATCACCGAGAACGCCCGCCGCGTCAAGGAACTCGAGCGAGAGGTGGCCGAGCTCAAAGGCCTCGTCGCCAAACTCGTGGACGAACGCTAGAGGCGGACGGCCACCGACAACATTGACGCCAACGCAAAGGCGCGCCAGGGAATCAATCCCCGGCGCGCCATTCCTTTTGATGTGACAAAGGGACTGTCCCTTTGTCACATTATGCGAACTGACTCAGATAGAGGTCGGCATAAGCGCCCTCGGCTGCGAGCAGCTCCTTATGCGTGCCCTGCTCGATAATGTTGCCGTGGTCCATGACCAAGATCAGGTCGGCGTCCACGATCGTCGACAGGCGATGCGCGATCACAAAGCTCGTGCGCCCGCGCATAAGCGCGTCCATGGCACGGCCGATGGCAAGCTCGGTACGCGTGTCCACGCTTGAGGTCGCCTCGTCCAGGATGAGAATCGCCGGGTTGTTGAGCAGCACGCGTGCGATGGTCAGCAGCTGACGCTGGCCCTGGCTGATGCTTTCGGCATCGTTGGCCACGCGCGTGTCGTAGCCCTGCGGCATGGTGCGCACGAAGAAGTCGACCTGCGCGGCACGAGCGGCGGCCACAATTTCGTCGCGCGTTGCCTCGGGGCAGCCGTAGGCGATGTTTTCGGCAATCGTGCCATCGAATAGCCAGGCGTCTTGCAGCACCATGCCAAACTGCTGACGTAGCTCGCCGCGATCCATGCGGCTCGTATCCACGCCGTCGAGCGTAATACGCCCGCCGTCAATCTCGTAGAAGCGCATGAGCAGGTTGATGAGCGTCGTCTTGCCTGCGCCCGTGGTTCCCACCACCGCGATCTTCTGGCCCGGCTCGGCAGTAAACGACACGTCGCGCATAAGCGGCTTGTCGGGCGAATAACCAAAGCGCACATGCTCAAAGGAGACACGGCCCTCGACCTTGCCCGGCAGCTTGGCGGCCTCGTCCGGCAGCGGATCGGCCTCCATCTCGGGCTCATCGAGCAGGTCGAACACGCGCTCCGCACTCGCCAGCGCGCTCTGCAGCGAGTTGAAGGTAAACGACAGCTGCGTCATGGGCTCAGATGCCTCGTAGATAAACTGGAAGAACGCCTGGAACACGCCGACGGTCATGTGGCCGGCAACCAGCATACTGCAGCCCACAATCGCAATCACGATCTGTGCCAGGCGGCCGATAAAGCGCACCGCGGGGCCGACGGCGTTAATCATAAAGTCGGCCTTGGCACTCACGCGTGCCAGCTCGCCCGAGGCCTGGTGCACCTCGGCAGAACTTTGGCGCTCGCGGTTAAACGCGCGAATCACCAGACGGCCCGAGTAGCCTTCCTCGACCGCACTCGTAATCTTGGACACCCACTCTTGGCGCTCACCGGTTACGTCATGCGTGCGGCGCGAGACCACCTTGGTCACCAGCAGCGACAACGCCGTAAAGAACAAAAAGACCAGCGTAAGTGGCACGCTAAACACGAACATCACGCTCACGGCGCCCACCACGGTACCGATCGACACCAGAAGCTGCAGCAAGCCGCGCTGCATGCTCTCGGACATCTTGTCCAAGTCGTTGGTCGCACGGCTGACGACCTCACCGGGACGATGCGCGTCAAAAAAGGCAAGCGGCAGACGGTTGAGCTTTTGTGCGATGCGGTTGCGTAGGCACAGGTTGAGGCGTTCGGCAACGCTCGACATCAAAAAGCTCTGGAGCGCGTAGAACGAGGCAGCGGCCGTCCAGATCATAAAGTAGATGAAGATGGTCCTGCCGCAGTTCTCCCAGGTGATGTTGAAGGTGGTGTCGTTGGCAAACGCCACCTGAATGTGGCTCCACAGCTCATCGATCACGCGGGCGCTATATGCCGGCGCAGCAGTGTTAAAGATGGCATAGAACACAATGCTCGCGAACACGATATAGAAGCGCCAATGGTCGCCGGCAGCCTCGCTCCACAGGCGGCGCACCGTCGCCCAGGTATCTCGAGGCGTCTCGTCCTCGTCTTCATCGTCCACGTCGCGCATACGCTCTGCCTCGGCGCGGGCGCGCTCGTCCTCGGCACGTTCGTTTTCCTCGTAGAGCGCTTGGCGGCGAGCCTCGCGCTCGGCTGCAGCCTTGGCGGCGTCATCCAGCTCGGGTGCCACGGCAGCCGTTTCCTCGACCAGTACCGCGGCAGCGGCGTCATCAACGCCGCCCTGCTTCTTGAGCTCCTCGGTCATGCTACTCACCTCCCTTCATCTGCGATTCCGCGATGGCGCGGTACACCTCGCAGGTTTCCATAAGCTCGCTATGCGTGCCCAAGCCCACAATCTCGCCGTCCTTGAGCACGACAATCTGGTCGGCATGCAAAATCGTCGAGATGCGCTGCGCGATGATGAGCACCGCAGCGTCACGCGTCTCGTCTTGCAACGCATGGCGCAGGGCGGCATCGGTCTTAAAGTCCAGGGCCGAAAAACTGTCATCGAAGATGTACAGATCGGCCTGCTTCATGAGCGCGCGAGCAATGGCCAGGCGCTGGCGCTGGCCGCCTGAAAAGTTCGTGCCGCCCTGCGCCACCGGGGTATCGAGCCCCTGCGGCTGATCGAGTACAAAGGTGCTCTGGGCAACCTCAAGCGCGTGAAGCATGTCGGTCTCGGTCGCGTCCTCGTTGCCAAAGCGCAGATTACTTGCCACGGTGCCCGAGAACAGCCACGCCTTCTGCGGCACATAGGCGATGTGTCCACGGATCTCATCTTGCGAAAGCTCGCGCAGATCGACACCGTCCAGGCGAATGGCGCCCTTGGTGGCATCGTGGAAGCGCAGCAAGAGCTTGGCCACCGTCGACTTGCCCGAACCCGTCGAGCCGACGATTGCGGTCGTCTGACCGCGACGACAGGCAAAGCTCAGGTCGCACAGGGTGTCCTCGTCGGCATCGTCAAAGCGAAACGACATATGATCGAACACGGCGACCGCATCGGCCCCGTCCTTTGAGTCGGACGCGGCCGCATCAAGCGTACGCTGGCCATCGACGATGCTCGGCTCAATCTCCAGCACTTGCTGTGCACGGCTTAGGCATGCCGCGGCGCGCGGAAGCGTCAGAATCACCATCTGCGCCATCATCACAAAGAACAGGATCAGGATCGCATACTCCAACACGGCCGAGATGCTGCCGATCTGCATGGCATGGACACCCACGCGGTTGCCGCCCACCCACAGCACCGCCACCTCGGCGATGTTCATCAAAAAGAAGCTGGAGCTGTCGAGACCCACAAACAGGTGGTTGACCTTGATGGCATTGGCCGCGTAATCGCTAAACACCTCGTCCAGGCGCTGCTCCTCGTGGCGCTCCTTGTTAAATGCGCGGATGACGCGCACGCCCACGATGTTCTCGCGCAGCACCACGTTCATGCGGTCGATAAAGCTCTGCAGGCGCATAAAGATCGGCGCGGCGTTGGCAACGGTAAAGACCGCCGCCACCAGCACGATCGCAACGACCACGCCCAGCAGCGTGCCCATGGCAGGATCGATAAACCAGGCAAAGATGATGCCCGCCACGGCCAAGAACGGTACCGGCAGCACCAGCTGAATCGTCTGAAGGACAGCTTGCTGAATCACGTTGATGTCGTTGAGCGAGCGCGTGATCATCGAACCCGTGCCAAAACGCTCAAAGTCGCTGGCGGACAGCTCGAGCGACTTGTCGTACACGGCATTGCGGATATCGCAGGCCACGTTGGCGGCCAGGCGCGCCGAAAGATAGCAGCCCAGCACCGTGCCGCCGCTGGCCATGCCGGTCGCGATAAGCATGTACAGGCCGTTGCGTAAAATATAGTCGACATCGCCCGTGGTAATACCGGTGTTGACCATGTTCGCCAGCATCGTGGGAACCAACAGCGTACCGACGTTATCTATCAGCACCGCAAACAGCGTCACCGCAATCAGACCGCGGTACGGCCTCATAAACCTCATTAAGAGTCGCATGTGTCCCCCTCGCCCTTATCGTCAGCCTCGTTCTCGGCAGCCACTTGCCGTTTAAATTCCTCGCACTCTTCGTTAAGAACATGGGAGAACTTACCGACCAAGCGCATAATCTCGCGCTGCTCCCACGGCTCGAGCGCTTCGAATGCCTGTTGCTCGGCTTTTTGCGCCGGCAACGCGTAGCGCTTGGCAAACCGCACGCCCTCTTCGGTCAGTCGCACAACCTTATTCTTACGACTGCCCTCGGCAAACTCCAACGTCGCAAGCCCTCGCGCCCTAAGCGTCTTGATCGCCGAATTGATGGTCTGTTTGCTGTAGAACCATTCACTCGTCAGCCGACTCACGGCAACGCTTCCGCCCGCTGCACTCGTGTCGACGAGCATCCAGTAGGCACAGTCCGAAAGACCGCAGGCGCGCGCGAACTCCGAATAGATACGGTCAAGCCCGTTGAGCATCCGGTCGAAATCGACCGGGCTAACTGCACTATTCATCTCTCCTGCCATTCGATAGTCCGAGTTTTGACCAATTCATATCTCTACATTAGTCCGAGTTTTGACTATCGTCAATAAGCTCGTTGTCTATGGTCGGCTCCACATAAGCATATCGACAAAAAAGACCGCCGGCGCGAGGGCGGCGCCGGCGGTTGCGAGAGAATATCGGTTGTTGGCTGTTAGGCAGCGACGGCCTCGTAGACCGTGGCTCCCGAGAAGCTGTCGTGCAGGCTCTTGCCGCAGATCCACGGCAGTTCGACGACCTCGCAGACCGTGTTGACCAGCTCGGAGCAGTCAGTAAAGTGGCCCTTATCGTTGAGGGCCTCGCAATCCTGAACACGCCAATAGCCATCGGTGTGCGTGATGTAGTACTCGTGATCGTTAATCGACACAAAAGCGCGCGTCTTGGAACGCAGCAGCTTCAGAAATCCTTCGAAGTCGGTCTCGACGACATCTCCAGCCTGGAACATGATTTACCTCCTGGCCCGGCGCCACCATGGCGCGTTGATAAACGTTGGTGCTCCTTTAGTAAAACCTTTATCAGAGCTTATGCGCACATCATTTAGGCAAGTGGTAAAAAACCGCAGGGTAGACGGGATAAAACGTTTAACCATCCCACCGGTTTATCACATTCTGGCTGAAGTTTTATGCAAACCAACTTTTCCACTTGGTAGCTTGCATTGTTTGGGGCCGGCTGCGCGATTACGGTTTTGGTTCGGCGGGTAAGAACGAGGCAACGAAACCAACGTCAGGAGGACCCATGGAGACCATCGAAGCGCTCATCCACCGCCGCAGCTGCCGCAAATACAGCGATCGCCCTGTCGAGGCCGAGAAGCTCGCACGCATTATCGAAGCCGGCCAGTACGCGCCGAGCGGCATGGGACGCCAGCCGGTCACATTCGTCGCCGTCACCGACCCCGCAACCGTCGAGCGTCTCTCGCAACTCAACGCACAAGTTATGGGCAGCGAGGGAGATCCCTTCTACGGCGCCAAGACCGTTGTGGTGGTGCTCGTCGACCGCAGCGTGCCCACGCACCTGGAAGACGGCTCGCTCGCCATGGGCAACCTGCTCAACGCAGCCTATGCGCTGGGCGTCGATTCGTGTTGGATCCACCGCGCGCACGAGGTCTTTGACTCACCCGAGGGACTGGAACTGCTGACCAAGTGGGGTCTGCCCGCCGACGGAAGCCTGCGCGGTGTCGGTAACTGCATTCTGGGCTATGCCGAGGACACGCTACCCGAGCCCAAACCCCGCCGCAACAACGTGGTGTACGTCAAGTAGCGCAGGAGTGTCCCAAACTGCCGGCAGAAAAGGAACGTCCCCTTCTGCCGGCAAGCTATGTTGATATTTGAGTTGTCGTCGCTTCGCTTGTCTGGGTCGTTTCGGCGTCGTCGCCTTGCTTGTCTTCGTCCTTTTGAGCATCGGCGATGGTGGTGGCCGCCGCGACGATGCCGCGCTGGGGCGCGACGCCTGTCTGGGTCTGAGCGCCCTCGATAACTTCTGTGCCTGCATGCGCGAGCTCGGGCGATTTAAACACTGCGTCCAAGTTGGCGCCACCGCCGGCGTAGCCAAGCGCAGCGAGTGCGATGACGATCACTGCAACGACGGCCACGATCGGAACATAACGATGCCAACCAGCCGGATTGAGTCCACTGCGGCGAGCCGCCCCGCGGCTGATGTAACCGAGCGTTCCGTCGTGCTTGAGCTTTGAGCCCACCACGCGTTTGCGGCCCCACAGCGAGGACTCTGCCTGCATTGCCAAGCGGGCGCTTGCCGAAGGATAGCCGTATTTAGTGCGCTTGAACGAGCCATCAAACCCCGAGGCGTGTTTACCCCACGTCACCGATGTCGTGCGTCGGTTGACCGGCGCGGCACTCCGCCTTCTGCGGCTCGGTTTTGAAGTCTCAGCCATATGCCCTCGCACGCCGTAACCAAATCGAAACAATAACGCTTTGGACTGTAGCACACGCGTCGCGCGCGGTCACGGGCGCCTCGCTCAACGGTCATCGTCCTTCAGCAAGCGCCACAGCGTTGTACGGCTTATGCCCAGTACCTCCGCCGCACGGGTTCGGTTGCCGTGGAGATGATCTACAACCAGATGCGCGATATCTCGCTCGGTATCGGCCAGCGGTCGCAGGATATACAGGTCGCTTTCGAGCGTCGGGGCGCCAAAGGCTGCGGTCTTAATCACGTCCTCTTGGGCGAGCACTTCCTCCGCCACAGCGCGGTCCACCGCGCCCGCCCCCACCAATATATACAGTCGTTCCGAGACCTCGCGGAGCTGCAGATAATTGCGCGGCCAGCGGTAAGCATCGAGCGTCTTCGTCGCCGCGGAAGACAGCGTGGGCGCTGCCGTCCCAAATGCGTCAGCGAGATATTCCAAATAGCGCGCAACCTTCGTCGACGCGGCTCCCTGCTCGGCGATTGCCGGCGCCACGCTCACCGCACAGGCGAAGCGCTCGGTCACAAAGGCGGCTTGATCACTTTCGCTGCCGCCCGGCATGTCATTCGCCGTCAGCACCACATGGCAGCGCGTCGCCAACGCGGTGTCGGCCATCGTGGAGACCAGCTCGCGGAGGCGCTGGGGGCCAACCGCGTTCCAGCCCTCAATGCAAAGGGTCAGCCCCTTTTGGAACAACGGCGATTCGGCGCTTTTGAGCACATGGCGCCAACCGCGCTCGGTGAGCTCATCGAGCGCAACGGAAACAAAGGGCTGATCGGCAAAAGGACCGTCCAGGTAGAGGCGCTTGGCGATCTCGACCTGACCCGCGCCCAGCTCGCCCTCGAGCATAAGGGGCACACCGCGCGCGTAGCTCTCGACGACCGGCGCAGCCACTGAAGCCGCTCCCTCAACGATGCCGTACGCGCTCGATTCGTAGCGGACCTCAACTTCGTCGGCGTTGAGCCACTCGATGCCCGCATGCGCCGCGGCACCGCGCACCTCGCGGACCACGACAACCCAAAGCCCCCCGCCCTCTTTGTCGGTGGGGCGAACGGTCAGGCTCAGGCGCGTACCCTCACGCCCCATAACCAGACGCGCGCCGTCTCCTATACGGTCGAGACGCTCAGCAACAAAAGCCGCCACATCCCGCTCAAGCGCCGCGTCATTCATGGTCGAGATCGCGACGTCCCCACGCGCATCGATCGCCAATGCCGAGGCCCCGGCAGCAGCCAGGGCCTCGGTCAAGATGTTCAGCTTGGCATCGCTATCCATGATTCGCCCCTGTCCGCGGCGACGTGCAACCGCCGGCGGTCGCACGACCGAGTGTTTCAAAATTGAACGATATTGCTCACCAAACACTATAGGGCAGAAAGCGCCGTCCTGCGAGTATAGGTGTTGCCCCGCATCGCCATCCTGGCGGGGCGATAAGAGCTCTTCGGGACTTATAAACCTGCGGACAAGCCATACCCGCAAGAGCTCCTATCGCTCCACCGTGAGAATGCGCTCACCAGCACGCAGCACGCAAATAAGCTACTTCTCTACCAGATTCCCAGTACGTGTTGCATTCCCAAACTCATGCACGCAATGCCAATCCAGCAGCAAAAGCCCAGCGCGATGGGCTTGCCGCCCTTTTTGACCAGCTCGACGATATCGGTATTAAAACCAATAGCCGCCATGGCCATCACAATAAAGAACTTCGACAGCTCCTTGATGGGCGCCGTAATGGATGCAGGAAGCTGAAGCACCGTAGTGATCACGCTCGCCAGCACAAAAAACAGCACAAACATGGGAAACGCGCGTTTAAGGGAGAACGTGCTTTTGGCGTCACCGCCGGCCTTGCGCGCCAGATGCATCTGCCAGCATGCGAGGACCAACGTGATGGGAATAATGGCCAGCGTCCTGGTGAGCTTGACCACCGTGGCGCTCTCGAGCACATTGGCGCCGGGATGCATGCTGTCCCAGGCGCTCGCCGCAGCCGTTACGGACGAGGTGTCGTTGATGGCGGTGCCGGCAAACAGGCCAAAGCCCTCGTTGGTCAGCCCGAGCATACCGCCGAGCGTTGGAAACACGAGCGCCGCGATAACGTTAAACAGGAAGATGACCGAAATGGCCTGGGCAATCTCGCGATCGTCGGCATCGATGACGGGTGCGGTCGCGGCGATAGCAGAACCGCCGCAAATCGACGAACCCACACCCACAAGCGTCGCGATCTTACCCGGCACGTTCATAACGCGGCAGAGCACAAAGGCGATGACAAGCGAGGTCGAGATTGTCGCCACGATAATCGGTAGCGACTGGGCGCCCTTGGACAGAATCTGGGAGAGGTTCATGCCAAAGCCAAGCAGGATAACCGCGTACTGCAAGACTTTTTTGGACGTATAGGTGACGCCGGCGACGAGCTGTTCGCGACGATTCTTGGGAAAGACGAGCGCCAGGACCATGCCAAAGAGGATGGCAAATACCGGACCGCCGACCACCTCAATTTGTTTGCCGAGCAACGTCGCGGGAATGGCGATGATCAGGCAGAACAAAACGCCTTTCCAGCGCTCGCGTACGATATTTGCCAGTTGCATATGGGATTCCTTCTTTCTATTTCACGTTTGCGACGGCTTATGATACGGCAACATTGAGCGCAGCCTTGCGCAAACACAGACTAAGATGCCGCAATAGTTCTCAGGCAACAGCCGAATTGCCCACCGCGGAGAGCTGATTCGCGGCATAATTAACAACTGACATATGAGTTTGATAGAACAGTTGCGAGGCGCTATGGAAGAATCGATGCACGTCGGCGAGCAGGAAACGAGCCTACAGGACCAGTCCTATCACACCATTCGACGCAAAATCGTCTACCTGGACTACAAGCCGGGCGAAAAGCTGGGCGTCAAGCAACTTTGCGACGACCTGGATATGGGTCGCACGCCCGTGCGCGAGGCTTTGGTTCGCTTGGCGCAGGAAGGCCTGGTGCGCACCGTGCCCCAGAGCGGCACCTACGTCTCACCCATCAACCTCACCCTTGCCGAGAGTGCCTGTTACATCCGCGAGCATCTGGAAAAGCAGGTGATTGTGGAGTGTTGTGCGCGCGCCACGTCGGCCGGCATCGAGCAGCTCGACCGCGCCATCGCGCTGCAGGAAAAGGCCATGGCCGAAGAGGATCGCATCGGCTTCTTTTTGAGCGACAACCTCATGCATCGCATGATTTTTAGCATCGCATGTCGCAGCACCGTGTGGTCGTGGCTCGAAGAGACCAATGCCGACCTGGAGCGCTTCCGCTGGCTGCGCGCCGCCACGCAGGTTCTCGACAATCAGGACATCGTGAACGAGCACAAGCAGATTCGCCGCGCTATCGCCGGTCGCGACCCCATCGAAGCGAGCTTTTTGGTCAGCAAGCACCTGCACATGATGTTCCGCAACCAGACCGAGGTTCTGGACCAGTTACCCGAGTACTTCGAGACCAGCAAGCTCCGCTAACCTGCCAAAAAGGGACAGGTTCATTTTGGCAGGTTTTATCTGGGCAAATGCAGAAAAGGCCCGGCTCCGTCTTGATGCGGAGCCGGGCCTTAGTCGCTAGAACGGCGGAACCAACTATTCCACGGTCACGCTCTTGGCGAGGTTTCGGGGCTGATCGACATCGCAGCCGCGCAGGATGGCGACCTCGCGGGCGAGCAGCTGCAGCGGGACGCTCGCCGTGATGGGGCTGAACACGTCGCGGACTGCTGGCACGCGGATGATGCAGTCGGCGATCTTGTTGATCTCCTCGTCGCCCTCGGTGGCAACGACGATGACCTTGGCGCCGCGCGCCTTGCACTCCATGAGGTTCGACACGGTCTTGTCGTAGGTGGCACTCTTGGTGGCCACAGCGATGACAGGGAAGCCCGGGTCGATCAGGGCAATGGGGCCGTGCTTCATCTCACCGGCGGCGTAGGCCTCGGCGTGCAGGTAGCTGACCTCCTTGAGCTTGAGCGCACCCTCGTAGGAAATAGCGGCGCCCATGCCGCGACCCACGAACAGTGCGGACTGCGCGTCCTTGCACAGCAGGGCGGCCTCATGCACGGCCTCGGTTTGGGTATCCAAAATCCACTGGATCTGCTCGGCCGTATCGGAAAGCTCACGGAACAGCATGCGCGCCTGCTTGGTGGTCAGACGGTACTTGACCTGCGCCAACAGCAAAGCCAGCAGCGTGAGGCTCACGACCTGGCCGATGAAGCTCTTGGTCGAGGCGACCGCGATCTCCTTGTTGGCCTTGGTGTAGATGACGCCGTCACTCTCACGCGCCACGGGGCTGCCCACCACGTTGGTGATGCCGAAGACCTTGGCACCCTTAATGCGCGCGTCTCGAATGGCGGCAAGGGTATCGGCCGTCTCGCCCGACTGGGATACGGCAACGACAAGCGTCGTCGGCGTAATGATGGGATTGCGATAACGGAACTCGCTGGCCGCCTCCACCTCGGTGGGGATGCGAGCCCAGCCCTCGATGAGATTCTTAGCAATGAGGCCAGCGTGATAGCTGGTGCCGCAAGCGATCACGTAGACGCGGTCGATGTCGTTGAGCTCCTCGAGCGAAAGGCCCAGCTCGTCGATGTCGAGCTCGCCGGCCGGCGTCATACGACCGACCAGCGTATCGCGCACGACGCGCGGCTGCTCGTGAATCTCCTTGAGCATAAAGTCGGGATAACCGCCCTTTTCTGCCATGTCCAGGTCCCAGTCGATGTGGGTGACCTTGGGCTCGATAACGTTGCCGGCCTCGTCGGTGTACTCGACGCCTGCGGGCGTGAGCTTGGCAAACTGACCGTCCTCGAGCACCACGACGTCGCGGGTTGCGTCGATGAGCGCGATGACGTCGGAGGCGACATAGGCGCCGGTCTCGCCCGCGCCGACCACGATCGGGGAATCCTTGCGGGCCACGGCGATCACGCCGGGCTCGTCAGCGCACACGGCGGCCAGACCATAGGCACCGACCACGTGGGTGCAAGCCTCGCGCACGGAGGCCATCAGGTCGTGCGTCTCGGCATAAGCCTCTTCGATCAGATGCGCGAAGACCTCGGTATCGGTCTCGCTCTTAAAGTGGTGGCCGCGGCCCTCCAGCTCTTCGCGCAGCTCGGCGAAGTTCTCGATGATGCCGTTGTGGACGATGGCGATACGACCGTCGCAGCTGGTGTGGGGGTGAGCGTTAACGACGGAGGGCTTGCCGTGGGTGGCCCAACGGGTGTGGCCGATACCGCAGGTAGCGTCGCTGTCGATATTGGAAAGCTCGCTCTCCAAGCCCGCGACCTTACCCACGCGGCGGATGACATCGAGGTGCGCCGCGGCGCCCTCGCCCACCTCGAGCGCGACGCCCGAGGAGTCATAGCCGCGATACTCCATACGCTTGAGGCCCGTGACCAGGATGTTCTTTGCAATATCAGAGCCGGTGTAGCCGACAATTCCGCACATAGGATAAATCCCTTCGTCCGCTTGACTGCAAAACGTCCACGCACAGGGGGCGCTGAGACGCATAACGTTCGAGTATTGTACTCACGCAAACGCAAGCTGATATACCAGAAGTGGTATCTCAACTTAGATACCACTCGATGCACACACGTCCAGCCGGTCCAAACCACCACAAAGGTACCTGCCCCCTTCGTGGTGGTCGCGCTGGCAACGGCGTTTCCCCAGATAAACCTGCCAAAATAAACCTGTCCCTTTTTGGTAGGTTTGGGATGCTACAATCTGGCTTGTACTTGAAACGCATCAAAGGGGCCGCTATGGCAAAGGTAAAAATCAGCGACGTCGCGCGCGAGGCCGGGGTTTCGCTGGGCACGGTTTCCAACGCGCTCAACCATCCCGAAAAGCTGCGCCCCGAGACCCTCAAGCTCATCAACGAGACCATCAGTCGCCTTGGCTACCTGCCCAACCAAAGCGCTCGTCAGCTCGCGGGCGGCGCCACCAAGTCCTTTGGCCTGGTGCTCCCCCGTCTCGATCACGGCTTTTCGCTCCAAATCGCCAGCGGCGCCCACAACGAGGCCCGCAAGCACGGCTACGACTTGCTCATCGCCAACGCCGATAACGACGATATTCTCGAGGACCATTACCTGCGCTACTTTATGGGCACCCAGATGTCCGGCGTCATGGTTCAGCCCATGGCATCCCCCGACTGGCACCCCGCCATGACCAAGATGCCCGTGCCGATCGTCCATCTGGACATCCATTGCTCCGAGCCCGGCTACTACGTAGCGGCCGACAATGAGGCCCAGGGTCGCATCATTGCCGAACTTGCCATCGCCCGCGGCGCGCACCATATTGTCGTCGTCGGCCGAGCAGCATTTATGCAACTCACCCTGCGCGTCCTTGGCATTCATAAGGCGCTCGCCCTGCACCCCGATATCAAGATCGAAGTCATCGACGCCGGCGAATGGAATACCGCTGCCGACGGCTACGGCATCGGTGCCCAAATCGCCGAGCGCCCCGCGGACGAACGTCCCGATTTTGTCGTCGGCCTGACCGATGTGTTGGCCTCGGGCGTCGTTTCGGCACTGGTCGACAAGGGCATCTCTGTCCCCGGGCAAGTACGCGTGGCCGGATGCGACGGCAACCCGCTCGCTTGGAGCGGATCGGTCCCGCTCACTACGGTAGCGCCCCCGGGCTACGAGATTGGCCGCAAGGGTGTCCAACTGCTGATGGAGCAAATCGAGAACAAGGCCCCGGCAAAGATCAAGCATATCCGTGTCGGCTCCGCAGTGCGTACCGTCACCGCAGTCGCCGCCGAGGATATCAACCGCCAAGAACTGGTACGTCCGTTCCTACTGGAACGCGCCAGCACCCAGGCAAGCAGCCAGACCGACGCCACGGCCATCAACCTCGGTGCGTATCTATAGCACGCCCGCGAGTATGCTAAGTCGCCGCTTAAGCAAAAGGGGCCCGACCATTGCCGGACCCCTTTTGCTTAAGCGCAAACGTGAGCAATCGCTCGTTTCAACGCCGCAATTTTCTAGCGCACAGTCTTGATTGCCGCCGCCAGGTCGAACAACGTATCGAGCACGGCCTCGCAGCCATCCACCACGTCCTGCGGCAGCGGCACAATATCGGGGACGGCAAAGACGTGGCAGCCGGCCGTGATGCCCGAGACGCAACCATTGCGCGAATCCTCGACCACGGCGCACTCCTCGGGGGCAAAGCCCGCACGCTCGCAGGCGAGCAGATACATCTCGGGGTCGGGCTTGCCGTGCACGACGTCCTCGCCACACGTTACCGTTTCAAACTTGTCAAAAAGACCGACCATCTTAAGGTTGCGCTCGGCCGTAACGAGGCGCGACGACGTCGCTAGGCCCACGTGATAGCCCGCAGCTAGCAGCTCGTCTAGGCACTCGGCGGCGCCGGCCTTAAGTTCCAGTTCGGTCTTGACCATCTCGTCGCGAATCTCCTTGTGGCGACGATAGATCGCCTCGGTGGTTTCGTGGCTGCCATAATGCTTATCGAGGATGTCCATAACATCGGGCAGCGTGCGGCCGATAAACTGATGGATCAGCGCTTCATCAATCGCGAGCCCCAGCTCAGCGGCGCCTGCCTTCCAGGCCTTAATCCCCAAACGCTCGGTATCGACCAGCGTTCCATCCATGTCAAAAATAACAGCCTTGATCATATCGGTCCCCCATCGACTCTCGCTGTCGCGTTGCTGCAACTCTACCGCATTTGGCAACTTGTATATAACGTATATACCATATTGCACTTTCGTTACACAGATAGAAGTCTTATGGCAAGTAACGCATTAGGATTATAGTTTTCGATCGAGTACTCAACGATAAGGAACGTTTCATGATTTTAGACACCACGGCACCCGCAGAGGAGCTTCAAGACAAGCTATCGGCGCTCGAGCAGCTGCTTTTGGCATACGGGCGCGTGGCTATCGGGTTTTCCGGCGGCGTTGACAGCAGCTTTTTGGCCGCCGTATGCGCCCGCGTCATGCCTACCAATACTCTTCTCGTCCATCTCACCACGCCGCTCATCGGCACGCCCGAGCAGGCTTCGTTTGAGCAGTCCGTTGATGGGCAGGCCAATGAGGGGCCGCATTTTAAGCTCCCCGTGCTCAATCTTTCGGTGGATCAGCTGCAGCTCCCCCAAGTAGCCTGCAACGATGCTAATCGCTGCTACCACTGCAAGCACGCCGGCTTTACCGCCATCGTCAACCACGCCAAGTCGCTCGGCTTTCCCACCGTCATCGATGGCAGCAATGCAAGCGATCGCGGTGACTACCGCCCCGGCATGCGTGCGGCAGAAGAGCTCGGCGTACGCTCACCCCTTATGGAGGTCGGCTTTACCAAGGACGAAGAGCGCGAGCTGCTGCGCGCATGGGGCTATCCCGTTTGGAACCTGCCGGCGGGAGCATGTCTTGCCACGCGCGTTCCCACGGGCGAGGAGCTTACGCGCGAGAAGGTCGATTTAATCCGCGCCTGCGAGGATTACCTGCACGATCTTGATCTGGCACAGGTACGCGCGCGCTTGATCAGCGGCTGCATGCATATCGAGGCCGCACCCGCAGATGTTGCCAAGATTGCCGCCCTCGGCGGTGCCGCCATCGACGACAAGGGCAAGACCCCGCTGCCCGCCGTTATCGAGTCCGCGCTGCGCGAGCTGGGCTGCGACCATATCTCCCCCGAGGTCACCCCCTACATTCACGGCAACATGAACCAGTAGCGCATCCCGATAAGTTGCGGTGGAATAGTTCCTGTCTTACGGCCTATCGGACCCAAACAAGAACTATTCCACCGCAACTGTGTTTGGCAAGCATGGACCCGCGAAGAAAGAAGCATTTTATTATTGGGCGCGTTTGTCCGGGCAAACGCGCAGCGACGCGCTAGGCGAACATCTTGACGCTCATGTCGACGGGATTCGCTGTGAAGCAGGACGTGGTCACGAGGCCATCAACGCCGGTCGACGCGTACTCGGCCGCGTTGTCGGGACGAATCCCGCCCGCTGCAACCAAGGCCACATGAGGATCGATTCCATGTAGCTCCTCGACAAGCGGCCCAAGCTCAGCGACCGGCACTTTGTCGAACTGAATACCGTCGACACCCGCCCTCACCAGCCTGCGAGCGTCATCGGCACCCGCCTCGACAAACAGCTTTTTCTCGATGCAGCGCCGGCGAATCCGAGGCAGAAGCTCAATAAGCGCATCGAGTCCCGTTGCTCCAGAAGGCGCTGTCATAAACCTGGTATGGTTGTCGAACACCAATACGGTCTCGGAAAGGCCCATGCGATGTGGAAACGCTCCGCCCGCAACGACCGCCTTGGTCAGTAGGTCCCTATTGCCCGGCATGCTCTTTCGCGTCGTCAGCACCTCGCACATGGGGTTGGCAGCATGCGCGGCGTCGACCATTTTGCGCGTCTTGGTTGCCACAGCCGAGTAGTGGTCGAACATATTTAGGCCGACTTTCCATAGCAGATGCAAATTGGCGGCCGAACCGCATACACGCATAAAAGATCGCCCGACTTCAACCTTTGTTCCCGAGGGCTCAAACCACTCGACCGTCAGGTTCAGCATAGTTGCCATACGCACAACCTCCTCCGTGCAACAAAGCACGCAGTTCTCGCGCGTGTAATACTCCATCGCACCGAGCGCCTCACCGATTCCCAGGATATGCGTCGTAAGATCGATATAGGGGACGTCCTCGGCGATAAGCTCCTCAAGCCGCGCGTCGCTTATACGGATAATGTCGGGCATGGGGCCTTCTCTCTGTCATTGTTCTCAACGAAGAATAGCGTATCGCTTTCCCAGCCTATACGGTACAACCTCATCAGCAGCGTTTGTCCCGCATCTTACGTATTCTGCCGAGCAAACGTCCTGCGGCGTCTCCTGCTAGACTGGTAGATTCCCAACCGTCTATCCAGGAGCCTTCATGTCGCGCAAGTCCGCCTACAAGCAAGTACTTTCCATCGGCACCGCCGTGGTGCTGGGGTTTGCGCTGTTCACAGGGTCGCTCGACGGAGCGCCCAAGCTGCTGTCGCCGCAAAGCGATGAGCAGGCGGTAGCTCTGGCCGAGAAACAAAACGAGAGTCCCAGCCGCACCGACGACGAGGCAGACCTGGTTGCCCGACTCGAATCGGGAACAGAGAGCTCCTCGGACTCTCAAAATAGCCAAGCCTCTGGCGATGGCTCCGATTCCGCCGCAACCGACACCGGTGACGACGGCTCCGCCGACAGTACCGCTACCCCCATCGACGAGGTCGAAAACCCCGATCTCGACCGCGCCCGCGGCGTATATCTCAGCAGCATTCCCGACTACGCCGGCAACCCCTACGTTGCTCTGCGCGCCGACAGCACGCACCCGCTCGGCACGCCGTCATTCACGCTCGATGAATACGAGCGCGCCATCGAAGAGGGCTGCTTTAAGAAGTTCTCCAAGCTCGACAGCTTGGGCCGCACCCGCAAAGCGCTCGCCTGCGTGGGCCCCGAATCACTTGGTCAAGGCGAGCGCGGCGATATCTCGCGCATCCACCCCGCCGGTTGGCACCAGCAGCGCTACGACTTTATTCCGGGCCAGAGCCTCTACAACCGCTGCCACCTCATCGCCTGGTCGCTCTGCGGCGAAAACGCCAACCGCAAGAATCTCCTCACCGGCACGCGTTATCTCAACGAGACGGGCATGCTGCCGTTTGAAGAGCAGATTCTCGGCTACATCCGCGATACGGGTAACCATGTGCTCTACCGTGTCACGCCCATGTATAACGAAGAGGAACTTGTCTGCCGTGGCGTGCGCCTTGAGGCGCAATCGGTCGAGGACCACGGCAAGACCCTCTGCTTCCACGTATACTGCTACAACCTGCAGCCGCACGTGCAGATCGACTACGCCACCGGCCGCAATCAGACCTCGGGAGTTTAGGGCCGACCAAGCTGCCCGTAACCCAAAAAATGATCCGTTTTCCTCCGTCCCCAAGGAATCAAATAAGGCCGCCCCGGTTACCCAGGGTGGCCTTTTCGTCAGCACCTACATTGCAGGCAAAATCGCACGCTACTTGGCGCGACCCTCCTCATAGCGCTCGACCAGCTTGGCCTGAACGTCATAGGGAACCTGCTCGTAGCCAGCGGGCTTCATGGTAAAGTCACCCGTGCCGCGCGTGATAGAGCGCAGGCGCGTCGAGTAATCCGCCAGCTCTGCCAGCGGCGCCTGGGCAATGACCACGGTGTCTCCGCGCTCATCGGTCTCCATGCCCGTCACGCGACCGCGCGAGGCCGAGATGTCGCCCATCACGGCGCCGGCGTAGCTCTCGGGGATAGTCACCGTGATTTCCTCGATGGGCTCCAGCACCACCGGGTCGGCATCGGCGCATGCCTTGCGCAGGCCGATGCGAGCCGCCGCGCGAAATGCCATCTCGTTGGAGTCGACGCTGTGATACGAGCCGTCGTACACAGCCACGCGAATGCCCGTGAGCGGATAGCCGGCAATAATACCGTCCTTCATGGTCTCCTGGACGCCCTTGTCCACGGCGGGGATGAGCGAGCGCGGGATGCGGCCACCCACGACCTCGTCTACAAACTCATAGCCATCGCTCGTGCCGTCGGGTCCAATGAGTGGCTCCACGCGCAGCCAGCAGTCGCCGTACTGACCGGCACCGCCAGTCTGCTTCTTGTGGCGGCCCTGGGCACTCGCCGTGCGGCGGATGGTCTCGCGATACGGAATGCGGATCGGCACGCTTTTTGCCACGACCTTGGTGCGATCCTCCAAACGGTTGAGCAGCACCGAAACCTGCGCCTCACCAACGGCGGAGATAATGGTCTGACCAGTCTCCTCGTCGCGGTCGATGCTCATGGTCGGATCGGCCTTGCAGGCCTTCTCGATAAACGTGTAGAGCTTCTCTTCGTCGCCGCGATTCTCGGCCTCGATGGCAATGCGGTACTGCGAGTTGGGGAACTTAAACGCCGCAGCCTCGACCTTACCGGTAATGGAAAGCGTATCGCCCGTTTCGGCAGCCAGCTTGGGCGCCACGATGATGTCACCGGCATAGGCATGACCGACCTCGGTCATGTCGCGGCCGCACATCACATACAGGTGAGCCAGACGATCGCTCTTGCGGGTACGCGCGTTGATCAGCTCAAGACCCGGCTCAAGCGTGCCCGTCAGCACCTTGATAAAGCTGATGCGGCCCTGCTGCGGATCGGCCAGCGTCTTAAACACAAAGGCCACCGGACGGTCATCGTCGCTCGAAATCTTGAGCGAATCACCGTCGATGAGCGGCATCTCGCCGTAGTCCGTCGGCGCCGGGAAGTACGTGGCGATGTCGTCCATCAGCGAGTTGACGCCCTGCTCCTTAATGCAATCGCCCGCAAAGACCGGCACAAAGATGCGCTCGGCAATCGCCTTCGACAGCAAGCCCTCAAGCTCCTCCTGCGTCAGCGTCTCCTCGCCTTCCAAGTACTTCATCATCAGTTCGTCGTCAGCCTCGGCCACCAGCTCGCACAGATGGTCATGGGCCTCCTCGGCCTGGGCACGATACTCCTCGGGAATCTCCGACTCAACGGCTTCGGTGCCGTTGCAATGGCGCGCCTTCATGCGCACCAGGTCGATGATGCCGTCAAAGTCCTCGCCCTCGCCCCAGGGAAGGGTCACGGCGCCCAGGCGCGTGCCAAAGCGCTCCTGCAGCAGGTCCATCGTGGTCGCAAAGCTGGCCTCGGAGCGCGACAGGCGGTTTACGAACACCGCACGCGCCAGGCGCAGGTCCTCGGCGGCATACCAGAGCTTAACCGTCGTAGGCTGCGGGCCGGCCTCGGCGTCGACCACAAACAGAGCCGTCTCGCAGACGCTCATCGCGGCAAAGGCGTCGCCGATAAAATCGGGGTAACACGGGGCATCGAGCACATTGATGCGCGCGCCCTTCCAGTCGATCGGCGCGATGGTCGTCGAGATGGAGAATGAACGCTTAACCTCTTCGGGGTCATAGTCGAGCGTGGGCTTGGTGCCGTCGTGGCCGCCCAGGCGGGCGGTCTTGCCGGAAAGGTGGAGCATGGCTTCGGCGAGTGAAGTCTTGCCCACCCCGCCTTGGCCTACGAGCACCACGTTCCTTACGTTACCGGTCTTGGGAGCACCCATGATGACCTCCTTGCAGGGCCGCGCGCAATGCGCGACGCCAACGGGGAGAGTTCGCGGTCGGTGCCATCCCGGGAGCAGCATGGTCGGCAGCCGAGCCGACTCACCCTCCAAATGTCCTATGCCACCACCCTACCCTCACGGGCGGCTGTCCATGCATACCTTTCGGCACACGTATGAATACAGGCGGCGAGAGGAAGAGACAAGCTTGTGGGGCGATTATTGAACCCCGTCGATGCAAACAAAAAGCCGCCACAGACCGTAAGACCTGCGGCGGCTTCGCCTCAATTAATAGTTGAGTAAATACCTGAGCCTACCCCTCGATACGGCTCAAGAACTCACGCGTGCGCTGCTCGCGCGGATGGTCGATAACCTGATCGGCAGGCCCCTCCTCGACAATGCGGCCGCCATCCATAAAGACCACACGATCGGCAACATCGCGCGCAAACTGCATTGCGTGGGTCACGATCACCATCGTCATATTCTGCGCCGCAAGGTCTTTAATGACACGCAGCACCTCGGCCGTCAGCTCGGGATCGAGTGCCGAGGTCGGCTCGTCAAAGAACAGGATCTCCGGGTCGAGCGCTAGGGCGCGGGCAATACTCACGCGCTGTTGCTGACCGCCCGAAAGCTCACACGGAACCTTGTTCTCGTTGCCCACAAGCCCCATCTGAGCAATCAATTCATGCGCACGAGCTTCCGCCTGCTCGCGCGGGCGCTTAAGCACGCGGATCGGCGCGTCGATGATGTTTTTCATCACGGTATAGTGCGGGAACAGGTTGTAATTTTGGAACACCAGGCCGAATCGCGAGCGCGCCTGCTTGGGTACATCGCCCTTCGCATAGACCGCGCCCGAACCCGCATCCGTCGCAACGGCAAGGTCACCAAACGAGAGCGAGCCTCCGTCGAGTGTCTCGAGCAGCGTGGCACACCGCAGCAGCGTGGACTTGCCGCCACCCGAAGGCCCGATAATCGCCACGACCTCGCCACGCTTTACCTCGAGCGAGATATCCTTGAGCACCTCATTGCCGCCAAACGCCTTACGCGCGTTTTCGATTTTCATCACTGAGTTAGTCATGATAATAGTCCAGCTTCTTTTCGGCGGCGCCCAGCAGCATCTCGACCACAAAGTTAAAGACCCAGTAGATCAGCGCCGCGATCGCAAACGGCACCATGCTCACCTGCGAGGCGACCAGCGCCTTGGCCGTCGAGAACATCTCACCCACGCCAATGGCAAACGCCAGCGACGTGTCCTTGACCAGCGTGATGATCTCGTTGCCCATCGCCGGCAGAATACGCTTGGCGACCTGCGGCATCACGATATACAGAAACGTCTGCAGGCGCGAGTAGCCCAGCACCTCGGCGGCCTCGTATTGACCGCGCGGAATGGACTGCAGGCCCGAGCGATAGATCTCGGCAAAGTAACCGGCGTAGTTGATGATGAACGCCACGACGCACGCCGTCCACTTGGAATCGGGCGTGAGCGAAATGCCAAACACGTAGTACGGGGCAAAGTAGATGGCAAACATCTGCAGCATGAGCGGCGTACCGCGCATGACCGAGATATAGATGCGCGCAATCCAGCGAAGCGGCGCGATTTTGCTCATGCGCATAAACGCCACGGGAATTCCCAGCGGAATCGACCCCAGCAGCGTCAGCACAAACAACTGCAAACTGACCAAGAATCCCTGGCCAAGCATCTGCATCATGACCTGAATAGACATTACTTGAGCACCCAATTATCGAAAGATAGACCATAGCTTGCGTACTTGTCGCACAGGTCCTTGACCGTGCCGTCCTCGTAGAGCGCCTTGAGCGACTCGGCTACAGCATCGGCCGACTTGGTGTCGCCCTTCTTAAAGCCAACGGCGTAGTGCTCGCTGGACAGCGGCTCATCAAGCTGCGTATAGGCATCGGGCTTGGCGGCAAGCTGATACTGGGCAATCGAAAGATCGCACGCCACGGCATCGACCGCGCCGCTCTCGAGCTGCATAAAGGCCGTGTTGTACTCGCCGATCGTGTCGAGCGTGGCAAACGTCGCTGCCAGATCCTTCTGGTCACCCTCAAGCACGTCCTGCGCAGCGGAATCAGTCTGGGTAATCACAGTCTTGCCGGCAAGATCGTCCCAGCCCTTGATGCCCGCATCCTTCTTGACCACCAGCACCTGCTCGTTGAGCATGTACGGCTCGGCGAACGTGTAGTCGTCCTCACGGCCCTCCATGGTAAAGCCGTTCCAGATGCAGTTGATGGCGCCCGAGTTAAGCAGCGTATCCTTGGCGTCCCAGTCGATGGCCTCGTATTTGACCTCCCAGCCCTGCTTATCGGCAACAGCCTTGGCCAGATCGAGATCAAAGCCGGTGTACTCGCCATCGTCGCCCACAAAGCCGTACGGAGGATAGGACTTATCAAAGCCCACCACGAGCTTCTTGGACTCCGCAGCGCCCTTCACATCCTTGGCTGCGGCAGAACCGGCAGCAGAGCCCTTGCCGGCACCACCGCCGCAACCGACAAGACCAAGGCCCAGCACCGTGGCGAGCGAGCCGGCTAGACCAACAAACTGACGACGAGACATATCGGTGTTCATGGTATTCCCCCTTGATGGCACTTTAGTTAAGTAAAGTGAGTCGTGTAACGTCCAGAATCATACACTCTACCTTGATAAAGTACAAGGGAGAGGTTGCCCGGCGTGGGCGGGGAGCGGCGCGTAATTAAGTTTCCTGCTCTACAGTCCTGCGCAAGACGGAAAGCACATTAAGTGCTTTCCTTTGCGTGCGGAACTCGCGATAAACTTAATTACGCGCCGCTCCCCGCCCACGCCGG
The DNA here is from genome assembly GCA_902494165.1 of uncultured Collinsella sp. Taxonomy (GTDB): domain Bacteria; phylum Actinomycetota; class Coriobacteriia; order Coriobacteriales; family Coriobacteriaceae; genus Collinsella. Next base: position 10,663 of record CABUSD010000006.1, on the reverse strand, counting down.
GCAAACATCGTTGGACTTATCGCTGACATGAAATGGGCGCTTGCATATCGTCTGCTAACTTGGCACGGTACAATGCTTTCAGATTTCAATTTGTAAATTAGTGGGGTTAATTCATGGCAGAATCTCGTGCGGAGCGTAAGGCTCGTCGTGCTTTGATCGAGGCGGCTGAGGGGTCAGAGGAGAAAAAATCTTCTAAGAAATCCAAGTCGTCTCAGGACGCGAAGGGTAAGTCGGCCAAGGGCAAGGCTAAGGCCAAGCGTTCTGACTCTCGTCGAGGCGGGGATAAAGCGCCTCAGACTCGTTCCAAGCGCTCGCATAAAGATCGGGTTTCGTCTGCGCGTAAGGCCGTGGACCCCAAGTCTCCCTGTTCGATCATGAAATCTTGCGGTGGGTGCACGGCGCTCAATCGTCCTTATAAAAAGCAGTTGGCAGCTAAGCAGGCCGCCATGGAGGAGCTTTTTGCTACCCTTTGCGAGCGCGAGGGCATTAGCGTCGACCCCATTCGCGGTATGGGCGTCACCCTGGGCGACCCGGGCAAATATCCTGCGCCGCGCGGTTTTCGCCATAAGGCCGCCACTCCCTTTGCTCCCGGTAAGGAGGGTGCTGTCCGTTGCGGTTTCTTTGAGCGCGGCACGCACAAGATCGTTGCCGTACCCGAGTGTCCTGTCGAGGCACCGGGTGCCCGTCAGATTCTCAACGGCATCGCACGCGAAGCTGAGCGGCTGCATATTCCCGCCTTTAATGAGGACAAGCATCTTGGTTTGCTTCGCTATGCCGTCGTCCGCTGCGGCTGGCGTACCGACCAGGTCATGGTCACGCTCGTGACCGCTCAGCGCGACTTGCCGCATGCGCAGGAGTTCTTTGAGGCTGTCGCCGCACTCGATCCGCGCATCGTCACCGTCGCCCAAAACATCAACGGACGTCCCGGCAACGCCATCCTCGGCGAGGAAACCCGCATTGTATATGGCGCCGAGTGCATGCGCGACCAGCTGCTCGGCTGCGAATTCGACATCTCCCCCACCGCGTTTTATCAGACCAACCCGCAACAGACCGAGCTGCTCTATCAGCTCGCTATCGACGGCATGGATTTGCACCAGGGCGATGTGCTCATGGATGCCTACTGTGGCAGCGGTACCATCGGTCTTTGCGCAGCTAAAGATGCCCAGAACAAGGGTATCGGCATTATGCTGCTCGGCGTGGAGCGCAACCCGGCGGGCATTGCCGACGCACGCCGCAATGCCGAGCTCAACGGCCTCACCCGCAGCGCTTGGTTTATGGCCGACGACGCCACCGATTACATCCTGGATGCCGCCGATAACAACGAGCGGGTCGATGTCCTTTCCATCGATCCGCCGCGCGCCGGCTCCACGCCCGAGTTCCTCGAAGCTGCCTGCGCGCTTAAGCCGCGCCGCATCACCTATATCAGCTGCAACCCCGTAACTCAAGAGCGCGACCTGCATCAGCTCCTCGACGGAGGCTATTGCCTGCTCAAGATCACGCCCGTCGACATGTTCCCTCACACCGACCACACCGAAACCGTAGCGGTCCTCGAACGCCGCTAATCCACCGGCACAAGAAAGGGGGCGACCCGCCTGGGCCGCCCCCTTCGCTTGGTTTATAAACTCCGCTACATCCCATTGCGCAGATCGCACACGCCGGCTGCCGCCATCTCGCGCAGCAGCGTCTCGCGGTCGCGCGTCACGATCAAATCCAGCGGGAAGTGAATCTCGTCGAGCATCTTACGCGCGTGATCGAGCTTGCCAATGGCCATGCCAATGTGGGCATCGGTCGACACACCAATGCCCACGCCCAGCTCGGCGCAGCGCTCGGCAATCTTGCGGCATACGGCCCAATGCTCAGTGTCGACACCGTGTTCAAGACTATGGTTGTTGATCTCGATAATCTTGTGCTTGGCCTTAGCTGCCAACAGCACCTCGTCGATATCGAACGGCACGCCCGAACGCCCCGTGTGACCCAGCATGAACACCTTGGGGTGCTCCAGGGCATTGATATACATCTCGGTCGTCTGGGCCAGCGTCGCGCCCCCAGCAATCTGCGGATTATGCACGCTTGCAACCAAATAATCCAAATTACGCGTAACCAAATCGAACAGCGAATGCTGACGGCTGTACGAATCGCCGGCAATATCGAGCGTGACAGGAGTGTCCTCGCCAAACAGGCTTCCGTCCAGCGAAACGATATCGGCCTCGGCACCACGCAGCACCAGCACGCCGCTCCAAATGCGCGGCCAGATATCCTGGTTGATAAAGAACTGGTAACTGCGCAGGTCATTGGGGCAAGCCGTAACCATAGAGCTCAAATGGTCGGCAGATCCGAGCACCTGCAGACCACGCTCTGCCGCCCAGTACACATTCTCCTCAATGGTCGAATATGCATGCGCAGAGAACATCGTATGGGTATGAATGTCACAAGAAAGCAGGTAGGGCATCAGGTCTCCTTATCTGGCACGGCCGTCGCTTATATTCATTGTACGCATAGCCTTCGATAGTCGTAAAACCACTCCATCCCAAAGACACAACGTCCATGACAACGGGGTCCGGCTTAACACCAAACCCCGTTTCACGTAAAACATTGTAGGCAGAGCGCTTTACTTTTAACGATACTCGTCCGCCAACTGTTTCCAAGCGGGTAGCGAATTGACAATCGTTTCGTAGCTCACGCAATAGCCCAGGCGGAACCAACCCGGCATACCAAAGCTGTCCGAGGGAACCGCAAGCAACTCATACTTCTTTGCGCGCTCGCAAAACGCATTCGCATCGGACTCCAACGCTTTCACCCATAGGTAGAACGCGCCATCCGGCTCAACATAGGTGTAGCCATACTCCGCTAGTGCGTCGGTAAGCGCGGTGCGGTTACGTGCATAGGCCTCAACGTCACTCGGCTCATCGATGCAGTCGATAATTACGCGCTGAAAGAGCGCCGGCGCGCACACGAAGCCCAGCGTACGGGCAGCACCCGCAACAGCCGGCATCAGACGGGCAGCCTGCGGATTGGTGTTGGGAACCAAGATCCAACCCACGCGCTCACCAGGCAGCGACAGCGACTTGGAATACGAGTAGCACACGATGGTGTGCTCGTAGATCGAGGGCACCCAAGGCACCTCGGCACCGTACACGATCTCGCGGTACGGCTCATCCGAGATGAGCATAATCGGATTCTCGGAATCGCGCTGAGCGTTGGCCTCGCGCAGAACATTGGCCAGTCGCGTCAGCGTGTCGCATGTATATACGGCACCGGTCGGATTGTTGGGCGAGTCGATAATGACGGCAGCCGTCTTATCGGTGATCGCCTTGAGCACGTTGTCCACGCTCAGCTGGAACGTGTCTTCATCAGCAGGCGCCTCAACACACGTGCAGCCGGCCTTCTCAATCCAAACGCGATACTCCGGAAAGTACGGGGCGATAACAATAACCTCGTCGCCCGGGTTCGTAACGGCGTTGAGCGTACAGGTGAGCGAAGCCGCGGCACCCACCGTCATAAAGACGTCCTTACCCTCATAGTTCGTTCCAAAGCGACGGTTGAGCGATTCGGCGACGGCTGCTCGACATTGCGGCAGGCCCGGAGCGGGGGTGTAGCCGTGCAACTGATCACTCGGCAGCTCCAGGGCCTTCTTAATCGACTCAGCCACGGCAGCCGGCGCCGGAACGCTCGGATTGCCCAGCGAAAAATCGAATACGTTTTCCGCACCGATCTGCGCCTTGCGCTCAAGGCCATAGCTAAAAATCTCACGGATGATGGAGCTTTCCGCACCGCGAGCATACATAGTTTCGTTGATCATCTGTTCCCCTTTCGCATAGGCGCTATTGTACGCTTTAGCCGAGCAAAGTGCCGCAGCAATGTTGATTGGGGACAGACTTAAATGCGTGAAAACGCTCATTTAAGTCTGTCCCCAATCAACAGACGGCCCCATATCGCTCAAAAGAAAAAGCCTCCGCAGGTTTCCCCGCGGAGGCTTTCGCCACAAAGACTATTTGTCGGCGTCGTCGTCGGTGTCGACATCGGCACCGACGACGGCATGGTCATCGTCAGCATCATCGGATGCGGCTTCGGCATCCTCCTGCATGGCCGCCTGCGCAAAGGCCGCGGCATCTGCCGCAAGTTCCTCCTCGCTCATGCGAGGCGCACGCTTCTTGGTCGGCATGCCGGCCGCCTTGGCGTTGCGCTCCTCCTTGGCCGCCAGGATATCGCCCTCGCGCTCAAGGTAGGCATCCCACTCGTTGTCGAGCAGGGCGTTCACGGCGTCGCCTTCGACGGTCTCGCGCTCAAGCAGCACCTTCGCCATCAGATCGAGCTGATCGCGACGGGCGTCCAGGATCTCGACCGCACGACGATGGGCCTCACGCATAATGCGCTGAACCTCGATATCGATGCGGCGCGCCGTCTCCTCGGAGTAATCCTGGTGATCGGCGTAATCGCGACCAAGGAACACCTGATGTTGCGCCTCGCCAAACACTTGCGTGCCCAGCTCCTCGCTCATGCCCAGGCGCGTGACCATCTCGCGCGCCATCTTGGTTGCGCGCTCCAGATCGTTGCTCGCACCCGACGTAATGTCATCGCACATGAGCTCCTCGGCAACGCGACCGCCCAAGAACACGGCAAGCTCGTCGAGCATCTCGTTCTTAGTCTTGAGGAAGTGGTCCTCCTGCGGAAGCTGCAGCGTGTAGCCCAGAGCCTGACCGCGGCTGACGATCGAGATCTTGTGGACCGGATCGGAGTGCTCCAGGATGTGGCCCACCAGGGCGTGACCGCTCTCGTGGTAGGCAATCGTGGTGCGCTCGGCCTCGGTCATCACGCGACCCTTGCGCTGCGGTCCGGCAATCACGCGCTCCATCGATTCCTCGACCTCGTCCATCGAGATCACGGAACGATGACGGCGAGCGGCCAGCAGCGCAGACTCGTTGAGCAGGTTCGCCAAATCGGCACCAGTAAAGCCAACGGTCATCTGGGCGAGCTTCTCAAACTTAACGTCCTCGTCCATCGGCTTGTTCTCGGCATGCACGCGCAAGATCTGCTCGCGGCCCTTCACATCCGGACGGTCGACCGTAACCTGACGGTCAAAACGGCCGGGACGCAGCAATGCCGGGTCCAGAATATCGGGGCGATTGGTCGCGGCGATCAGGATGACCGACTCGCTTTCCTCAAAGCCGTCCATCTCGACCAGCAGCTGGTTGAGCGTCTGCTCGCGCTCGTCGTGACCGCCGCCCAAGCCAGCTCCGCGCTGACGTCCCACAGCATCGATCTCATCGATGAAGATGATTGACGGGGCCTGGGACTTGGCCTCCTTAAAGAGGTCACGCACACGGCTGGCGCCGACACCTACGAACATCTCGACAAAGTCGGAAGCCGAGATACTAAAGAACGGCACGCCCGCCTCGCCGGCAACGGCCTTGGCCAGCAGCGTTTTACCGGTGCCCGGAGGGCCAACCAGCAACACGCCACGCGGGATCTTGGCGCCCAGCTTGCGATAGCGATCCGGATCGCTCAAAAAGTCACGGATCTCCTCGAGCTCCTCGACTGCCTCGTCCACGCCGGCAACGTCTTCAAACTTGACCTTGGGGCGTGTGGCCTCGTTGGTCTTGGCGTTGGTCTTGCCAAACTGCATGTTCCTGTTGTTGGCGCCCATCATCTGGCGCATAAAGTAGAACATGATGGCGATAAGGGCGATCGTCGGAAGCACACTCATCGCCAAGTCGCCCCAAAAATCGGGATCGTTGGTGTTGACGATGTACTTGGTATCGGGGTGCTCCGCCATGAGCTCGGCAAGCGAATCGGAGCCGACATAGGTCGAGGAGAAGCTCTTGAGCTCGCTCGTATCGCCCTTGTCCTTCTTCGTCTTCCAGTAATGACCCGTCACGCTTCCGTCTTGAACCGTATAGGTCAGATCTTCGACGCGATCCTGCTTGATGGCGCTGACCATCTCGCTCGTCGCGAGCTTAACGGTATTGCTGGAGCTGGCAAAGCCGGAGCCCATATTAAAGAAGGCATAGCCCAGAAGCGCGCAAGCCAAAAGAAAATACAGCCAGCCCGTACGCGTTGGCTTCTTGCCTCCGGGCATCCCCGGGATCTTTGGGTCCCGGGGAGTCTGGGAATTGTTGTCGTTACGGTCGTCGGGCATCTTACGAATAAACCTCCGGTTTCAAAATGCCCAGATACGGAAGGTTGCGATAGCGCTCGGCATAGTCGAGGCCGTAGCCCACCACAAAGGCATCGGGGCAATGGGTTCCAACATACTTGGGCGTGATGGCCGAGACGCGGTCCTCAACGTCCTTCCACAGGAAGGCAGCGACCTCCAGAGAAGCGGGCTTGCGGCTCTCGAGGTTCTTCATCAGATACTTGAGCGTCAGGCCCGAGTCCAGAATGTCCTCGACGATCAGCACGTCGCGACCGCGGATGTCGATATCCAGGTCCTTAATGATACGCACGATACCCGAGGACTTCACACCGTCGCCATAGCTCGAAACAGCCATGAAATCGATGTTGGTCGGCAGCTCGATCTTACGCATCAGGTCGCCCATAAAGACCACGGCGCCGCGCAGGACCGCAATCAGCACCAGATCCTTACCCGCGTAGTCGCGAGTAATCTGCTCGCCTAGACGAGAGACGATACCGTCGATATCCTCCTGCGTGAACAGAACCTTCTCGATATCCGGATGTTGAGAAGCCATGACAACCCTTTCTTGTGCTTATCGCCCACACACCGCCGTATGGACGCGAACTTCACATTCTAGCAGCGCACGGGGTATATTTTCCAGCCCGTACGCCATCAGCGCGGGAATACCGTCAACGTCGCACAGAATAGCTGGCGTGGGACGCTATTCCGCATCGACCACACGAAGCAGATATGCCACGCGCGTTGCGGCCGTGCACTTAAAACGCTCGTCCGCGCGAACTCCGGCGACCCACACCACGGCACCTCCCGGAGCCGTTCTCACCACAGGAACGCCTGCGCGCTCAGAGACGGGAATACGAGCCTCGTTGAGCAGGTCGGACACCTTCTTACTTCGCCCACTCATGCCCAACGGACACATCACATCCCCCGGCACGGGACCGTCTACCCACAGACGCGCCAAACGTGCCTCGGAGGGGATCTCCCCGCGCGAGCCGGCGAGCATCCGTTCGCTATCGCGATCAGCAAAGCCCAGCGTCGCGGCATCCACCATAGCGGCCACCCCTCCGGCACCCGCGAGTTCGCGGGCACGGCGCACAATATCACACCCCGGCTCCACAGCCATCGGCTCTGCCACCAGGATGCGGCCCGCCCCTAGCGGCAATCGACCGGGAATGGTGACCCAATCGGCAACTAACCCCTCGCGCGCCGCCGGGGCCTTGAATGACAGCATGCCAAACTCCACGCGTGCATCGATTCCCGCCGGCAGAGTGAGCGAACCCGAGCCTTCGGCGACACAGGCGAGCACGCGCTCCACATGCCGCATCTCCGGGCGAGCGTCGGGGTCGATACGTTTAATTGCCAGTCGCACCATGCGCCGAGCAATCACCACCTCGGCCGCGGCAAGACGGCGCGCATCGAGCACCAGTGCACCCGCCGCCTCCTTACGCAGGCAGCTTCGAAACGCCTGTGCGGAAAGCTGGGAAAGAAAGGCGTCCTCATCGCCTAGGATCTCGCAGGCGGCGCCAATCGTCTTACAGACGCTCGCGTTGCGCTGCGCCACCACCGGCATCACCCGATGGCGCACGTAGTTACGCAAGTACGACACGTCCTCGTTGCTCTCGTCCTCTCGCCACGGCTGACCATGCACCTGCAGATAGCCTACGAGCTCATCATGAGTCAGGTCGAGCAAGGGACGCACCACGATATTCCTCCGGCGAGGAATGCTCGATAGACCAGCGGGCCCCGAACCCCTAATCGCGTTCATCAAAAACGTTTCCGCGCGATCAGAAGACGTGTGCGCAGTGCAGATACGAGCCGCCGTTCGCGGTGCCCCCGTCTGAGCGCAGAGCTCGCGAACATACCTCCGCGCCGCGGCATAGCGCACCTCGCGGGCAGCCGCCTCGATATTGCCCGATTCATCATCAAAATAGGCATGCTCAACACACAGCGGCAAGCCATATTGTGCGCATAGGCCGCGCACGAAGGCCTCGTCGCCGTCGGATGCCTCGCCGCGCAGATGATGGTTCACGTGCAGCACGTGCAGTCGCTCACGCGCGATGGGGGCTACACCACGCCCATCCAGAATATCCAACTTTGATGTGCACGCCATAAGGAGCAAAGCCGTCGAGTCCGCACCACCTGATACCATGAGCACCACGGGGGCAGCCGTCTGCCGCGTTGCCAGGGCTTTATCATCAGCCCGCGATGCGGCATGATGTCCGTAATGCTGAGATACCGTTGGCATTTGCTTCCTCCTCTATTCGTTCGCACCCATTGTATCCTTTGGAATCTTATGTCTCGTCTGCACCTTCATATCCTTGGCAGCGGCTCAAAAGGCAACTGCGCGCTCATCGAAGGCCCCCGGGGGCTTATCATGATTGACGACGGTCTTTCTCGCCGCGAGACATTAAAGCGCATCGCGGAACTGGAGCTCTCGGCAGACAACGTCTCGGCTCTTCTCATTACTCATGAGCATAGCGATCACATCAAGGGTCTCGATGTCTGGTGCAAGCACTGGCACGGCCCCCTCTTTGCCAGCAGGGGTACACTTTCGAGCAAAGAAAATCTTTCGCATATGCCTGTCGAGGAATTCGATCCCGGTGACACCCTATCCATTGCCGGCATCCACGTGCAAACCTACTCAACATCACACGATGTCATCAATCCAGTCGGCTATCGATTCGACGCCCTCGATGATTCCATCGGCTTTGCCACCGACACCGGTGAGCTATCGAGCCAAGCCATGAACACCCTCGAAGATTGCCGAGTCCTCGCACTCGAAAGCAATCACGATGTGACCATGCTGCGCGAGGGAGAATATCCCCGCTTTCTTCAGGAGCGCATCCTGTCTGCAAGGGGACACCTCTCCAACGACCAAGCCGCCGAAGCCGCGCGCGAACTTGTTACCGATCGCACCGAACAGCTCATTGCCATGCATATCAGCCAAGACAACAATCGTCCAAGCCTTACCGTCAAAAGCTATGCCAAAGCTCTAGCCGCAACCCTAGATGACGAGCTCGGCAGTTCCGCCACCCTCCTTCAAGGGACGCGGAAGCTCTCAATACGTCCTGCAAGTCAATATCAACCAGCAACCATTCAATAGACTGTCCTAGACAGCAAAAGGGGCCGGGAATCGCTTCCCGGCCCCTTTTGTTATCTCTTAATAGCGCAGAACACCAACGAAGTTAGTCGATGGAAATCTTCGTAACGTTCTTCTTCTCGACGATCTTGGGAACCGTAACGGTCAGGATGCCGTCAGCGTACTTAGCCGAGAGACCCTCGCTCGAAGCATCCTTGAGATACACGCCACGCGTCGCACTGTACGAGCTGAACTCCTTCTGCAGGAAGTTCTTGCCCTCGTTCTCCTCGTCTTCCTCGACATTCACGCTAATGGACAGGCGGCCCTCGTTAAGCTCAACATCGATATCGTCCTTGGCGACGCCGGTCAGATAAGCCTTGACCTCATAGCCATCGCCCTTATCCTCAACGTCAACGGGGAACGCCTTAGAGGCAATCGAGCTGTTCGCTAGGTCGCTCATATCATCAAACAGATCGAACAACGAGCTTGCAGAGGGACGAACGCCAAAAACCGAACGATAAGGAACCATGCTTGCCATGTTTACCACTCCTTTATAGGACTGCCGAGTCATCTTCTAGGTGACTGGGACTTCTTTTGACGCTCTTATATATGCCCACCCGATGCTCATATATACATCGACTATAAAGTTTTTTGAGTCCAGTACTATAAGCATATCTAAGCGTGTATGACTCAGGTTTTAGGAAGGTTAAGGTTCTTTGAACCAGAGCTTAAATAACAAGTATGTTCGCAGCTACAAATAGCGAGGGGCTTACAATGAGCGCGTACACGTTGTTGGTAACGAGCTAAAGGGCATCATGGACGACCAAAACCAGAACAATATGTTTATGCCGACGCAGGGGGAAGATACTTCCACGCAGCCGCCACGGTTCCATCGCCCCCACATCTCGCAAGAGCCCATTAATGATCCGGAGCCCGAGTATGTGACGAGAAATCGATATCAAACGCTCGAGGATGCCCAAACGGGACGTAAACATATGGGCGTCGCCTCGGGAGACCCTGTATATCTGAAAGACGCACCATTATCTAAAAGCAGCGCAGCTAGTGATGAGCCGATGAAAGCATCCGCCGCTCATCAACAAAGAGGTCCTCGACCAAAGCAAACCTTGACGCATTCGGCTCGCTATCTCGAAACGCCAAAACAGGGAAAATCAATCTTCGTTTCATCAAGTAAACGACGCAAGCAGCATCGACTGACAATCCTGCTTTTGATCATTGCAGCCATAGCAGTTGCCCTTGTTATTCGTTTTATTTTCTTTAAATAAAAGCTCAATACCAAAAAGAATTAAATCGTCTGGCGTAAATGAGTCATTTATACCCGTAAACGCAAAAAGAGGGGGCCGCGAGGCCTCCCCCTTCTCAGTTCAAGCGTACGGCTCGGTGCCGTCCACCGGTCAGCGGCGCCCTGGCCTCCCACGGGCTGACCCCGCAGTACT
>CABUSD010000005.1:0-123101 GCA_902494165.1 uncultured Collinsella sp. | reverse complement strand
GGGGGTTAAGTTTGTCGCGAGTTCCGCACGCAAAGGAAAGCACTTAATGTGCTTTCCGTCTTGCGCAGGACTGTAGAGCAGCAAACTTAACCCCCGCCCTCAGCCCCGGAGACCCTCCCGGAGGGACCCAAAAAATTTTTCAAAAAAGTTGTTGCGCGCCAGACAGACTTCTGTGTATACTAATCCCCGCAGCGCACGCGAGCGGAAACAAACGCGAACGTCTGCCTGGGGAGTTAGCTCAGTTTGGTTAGAGCGCCGGCCTGTCACGTCGGAGGTCGCGGGTTCGAGCCCCGTACTTCCCGCCAACGCAATTAAAGCCACGTCTTCGGACGTGGCTTTTTGCGTTTGATGCACTTTGTTTCGATAGAACGATCGCCCTGGTGCATCTTCGCCCAGAATCCCCGCGCCTTCGGGAACGCAAGTAAAATCTAATAAGTATATTTGTCTGAACAACAGCTTTGTTGCGCAACACCTGTTCTACGAGGCAGGGGGTTAGGTTATACTAAATTGCACTGTGCGCCGCATCTGATGCATTTCGCTCCAAGCGCGGCACTCAGTGGATATCCGATTTACCATTTTGATGTCCTGGCGGTCATTTAGCGTCTCGACACAAGCTCGGCCCCGGAGCTCGTTCGAGCTGTTCGTATTCCTTGAAAGGGGAAAAATGGACATATCGAGGAAGACTGATTACGCCCTTCGTATGCTGGCGATGCTTGCTGAGGATCCGGAGCGTTTGCTTTCTGTTCGCACCGCTGCCGAAGAGGTCAATGTCCCGTATTCGTTTGCCCGTTCGATTCAGCATGGTTTGGTCCAGGCCGGTATTGTGGAGAGCCTGCGTGGCGTCCACGGTGGCATGCGTCTCAAGGTCAGTCCGGACGACGTCACTATCCGCCAGGTCGTCGAGGCCGTTCAGGGCCCTATGGTTATGAACGACTGCACCGCCCCCGATGGTGACTGTGCGCGCATGGGCGCGTGCTGCTATCATCCCCTGTGGGCCGGAGCCCAGGCGTTGATGCGCGACTACCTCGATTCCGTTTCGCTCGGCGATATCGTCGCCCATCGCCAGTTTCCGGCTGTCGATCCCAAGTTCGCCGATCGCGATGCGTTTCCCGAGTACGCTGCCTGCGCGTACGCTTGCCGGGAGGAATAGCGCCGCATAAGGAGTATAGCTATGATTCAGGACCCCTTTCGTTCGATGATTCGTTCGGAAGGGGTCTTGCGTTATCGCGACCTTCCGTGGCGCCGAACGCGCGACCCGTATATCATCTGGCTCTCCGAGGTCATGCTGCAGCAGACGCAGGTGCCGCGCGTGGAGACGCGTATGCCGGCGTGGCTCGATCGCTTTCCGACTGTTCAGGCGCTCGCTCAGGCTGTCCCTTCCGATGTCTTGGATGCGTGGCAGGGGATGGGCTATAATCGCCGCGCCTTGGCGCTTCACAGGGCTGCACAGTGCGTTGTAGAGGACTGGGATGGGGAGTTTCCGCGCGAGACGCGTGACTTGGTCGCTCTGCCCGGCATTGGCCCGGCAACGGCGCAGGGCATCCGTTCGTTTGCATTCGATCTTCCGGGCGTGTATTTGGAGACCAATGTGCGCACGGTCTTTTTGCATCATTTCTTTCCCGATGTGCCGGCCGTTCCCGATCGCGAACTGGTGCCGCTGATCCAAGCTGCCTGTCCGGCGGCCCCCGGTGCGGCGGCGGACGAGATCGCGCCCTTTGCCGCGCCTCAAGACGATGCCGACACGCCGCGCGCGTGGTATTACGCATTGCTGGATTACGGCGCGTATCTTAAAAAGACACTGCCCAATCCGTCCAGGCGGTCGGCGGGCTATAGTCGTCAGTCCAAGTTTGAGGGCTCGCGCCGCCAAAAGCGCGCGCATATCGTGCGTATGTTGTTGGCAGCGCGCGATGGGCAGCCGGCGGGGATTACGCTTGCTGATGCCGTGGTGGGCGTTAACGAGATGGAAGCGGCAGCCGGTCGCGGGCCGGTCGAGTGCGACTTGATCGCGGGCATTCTAGCTGACCTGGAGCACGAGGGCTTTTGCCGAGCCGAGGGCGATTGCTGGTTGAGTGTGTAGCCCGCTCAAATCTGAAGAACGGGATTGTAAGGTTTAAATTCGCGGCTTGAGGGCATCCTAAAAACAAGGTCGCTCAAAGCCTATGGGCGGCACGTGTTGAAGGGAAGTACACCTATGGATTTTGAGAACTCTCAGACCAAGAAGAACCTCGAGACTGCTTTTGCCGGTGAGTCCCAGGCACACACCAAGTATCGCTACTATGCCTCCAAGGCCAAAAAGGACGGCTACGTTCAGATCTCGAATATCTTTGCCGAGACGGCGGGCAACGAGTCCGAGCACGCCAAGCTGTGGTTTAAGTATCTGCACGACGGCGCCGTTCCGGGCACTCTGGACAACCTGCGTGACGCCGCCGCGGGCGAGAACTACGAGTGGACCACGATGTACGACGAGTTCGCCAAGACCGCCGAGGAGGAGGGCTTTGCCGAGATCGCCGAGAAGTTCCGTGGCGTCGCCGCCGTCGAGAAGGCCCACGAGGAGCGCTACAACAAACTCGTCGAGCGCATCGAGTCGGGCGAGGTGTTTGAGCGTGAGGGCGTGAAGGTGTGGAAGTGCCTGAACTGCGGGCACCTGCACGTTGGTGCCGAGGCGCCTGAGGTGTGCCCGGTGTGTAACCACCCGAAGGCGTACTTTGAGGAGCAGGTGGTGAACTACTAGCGCTTGGCGCTAGCGTGAGCTGGGCCGGGAGGGCCGGACTACCTTCCCTCCTCGCTCACGGCTTCGCAGGGTCGCGTTGAGGGAAGGTAGTCCGGCCCTCCCGGCCCGCTTTGGGTCGTCGCGTGCTCGCTACAGAAAAGCTGATAAAAAAGTTTGTGTGCCGCCCCTTATGGGGCGGCACGTTTTTGTGGGGGCCGGTTGGGGCGGTGACGTTGCTTAGAGGGTACACTGGGTAGCGTTGGCTATTCGTTTCCTCTTGTGAGGTGTTGGTTATGGGTAAGAAGTCTCGGGCTCGGGTTGCTGCGGCGGGAACTCGCAAGGATCCTGGTCGTCGGGTTGCCGAGGGTAAAAAGGCCGATCGTGCCGAGAAGGACAAGAAGGTCGGCGCGCATGCTCATCCTGAGTGGGCGCCTCACCTCAATACGGCTAGCGAGGATCTGACTGCTAAGTTGTTTACTCTGGTCGAGGTTATCTTGGGCGTGGTGCCCGTGGTGGTCATTGGCTTGTTCTTGGCTTCGAAAGATGCCACGAGTGTCGATAAACTCACCGATGTCTTTTCTCAGGACCCCTCGATGGTGGTTACGTTTATCTCTGCGTGCCTGCAGCCGTTTGTGGCGTACATGTTGTACATGATTTATCGCAAATACTGCGAGGGCGACGCTGGTTTTGCCGCCGGCAACCTGATCGGTCTTTTGTGCTCCGAGATCCTACTGCTCAATATCCCGGGCGTCATCGGTATGGGCATCTTGCTGTGGCGTGTTTGGCGCAACGTTGCCCCGCACTTTGAGAGCTGGCTGTTTGAGCGTCGTGCAATGGGCGTGCTGGCAGACATTGCGGGCTCGCTCGTGATTTTAGCCTTGGCGTTTATGTGCGCCACCGCCGCCCGCGGTCTCGCGGGCATGTAGTCTGTCCTCACCGACCACGGAGCGCAGAGCGGGGAAACCTTTCCCTCTCGCTCACGTCTTCGCAGGGTCGCACGAGGCAAAGGTTTCCCTGCCCTGCGCTCCGGCGTTGAGTCGTCGCGTGCTCGCTACAGAAAAGCTGATAAGAAGTTTGTGTGCCGCCCCTATTGGGCGGCACTTTTTGTGTGGGGTCCCTGTCTTCACAATTTTCGTCAAGCTTTTGGTTAGATTTTGGTCAGTTGGCGTAAGGGTGGAAGGCCAAAAGATTGCTGGCGAAAAAAGCTCAGAGAAAGTGCTGGTAGGGGAGTTGTTGAGCTTTTCGACAGCTTTTGAGCAAAAGAAACTTTGTGGCTATTGCCGGCGATTGCGTTGTCGCGGTCATGGCGGTGCGGGATGCTGGTCGTAAGCGTCGAATGCTCCGATTTTGGAGGCCAGCATGGATCTGTTTCTTGAGACTCCGCAGCAACAAGCTGAGCGCATGCTGCGTCAGCAGCAACGACTCATGGAGATGCAAATGCAAGGGGCGGCAGCCCAGCCCTTTGCGCAAAATGTCGTGCCCGCTGCTGTACCTGCAACTGTGCCCGGGTGCGAATCGGCACCAGAGGCCTATTCCGTACAGCAAGATTCATATGCGCAGGAACTCGCGTTCGACAAGCGTCGTGCGCGTCGTCGCCGCGTGGGCCAGCGCCTGCGCACATTGGCGATGATCGTGCTCATTCCGCTGGGACTTGCGGCGATTTTCTTGGTCTCGTATGCGCTCACCTGCATCCTCAACGGTGCTTCGCCCAGCGAAGTGCTCCAACATCTGTCAGCCCTCGGCCAGCGCCTAGGCGATGTCATAGCAACCATCCGCACCGGCTGGGAGAGTTAGCGTTTGTCACATTAGGACTTCTAGGGTGTAGGGATTATCGCCATGAGTAGAATCCTCGCATCCTGTGGGTCCTGTCATGCGACTTAATAGTATTATTGAAGATGAATAATAATAGGATTTGTTATGTATAAGCAGGATTTAGAACAGACTCTTTTGGGCATTGACGAAGAGGCGGAGCTGGAAATAGGTCCAAGAGACGACAGGCCGAACGTTGTATTGGTGGGAGGAAGCGCCTTCATGCTAAACGATGTGACGAATCGTTCGGTTACACATGACATTGATGTGTTTGAGGCAGATAGGTGCCTCCGCGAGATCATAGCTCGATACCCCGAGGTGAATGGTATGGCGGTGGCATATTGTAATCAGATGCCGTTCAATTACGAAGATCGTTTGATTCCCTTGGATATTGGGGCGCGTTTTATCAGGTACTTTACGCCATCCTTGGAGGACCTGGCGGTAATGAAGCTCTATGCCTGTCGTCCGAACGACATCATCGATCTTCATAGTCAGGCATTCGTCGACCGACTTGATTGGGGGTTGCTCGAACGGCTTATATTCGACGAGGGAGAGGCGCTGGCGTCGTCGCCTTCGGAGCGGAGTTATCAAGAGATGGTCTGTGCATACAGGCAATACAAAAAGGAGGTGCTCGGTTGAATCTGACCTTTGAGGGATTCTTAAAAGGCTATTGCCGAGAGCTATCCGGACAGCGGTCGCTGAGTTTTAGAAAATTGGTTGAGCAGGCGACGACGGATGCGCCGCGCGTGGCGGAGCCTCTGTTTTTGCTCGCTTTGGCGCAAGGAAAAGCCGAATACGTTCTGGGTTTATCCGAGGGCTCGTGGATGGAACGGGATTACCGAGACGTTTTATCCTTGTACGGTCAAGCGGGTAGCATGGCGTCTCTATGCGCCAAAAGTGAGCTCCCAAATCGTTATGCCAACGTTTGGCGTGCGTATAGAGCGGTGAAGGAAAAGCCGGTGGCGGACAGGAGGATCAACGCCCTGATGCGAAAAAGAACGTTGGGAGCGCTAGGGGAATCGGGCGTAACGCGCTACGGTCTCTGCCGCGATTTGAATCTGAATAAGGGAAACGTGTACGCATACTTAGCCGGCGATGACTCAAAGGTGAGCAGGGAGACGGCGCGCCGCATTATGGAATATGCGGAGGAGAGGGGCGCCCAAGAAGGGGCCGGGCGCCCGGTGCGTGTGGCGGGGTAAGATTGATCGCGGTTTTGATTGATGACCGATTGAGTCTGTTGGGCGGAGTCTATGTCTGCTATTGATATCGTGCTTGTTGTGATCGCCTTGGTGGCGGTGGGGGTTGCTGTGGCTTGCGCCCTCCAACTCAAGAGCCTGCGTGCCGAGTTGCGGGAGCGTGGCGACAGTAGCGCGGAAACGCTGGCAGCACTCGAGCAGGCTAACAACGCGCTCGATGCCCTGAACGTCGCGCTGGCCGAAACCCGCCGCACGGCCAATGCCATCGCGCAGCAGCAGACGACCGATGCGGCCGTGGAGCAGCAACGTTACCTGACCATCGCACGCGAGTTCTCGCAAGCTGGTGACCGGATGGATGACCTGCGCCGCGAGACGGCCCAACAGCTCGGCGCCAATCGCGAGGGCATCGAGCATCGCCTGGACAAGGTGCGCGAGACGGTCGATGCTCAGCTGGGCGCCATCCGCAAAGACAACAACGTGCAGCTCGATCAAATGCGCGCAACGGTGGACGAGAAGCTCTCTCGCACGCTCAACGACCGCCTGTCGGCATCGTTTAAGCAGGTGAGCGACCAGCTCGAGGCCGTGTACAAGGGCCTGGGCGACATGCAATCCATCGCCACCGGCGTGGGCGATCTTAAGCGCGTGCTGGGCAACGTGAAGGCGCGCGGTATTTTGGGCGAGGTGCAGCTGGGTGCAATTCTGGCGGACATCCTTACACCCGACCAGTATCTGGAAAACGTCGCCACCAAGCCCGGCGCCTCGGAGCGCGTTGAGTTTGCCGTCAAGCTGCCGGTGGACGAGGGCGACCCCGTGCTGCTGCCGATTGACTCCAAGTTTCCGGGCGACGCGTACGAGCACTTGCTCGACGCGCAGGAGTCGGGCGATGCGGAGACCGTGGTGGCTGCGCGCAAGACGCTCGACACCATGGTCAAGCGCGAGGCCAAGGACATCTGCGAAAAGTACCTGAGTGTGCCGGCAACGACCAACTTTGGCATTATGTTCGTTCCGTTTGAGGGACTGTACGCCGAGGTCGTCAGCCGCCCCGGGCTTATCGAGACCCTGGGCCGCGACTATCACGTCAACGTTGCCGGCCCCAGCACCATGGCGGCCATCCTCAACAGTCTGCAGATGAGCTACCAGACGTTTAAGTTGCAAAAACGCACCGATGACGTGCTGCGCGTGCTCTCCGCCGTCAAGGCCGAGCTGCCGCGCTATCAAAAGGCGCTGCGCCGCGCCCAACAGCAGATCGAGACCGCAGGAAAGACGGTCGAGGGCATCATCACCACGCGCACCAACGTCATGGAGCGCAAGCTCAAGGACATCGACGCGCTGGAAGACGCCGACCAAGCCGATGAGATCTTGGGACTCACGCCCGCGGGCCTTCCCGCAGACCAAGAAGACGAGGACTAATTGCAACAAGACGGCGGGGCGCCGGCGTAAACGCGGGTGCCCCGCTGCTTTTCGCATCGCGCTTGCCTGAAGTGCGCTTCAATGTGCAACAATGGCGTTTCGCCCTATCAGATGCGAAAGGAAGCCCATGTCTCAGAGAAGCACCAGCCCGCTCAGCCGCTCCACCGTGCGTCGCACGCTGCAGCGGTTTTGGGGTGTCACGCGCACGCAGCCGCTGATTGTCTTTCTCTCGGTATTCTCGTCGGCGGGCTACATCTTTTTGCTGACGTTTGCCAATACCTATGTGATGGCCCTCATTGTCGACCGCGTTCAAGCCGGTCCCGTGGCGGGTGACCAGGTGTTTGAGGTCTTCGGCCCCTATATCCTGGCGCTCGTACTCGTTAACCTGGTGGGTCAGATCCTCTCCAAGTTACAGGACTACACCGTCTACAAGCTCGAGATTGCAGGCAACTATCACCTGGCGCGTCTATGCTTCGACACGCTCTCCAACCAATCCATGACATTCCATACCAGCCGCTTTGGCGGATCGCTCGTGAGCCAGACGAGTCGTTTTATGAGCGGCTACACGGGGCTGGTCGACGTGACGGTGTATTCGCTCATCCCCACCATCACCTCGGTCATCTGCACCGTGGCCGCACTCGCCCCGGTGGTGCCGACGTTTACCGTGATCCTGGTGTGCATCATGGTCGTCTACATCGCGTTTGTCTGGATTATGTACAAGCGCATCATGCCGCTTTCGGCCGCGACGTCCGCTGCGCAGAACAAGCTCTCGGGCGTGCTCTCCGACGCGGTCACGAACATCTTGGCCGTCAAGACCTGCGGGCGCGAGGACTTTGAACGCGATCTGTTCGACGCCGCCGATCGTGCCGCGCGCGATGCCGAGACGGTCTCGATGCACGCCATGATGCAGCGCAACTTTACGACCTCGGGCCTTATCGTCATCACCATGGCCGTGGTGAGTGTGTTCGTGGCGGGCGGCAACGCGTGGTTTGGCATCTCGGCCGGCTCGCTCGTCATGATTTTTACCTACACCTATAACCTCACCATGCGCCTGAACTACGTGAGTTCCATGATGCAGCGCATCAACCGCGCTTTGGGCGATGCGGTCGAGATGACGCGCGTGCTGGACGAGCCACGTTTGGTGGCAGACGACCCGGACGCCCCTGAGCTCAAAGTGACCGAGGGCGCGATTGATTTTGAGCACCTGAGCTTTGCGTACCGTGACGCTGTGGCGGGCGAGAGCGTGTTCGATGACCTGACGCTTCATGTGGCGGCGGGCCAGCGCGTGGGCCTGGTGGGCAAATCGGGCTCGGGTAAGACGACGCTCACCAAGCTGCTGCTGCGCCTGGACGATGTTCAGGGCGGCCGCGTGCTCGTGGACGGTCAGGATGTCTCGCGCTGCACGCAGCAGAGCCTGCGCCGCCAGGTTGCCTACGTGCCGCAGGAGGCGCTACTGTTCCATCGCTCCATTCGCGAGAATATCGCCTACGGCCGCCCCGACGCCACCGACGAGCAGATCCGCGAGGCGGCTCGCTTGGCTAATGCGACCGAGTTTATCGACCGCTTGCCCCGTGGCTTTGACACCATGGTGGGTGAGCGCGGCGTCAAGCTCTCGGGCGGCCAGCGTCAGCGCGTGGCTATCGCCCGCGCCATCCTAACCGACGCGCCGATTCTAGTGCTCGACGAGGCGACCTCTGCCCTCGACAGCGAGTCCGAGGCGTTGGTGCAGGAGGCGCTCGAGAACCTGATGCGTGGACGTACCTCCATTGTGGTGGCGCACCGCCTGTCCACCGTGGCGGCGCTCGACCGCATTGTGGTGCTGGCCGATGGCGAGATTGTCGAGGACGGCACGCATGCGCAGCTTGTCGAGGCGGGTGGCGAGTACGCGAGCCTGTGGAGCCGTCAGACCGGCGCATTCTTGGAGGCGTAAGCGTCTCGGACGTGGGACAATTGTGCCCATAAGTTTATTGTGCCGTTGAGCCGAGGAGTCGTTATGCCACGCGAGACCAATGCCGCCAAGCGCGAGCGCGCCATCGAGGTGTGTGAGCGCCTCAACCGTCGCCATGGCCCGGTCGAGTGCTTTTTGGACCACGAGAATCCCTTCCGCCTGCTGATCGCGGTGCTGCTCTCGGCGCAAACGACCGATGCGCAGGTCAACAAGGTGACGCCGCGGCTGTTTGCCCAGTGGCCCACGCCCGAGGCCATGGCCGGGGCGAGCGTGGCTGACGTGGCAGACACTATCAAGTCACTCGGCTTCTACAAGAGCAAAGCCAAGCATGCCGTCGAGGCCGCGCAGACGATCGTCGCCGACTATGGCGGCGAGGTGCCGGCCGACATGAAGGAACTCGTGAAGCTGCCGGGCGTGGGACGCAAGACGGCGAACATCGTGCTCAACGTGGGGTATGGCATCGTGGAGGGCATTGCGGTGGACACGCACGTCAACCGCATTGCGCACCGCCTGATGCTGAGTCCCAAGACGCATGCAAAGGAGCCGCTCAAGACCGAGCAGGATTTGCTCAAGATTTTGCCGCACGAGTATTGGGAGTCGGTCAACCATCAGTGGATCACCTTCGGTCGCGAGATCTGCGACGCCCGTAAACCCAAGTGTGACGAGTGTCCGCTGGCAGATTTGTGCCCCAGCGTGCGCGTAGCGGGGTAGGGCGGAACGCATCTTCGTCTGGCGTTTTTTGCGGGGCTGGGTTTGCCCTTGAGCCGGAGTCCTCTCCATGCGCTACCATGACAGACAATGTATTTGACGTACGACCCGCCGAGCTTGCCCCGGCGGGCTTTTGGCGTTGCGATGCCGGAGGAACAGCATGCTCATTCACCGTATAGCCGCGCAGCTCTACACTGCCGAGGCGCTGCAGACCGTCGAGGCCGGACTCGATGCCGGCGAGGACGTGACGCTGGCCGTGTCGCAGTCGGGTCGCACGCTTATGGCGGCCGCTCAGTTTGCGCGCCGCCCGCGCCCCACGGTCTACGTTGTGAGTGGCGAGGATGCGGCCGATCGCGCCGCTCGTAGCCTTGCCGCCTACGTGGGCCTGGCGCATGTGTGCCGTTTTCCTGAGCGCAAGGATTATCCGTGGCGCGAGCAGGCGCCCGACGACGCCGTGGTAGCGCAGCGCTGCGAGGCCCTGGGACGCATCGTGCGCGGGGACAACTGCATCATGGTTGCCTCGGCTCGCGCGTTGCTGCGCTGCGTGCCGCCAGTCGAGAGCCGCTACTGGGAGTCCACGACCTTTGCGGTGGGCGAGGAGATTCCTTTTGACGAGGTGCCGCAGCGTCTGGTGGGCATGGGCTACACCAATGCCGGCGCCGCCGACGCGCCCGGCCTGTTCCGCGTGCACGGCGACACCGTCGAGGTGTTCCCCGCACAGGAAAAGGCGCCCGTGCGCATCGAGTTTTTTGGCGACGAGATCGATCGCATCCGCCGTATGGTGAGCTCAACGGGGCAGACCATCGGCAACGAGGATAGTATCGAGATCTTCCCGTGCCGCGAGCTGGCGCTCACCGACGAGGCGGTCCACAACATGCATGTGGCGCTCTATCGCGCCAGCCAGGACGATAGCAAACTGGCGGCGCTGCTCGAGATGGTGGATGCACGCATCGTCACGCCCGAGCTCGACCGCTTTTTGCCGGTGATGTACGGCCAGACCGTAAGCCCGCTGGCACACGTGAGCGGCAAGGCGCTCGTGGTTTTGTCCGAGCCGCGTTCGCTGTTCGACGACTGTCTGCGCGCCTACGAGGATATCGAGGCCCGTGCCGGCGAGGCGGGGATTGACCGACTGGATGGCCTGTATGTACGTGCTCAGCAGCTCGATTTTGGTGCTCAACAGCGCCTGAACTATGTGAGCCTCATCCGTGCCGGTGGTGCGGTGACGGCCGAGCTCAAGATTGAGCAGCCGGCCATCGCGGGCTCGGACAACCGTTTTATGACGCGCATCCAGGAGGTCGTGGGCAAGCGCTATGCCTGCGTGTTTGCCATCCCCGACCGCGGTGCGCGCGAGTCGATGGAGCTCACCTTTGGCGATGAAGGCATTACCTTTGAGGAATCGCTGACCGCGGCGCCCGAAAATGTCGGCGCTATCGGCGACCGCGTGCGCGTGGCGGCGGCGGATTCCGCCGACCGTGCCGCACGCCAGGAGGCCCATGCTTCCATTCGCGAGCGCAAGGCAGATGCGCTCAACGCCCGCTCACTCGAGGCGGGTGCCGCCCAGGCTGCCGCCGGTGCCGCCGTGCCCACCATCTCGCGCGGGCGCGTGACCTTTGTGGACACTGCCCTGCCGCAGGGCGTGGTGGTGCCCGACGCCAACCTGGCCGTGTTCTCGATCGCCGATCTCAACGCCCGCATGGACGCCAACCGCGCGCACAGCCGCCGCAAGGTGGACATTACGCAGATCACGTTCCCGTTTAAGCCGGGCGACTACGTGGTGCACGCCACCCACGGCATCGCGCTCTTTAGCGAGATCGCGCGCCAGGAAGTGGGCGGCAAGGAGCGCGACTACTTTTTGCTGGAATATGCCGACGGCGACAAGCTCTACGTGCCGCTCGAGCAGGTCGACCGCATCACGCGCTATGTTGGCCCCGACGGCGATAAGCCGCGTCTGACCAGGCTCAACACCGCCGACTGGACACGCGCCACCAACAAGGCGCGCAAGAACGCCAAAAAGCTGGCGTTTGACCTGGTCGACCTGTATACGCGCCGCTCGTCGATTACCGGTATCGCCTGCCCGCCCGACACGCCCGAGCAGATCGAGATGGAGGAGAGCTTCCCTTACGACGAGACGCGCGACCAGCTGGAGGCTATCGCCGATATTAAGGCCGACATGGAGGCGCCCAAGCCCATGGACCGCCTGCTCTGCGGCGACG
The DNA here is from genome assembly GCA_902494165.1 of uncultured Collinsella sp. Classification (GTDB taxonomy): domain Bacteria; phylum Actinomycetota; class Coriobacteriia; order Coriobacteriales; family Coriobacteriaceae; genus Collinsella. Next base: position 111,107 of record CABUSD010000005.1, on the reverse strand, counting down.
TGGGCTTTGGCAAGACCGAGGTCGCCCTGCGCGCTGCCTTTAAGTGTGTGGACTCCGGCCGTCAGGTCATGGTGCTCTGCCCCACAACCATTCTGGCCCAGCAGCACTACGAGACCTTCTTTGAGCGCTTTGCCCCGTTTGGTCTGGAGGTCGAGGTGCTCAGCCGCTTCCGCACGCCGGCGCAGCAGAAGCGCGCGCTCAAGGCGTTTGCCGAGGGCACGATCGATGTGCTCATCGGCACGCACCGCTTGCTTTCGGCCGATGTGAACCCCAAGAACTTGGGCCTGGTGATCATCGACGAGGAACAGCGCTTTGGCGTGCAGCACAAGGAGCAGCTCAAGAACCTGCGCGAGCAGATTGACGTGCTCACGCTTTCGGCCACGCCGATTCCGCGAACCATGCAGATGGCCACGAGCGGCGTGCGCGACATGAGCCTGATCACCACGCCGCCGACCGGGCGTCGTCCCGTGATCGTGCACGTGGGGGAGTACGACCCCGACGTGGTGAGTGCGGCAATTCGCCTGGAGGTGGGTCGCGGCGGTCAGGTGTACTACGTGTCCAACCGCGTCAAGACCATCGACGACGCCGTGGCGCGCGTGCACGAGGCCGCGCCCGAGGCGCGCGTGGGTGTGGCGCACGGCAAGATGAGCCCGCGCGAGGTCGAGGACGTGATGATCGAGTTCGCGACCAAAAAGATCGATGTACTCATCGCCACGACCATCGTGGAGAGCGGCATCGACAACGCGACCGCCAACACGCTCATCATCGAGGACTCGCAGCGCCTGGGTCTAGCACAGCTTTACCAGCTCAAGGGCCGTGTGGGACGTTCTGCCACGCAGGCCTACGCGTACTTTATGTTCCCGGGCGAGCTGCCTCTCACCGAGGAGGCGACGGCGCGCCTGACCGCACTTTCCGAGTTCCAGGACCTGGGCAGCGGCATGCGCATCGCCATGCGCGACCTGGAGATCCGTGGTGCCGGCTCGCTTATGGGCGCCGAGCAGCACGGCAACCTGTCGAGCGTGGGCTTTGATCTGTTTACGCAGATGCTGGGCCAGGCGGTGGCCGAGGCGCGCGGCGACGACGATGCTGGCGTGGAGGCGGCGAGCGTGGGTATTAACCTGCCGGCCGATTACTTCTTGTCCGAGGAGTACCTGCCGGCGGTGGACCAGCGCGTGCTCGTGTACCGCAAGCTCGCGGCTGCAGAGGACCTGGAGAGTATTGACGAGGTGCAGGAAGAGACCGAGGCCGCGCATGGCGAGCTGCCGTTGGCGGGACTCAACCTGTTCAATCGCGCACGCATCCGTATTCGCGGCGAGCGCCTGGGGCTCGAGAGCGTCACGCTCAGCGGCGGACGCATCACGTTTTTGGGTGTCGACGTGCCCAAGAAGGTGGCCTTTGAGCTCAAGACCCGCTATGGCGCGGTGAACTTCCCCAAGAGCCGCAAGCTGTCGGTGCCCTACAAGGCGGGCGCCGGCGCGGGCAGCGGCCTGGGTCGCGGTCTCGACGCCAACGACGGCACCGGCCCCGTGGCCGCGGCGCTCATGCTGCTGCAGCAGTTGGGTGCTAGCGACGACGACTAGCGGGTCGACGCTGCAAACGCTCCATTTGGGCAATCTGACCCTCACTCGTCGGTCGCGTACGCAAGTACGCTTCCCTCCTCCTTCGGGCCACCTTGCCACAAATGGAACGTTTTCGCTCACTTATGCTCAACCTGTAAGGGTATTTATGGGACAAAGCTATCTTTGCCCCACCACGTTGCGGGTCGACCCTTCGCCCGACCGAAAGGAAAGCATGTTCGGATACATCTATAAGAAAGATGTCGCCATTATCGCGGTTGTCCTGTGCCTTTGTCTGGGCGTGGGCAGTTTCTTCGATTATCAGATCTCGAGCGCGCTGTTCAATATCGGCAGCATGTACGGTCGCTTTATCGAGGCCGCCGGCGAGCTGCCGTTCGAGCTGACGGCGAGCATCGCGGGCGTTATGCTCGTGCGCGCGGTGCGTCCCGACTCCAGGGGGAGCAAATGGCTCGCCGTGCTCGGCATCCTCGTCAACATTGGCCTGGCCGGCTACGAGATCGTTTCGTCCCTGCGGGTTGGCGGCAAACTCATCGCGGTTCAGTTGGTGCTGACGTTTGTGCTGGTCATCGCCGCCAACCTTGTCGTCTATCGCCTCACGCGCACGACCGAGCCCGACGAGCTCACGCGCTGGGCGTTGATGGTGCTTGTCGTGTGGGTCGCTCAGGCCATCATCCTCAACGTGATTGTCAAGCCGCTGTGGTCGCGCCCACGCATGCGCGTGATCGAGGTGACGCAGGGACTCGAGTTTCGGCCGTGGTGGGTGATCGGCAACCCCGACAAGTGGGCCTATATTGCCGCCGGTGTAGCCAAGGACGGCTTTAAGTCGTTTGCGAGCGGACACACGGCGCACGCGGCAATCGGCCTCATGCTCGCCGGGCTTCCCGCAGCGGCTTTTAAGGAAAAACCGTCGCGCCGTCGTGTGGTCTTTTGGACGGCGGCTGTGGTCGCGGCGCTCGTCGCGTTTGGCCGCATCGTGATCGGAGCGCACTTTTTGAGTGACGTGAGCTGCGGTTTTGCTCTGGTACTGGCACTTGAGTGCCTTGCCGCGCGCATTGCCTATCCCAGCGGCGTACAATAGCTCCGTTTGAATCATCTGGCCGATACCCGGTAAGAGAGGATTGCCATGCTCGCGTTCAACAACGACTATTCCCACGGCGCACACCCAGCGGTGCTGCAGGCGCTCGTCGACACCAATATGGAGCCGCAGCCCGGCTACGGTACCGATGCACATACCGAGCGTGCCAAGCAACTTATTCGCGAGGCCTGCCAGGCGCCTGACGCCGACGTGTTTTTCCTGGTGGGCGGCACGCAGGCTAACGCGACGGTGATCGACATGCTGCTTGCGCCGTACGAGGGCGTCGTTGCTGCCGAGACTGGCCACGTTGCCTGCCACGAGGCGGGCGCCATCGAGTTTGGCGGCCACAAGGTGCTCACCATCCCCGGCTACGAGGGCAAGATGCACGCCGAGGACCTCGAGAACTATATCCAGGTGTTCTACGAAAACGAGAGCTACGAGCACACGGTGTTCCCGGGTGCCGTGTACGTGAGCCTATCGACCGAGTACGGCACGCTGTACTCCAAGGCCGAGCTCGCGGCGATTCACGCAGTGTGCCAGAAGCGCGAGATTCCGCTGTTTGTGGATGGCGCCCGCCTGGCCTATGCGCTGGCGGCCGATGAGTGCGACATTACCCTGCCCGAGCTGGCGCAGCTGTGCGACGTGTTCTACATCGGCGGCACCAAGTGCGTCGCGCTCTGCGGCGAGGCTGTGGTGTTCTGCGGCATGCGCGCCCCGGCACATCCCATTCCGCGTATTAAGCAGCACGGCGCGCTGTTGGCCAAGGGCCGCCTGACGGGCGTGCAGTTTGAGGCGCTCTTTACCGACGGCCTGTATTTTGAGATTGGCCGTCAGGCGATCGAAACCGCGCAGGCGCTTCGTCGCGTGCTGCACGAGCACGGCTACCGGTTCTTCTTGGAGACGCCGACTAACCAGCAGTTCGTGATTCTGCCCAACGAGGACATGGCGCGCATTCGCGAGCATGCGGCGATCGAGTACTGGGAAAAGTACGACGAGACCCACACGGTGGTGCGCTTTTGCACCAGCTGGGCCACGACGCAGGAGGATATCGACGCGTTGGCGGCTGTCCTGTAGCCTGATGTAATGACGGGGGGCCGCCTTGCGCTGGGTTTGGCGCAAGGCGGCCTCTGTTTTTGAGGGGGAAGGGTTGTATGACCGAGATGTCCGAGCCGACGATTCGCCTGGCGACGCCCGATGATGCGCCGGCGTTGCTTGCCATCTATGAGCCGTATGTGCGCCAGACGGCGATTACCTGCGAATACGAGGTGCCGAGCGTTGAGGAGTTCGCCGGGCGTATTGAGCGTACGCTCAAGCGCTATCCGTATTTGGTGATGGAGTTGGACGGGCGTCCGGTAGGCTATGCCTACGTGAGTCCGCTTAACAGCCGCGAGGCATACGACTGGTCGGTCGAGACGTCGATCTACCTGGCACGCGATGTGCGCCATGGCGGGCTGGGTCGCAAGCTGCACGATGCGCTCAAGCAGTGCCTGATCGCGATGGGCATCACCAATATGTGCGCGCTCATCGCCGTGCCGCACGACAAGGACGACGAGTATCTAACGCACAATAGCCAGGACTTCCATGCCCATATGGGATATCGCTTGGTGGGCGCCTTCGATCGCTGTGCCCAAAAGTTCGGCCGCTGGTACGACATGTGCTGGATGGAGTTGGTCCTGGCCGAGCGCACGCCCAACCAACCCAAACCAACCTGGCTCCCCGATCTCCTCGCCTAAAACCACCACAAAGGTGCCTGTCCCCTTTGCGGTGGTTTTGGCAGGTTAGCCGATGGGCTCGGTGTATTTGGCGCGGTCGGTGCGTTGGATGCGCTTAGAGACATGGAGCGGTCGGCCGTCGGTGTCGTAGACGTAGTCGGTGATCAGGATCAGCGCCTGCCCGCGCTCGACGTTGAGCAAAAACGCCTCGTTTTGCGAGGCATAGCACACCTCAAAGGTCTTATGTCCCTGTGCCGGTGCGCGATGGAATTCTTGGCGCAGCGTCGCGTAGAGCGAACCGTTGATATCGCGGTCGATGAGCGACTCGAAGCTTGGCGGCAGGTAGGTGGTCTCCAGGCACAGCGGCGCATCGTCCAGATAACGCAGGCGGACAAGTTTGACGAGCTTGCTGCCCACGGCGGCATCAAAGAACTTAGCTATGCTGCCGCCCGCCTTGGTAAAGCCCGAGTCCACCGTGCGCGTGGTGGGCTTCATGCCCTGGCCTTCGACCTGCTTGGTATAGCTCGAAAACACCAGGTTGTTTTCGTGGAGCGCGGGCGTGTCGGCCACAAAGGCGCCGCGCCCGCGCTCGGTGCGCACCAGGCCCTCATCAACGAGTACCTTAAGGGCGTGGCGCACGGTGCTGCGCGACAGCCCCGATTCGTCCATGAGTTCCATCTCGGACGGCAGCTTGTCTCCGCGTGCGTAGATACCGGCGGCGATGCGGTCACGCAACATGCCCGCCAAGCGCTCGTATTGGCTCAGTTTCTTTTTAGACGAAGCGTTCATGTGATCAACCTGTATCTAACTTGTATGCGAGTCTAATCAAGCATGTATTCAATACAACAACAAAACTGCTGGTAACGAGAAGTCGAAAACCTTACCAGCAGAATTTCTAAGTCAAATATAGCATACAACTAGTCGACATAACCAAAACATGTATGTAACTTGTATGCCATCGAGAGCATCAAACGAGAAGAAAGGCTGATGCACGATGACTACTCAGGAACAGGTTAAGGATGTCGTCTCCCAGGTTTTGGCTGACAAGGCAGACAAGGGCGGCATCAAGCGCGTCGTGTGGATTGGCGCCGGCGGATCCAACGGCGGCAACTATCCTGCCCAGTACTTTATGGAGCACGAGGCCACGCAGGTCGTGAGCTCCAGCTACACCAGCAACGAGTTCGTGCACGCAACCCCCGCCTACGTTAACGAGAACACCCTGGCCGTCGTCGTGTCCATGCGCGGCACCAAGGAGACCATCGTCGCCGCCCAGGTCGCCAAGGACCACGGCGCCAGCACCATCGCCATCTATGTTGACGAGTCCGGCCTCACCGAGGTCTGCGACTACAAGATCCAGTACGACAGCTTGGCCGTCGACGAGTCCTGCATGGGCCGCACCAACTCCGCCGTCGTGACCATGATCGCCATGGAGCTTACGCAGCAGACCGAGGGCTATGCCGAGTACGAGACCGCTATGGCCGCGTTCGACTTGGTCGACCCCATCTATCGCAAGGCCGTCGAGTACACCCGTCCGCTTGCTGCCAAGTGGGCCGAGCAGAACGCCGACAAGCCCTGCATCAACGTCATGGCTCAGGGTCCGCTCTTTGGTGCCGCCTACGTCTTTAGCATCTGCAACGTGCAGGAGATGCTGCAGATTGACTCCTGCACCATCAACACCTGCGACTTCTTCCACGGTCCCTTCGAGATCCTGGACAAGCGTACCTCGCTGTTCCAGCTCATCAGCGTCGGCCGCAGCCGCTGCAACGACGAGCGCGGCATCCGCTTCGTCAACCAGTACGGTGGCGAGCGCGTCTATCAGCTTGACGCCAAGGAGCTCGGCCTCAACGACATCAAGGACAGCGTGAGCGAGTACTTCAACCACCTGATCTTTGCCCCGATCCTCAACAACGTGTATATGCGTGCACTCTCTGCCGTTACTCACAAGGACTACATGACGCGCCGCTACATGTGGAAGCTTGAGTATTAGTTACGCGGTTTTACCAAACCGCGTAACGGCTCGACGCTGCAAACCCACCTGAGCGGCAATCTGCCTTTCAGCTTCAGCGGCATGACCAGAAGGTCAATGCCGCTGCGCTTCAAGGCACCTTGCTCGCTCAGGTGGGTTTTCGCTGACGTTGCCAAAGCATCGGCGTCGCCTTGGTCCAGATGTGGCACTTGGGACAGTCCTAGTCGTTGGGGACGTTCTTAAATGACTAGTCATTCAGGAACGTCCCCAACGACTAGTCATTTAAGTACGTCCCCAATGAGTACCCAATGAGTGTGTGGGCGAGCGGATTTTTCCGTTCGGCGATTTGTGTCTTGAAAAATGTATATAACGACTATAACGTAGTATGAAACATATTGGAAACAATACCGAGGAGGCTGCGTTGAAGAAAAGCAATCTGGGCTATGTGCTGGTGCTGATCGCCGCGCTTATGTGGGGCAGCATCGGAATCTTTGTAAACGGCATCTCGGCCATGGGCGTTTCGTCCCAGAGCATGGCTGCCTTTCGTTTGTTGGTCGGAGCGCTTATCTTGGCGCCGGTCCTGATGTTTATGGGCTGCCGTCCGGGTGAGGGGTCTACCGTGGCTCAGGGCCCGCTGGCCCTGTTCAAGGCAAGCCCTAAAGAGCTTGTTCCCTGCGCGCTTGTCGGTATCGTCGGCCTGGCCGCCGCCAACACCTGCTATTACGAGTGCATGGGCGAGGTAGGCATGTCCACGGCCTCGGTGCTGCTCTATACCTCGCCGGTGTTTGGCGTCATGCTCGGCCGCGTGCTTTATCGCGAGGACGTGACCCCCAACAAGCTCGTTGCCATTGTCTTTAACATCGTTGGCTGCGTGCTTGCGGTGACCAATGGCGACCTTTCCGGTTTTCATTTTTCGGTTTGGGGCGTCACGTCGGGCGTGATTGCAGGCCTTTGTGGTGCGTCGCTCGCGGTGTTTAGCCGGATAGCAACCAAGACGGTCCACCCGCTGGCTGTCACGTTTTGGGGCTTTGTTTTTGGCGGTGCGGTTATGGCGGCTATCGCGGCTCCGTGGCCGGATGTCGCCGCGGCAATGTCGCCACAGCTGCTGCTGCTGTTCCTTGGCTTTGGACTCATCCCCACAGCCGTGGCTTACATCTTATATATGCAGGGTCTGTCCATGGGGCTCGAGACATCGAAAGTTCCCGTCGTAATGTCTTTCGAGACGGTCGTCACCGTACTGGTGGGCATTGGTGTCTATGCCGAGCCCGCCGGCGCGATCAAGGTTCTGGGCATTGTGCTGGTGCTCGCGTCCATCCTGATCATGAACACCGACTTCTCCAAGCTGCGCAACAGTGTGTTTGTCGGTCATGTCGCTGAGAGCATGACCTTTAAGCCCAACGCGTGGTGGACGGAGAAATCGCAGGACATGGATCTGTTTAAGGAGCGCACCGGCATCGCGCTGGAGCCCACCGTGCAGGAAAGCCCCTGGTACTTCGTGCGATAGGGGATTGGCGAGGCGTCTGATCGGGCGCCGTCAAGCCAGCGCCGGCCTGCCCTGTGCCAACGTTTCAAGTACGTTAAACCCGTCAACGGTCGATTTTCACCCGCGAACGGTCTTTATACTAATCAGCAATATAAGCAACGTATAAGACGTTATAATGACCATAACGAAAAGGAGGAGGCAAGATGAATCAGATCATTCTCGCATCTCATGGCGGCCTGGCCGCAGGCGCCAAAGACACGCTCGAGATGGTTCTCGGCGACGTGTCGAACGTCCACGTCGTGTCGCTTGCTCGTGACGACAAGGAGCCCATCACCAATAAGGTGGACGCCATGATCGCCACGTTCAACGCGGACGACACCGTCTATGTGCTGACCGATATGCTCGGCAGCTCGGTCAACAACAACATGGTCGAGCTTTCCAAGAACGGCACGAAGTTCACGGTTGTCAGCGGTTTCAACATCCCGCTGGCGCTTACGCTCGCTATGAGCCCCGTCCCCGTCAAGGGCGCCGAGCTCGCGGCCCTCATCAACGAGGCCCGCACCGGTCTGACCAACCCCAACGCACCGGTCGAGGCCGCCGCGGCTCCCGCCAAGAAGGCCAAGGCGTCCCGTCACAGCTCCGGTCCCGCCAAGATCGTCCTCGCACGTCTTGACTATCGTCTGCTGCACGGCCAGGTCGTCTTTACCTGGACCACCAAGGTCCAGGCCGAGCGCATCATCGTCGTCGACAACGCTGCCGCCAACGATGACATCAAGAAGGGCGCTCTTAAGCTGGCCAAGCCCCAGGGCGTGCGCCTGAACGTCTTCACCGTCGAGCGTGCCCTCGCCAAGATGGACAAGCTCAACACCCTCGGCGAGCGCGTCATGTTCGTCTTTGGCAACACTGCCGAGATGCTGCAGTTCTGCAAGGGCTACAAGCTCGACGCCATCAACCTGGGCGCCACCGCCAACCACGACGGTGCCGATCAGGTCGGCGGCAAGGACAGCTCCGTCTTCCTCGACACCACCCAGAAGGCCGACGTCAATCAGCTGCTCGACATGGGCATCAAGCTCTATGTTCAGCAGACCCCTACGTATCAGAGCGTCGACATCGACGCCAAGCTGTAATCAACCAGGCTTTTGCCTGACTGAAAGGAGAAGGGTATGAATACGTTCATCAGTGCGGTGCTCGTCGGCCTCGTCGGCGTGTTCTGCATGTGGGACTCCCGCCTGCTCGGTCGTCTTAACTTCGAGCAGCCCCTCGTTGGCGCTACGCTCGTCGGTCTGCTGCTGGGCGATGTGCCCACCGGCCTTGCCGTCGGTGCCGCCGTCGAGCTCGTGTCCATGGGCCTGGTGCAGGTCGGCGCCGCCGTTCCGCCCGATATGGTCCTGGGCGGCATCGTGGCCGCTGCCTTTGCGTGCCTGACCGATGCTTCCGCCGAGACCGCCATGACGATCGCCATCCCGGTCGCCGTCCTGGGTCAGCTCCTCGGCATCGTGTTCCGTTCCATCATCGCCGCCCTCACCCATGTGGCAGATAGCGCGATCGATAACGGAAAGTTCAAGACCGCCTACCGTATGCACATCTGCGCCGGCTCCGGTCTGTACGCCGTCATGTACTTCCTGCCGATCTTCCTCGCCGTCTTTGTTGGCACCGACCTGGTTCAGGCCATCGTCAACATGGTTCCCGAGTGGCTGTCCACTGGTCTTAACGTTTCGACCAAGATCATGACCGCCTACGGCTTGGCCCTGCTGCTCACCATGATGATCAAGAAGGGTATGACTCCGTTCCTGTTCATCGGTTTCCTGCTCGCCGCTTACCTCAACCTGTCCGTCATCGCGGTCGCTCTGATCGGTGTGTGCCTGGCTGTCGTCTTCATGGGCTTCAAGTTCAACGGTTCCCATGCAGCCGCCGGTGTCGATTCCGACTACGATCCGCTCGAAGACGACGAAGACTAAGGAGGAACACACTATGGCAACCGCAACCAAGGACGTGTCCCTGAACAAGAAGGTCAGCCAGTTCTTCTGGCGCTCCTGGGCCATCCAGGCCTCTTGGAACTACGAGCGTCAGATGAACATGGGCTTCCTCTACGGCATGGTTCCCACGCTCGATCGCCTCTATCCGGATGAGTCCGACCCCAAGCAGCTCGCTGCTAAGAAAGAGGCTTACCACCGTCACATGGCGTTCTACAACTGCACCCCGCAGACGAGCGCTTTCATCCTGGGCCTCGCCGCCTCCATGGAGGAGGAGTACGCCAAGGATCCCGAGAACTTCGATCCCGATTCGATCAACGCGGTCAAGACCTCCCTCATGGGTCCGCTTTCCGGCATCGGTGACTCCTTCTTCCAGGGCACCATCCGCGTTATCGCCTTTGGCCTGGGCGTTCAGCTGGCCCAGCAGGGCTCCATCATGGGCCCGATCCTGGCCATGCTCATCTCCATCGTCCCCTCTGTGCTGATCACTTGGTTCGCAGCCAAGATGGGCTATCAGGGCGGCCACGAGTACCTGAGCAAGCTTCAGGGCGGCGACCTCATGGAGAAGCTCATGTATGTCTGCGGCATCGTGGGTCTTATGTCCGTGGGCGGCATGATCGCTACGCTGATCGGCGCTACCACCCCGCTGCAGTTCGCTGAGGGTACCGTCGTTATCCAGGACATCCTAGACGGCATGATGCCCCAGATGATCTCCCTTGGCCTCACCGGCCTTATGTACTGGCTCATCAAGAAGAACGTCAACACCGGTTGGCTTCTCGTGATCGCCATCGTGGGCGGCATTGCCCTCTCCGCGGCCGGCATCCTGGCCTAGTCGCGACTAAGCGCCTAACCGCTTTCCCCGGGGGCCTGCCTGGCATCCCATACCCCAGGCAGGCTTCCATCCCTATACGTGACAAAGGGCAGTCCCTTTGTCACATCCTCAACGGGCCGGCGACTCGGTCCAAACCACGGTAACCCTGCGAGCGCCCGGCAATGTGGCGTCGCAAAAATCGAAAGGAATGTGTCAGATGTACGAGATCGACCTTAACCTCCCTAAGCAGATCGTCGCTGACGTCCTGTCCAACCACGAGATTCACAGCGTCGCCTTCGTCGGCTGCGGTGCTTCCATGTCCGACCTTTACCCCGCCAAGTACTTCCTGGCCAACAACACGGACAAGCTGAACGTTCAGATCTTCACCGCTAACGAGTTCAACTACGACACGCCCTCCTGGGTCAACGAGCACACCTTCGTGATCACCTGCTCCCTCGGTGGCTCCACGCCCGAGACCGTCGAGGCCAACAAGACCGCCAAGAAGCACAATTGCCCGGTCGTCTCCCTCACCAACAAGGCTGGCTCCGCCCTGACCGTCGACGCTGACTACGTCATCGTTCACGGCTTCCACGCCAACTTCGCTGCCAAGTGCGAGAAGCCCGGCTACGCCATCGCTCTTGCTGTCGAGATCCTTCAGCAGACCGAGGGCTATGACCACTACGAGGACATGATCACCGGCCTCACCAACGTCTTCGAGCTCTGCGAGAACGCCGCTCAGCACTGCAAGAAGCTCGCCAAGAAGTTCGCCGAGGACTTCAAGGACGACAAGATGATCTACTTCATGGCCTCCGGTGCCTCCGAGAAGATGGCTTATTCTCACGCCGCCTTCCTGTTCACCGAGATGCAGTGGATCGACGCCGCCGCCTACAACACCGGCGAGTACTTCCACGGCCCGTTCGAGGTTTCCACCGAGGGTAAGCCCTACGTCTTCTTCATGTCCGATGGCGCCACCCGTCCGATGGACGCTCGCGCCCTCACCTTCCTTGAGCGCATGGGCGCCAAGGTCGCTCTGATCGACTCCAAGGACTACGGCCTGGCCGACGCCGTGCCCGCGAGCGTCGTCACCTACTTCAACCCGCTGCTGCACCTCGCCGTTATGCGCGAGTACGGCAACCAGATTGCCGAGGCCCGTCAGCACCCGCTGACCATGCGTCGCTACATGTGGAAGCTTTCCTACTAATCACAAGTAAGTAGACCTTACGGGTTGATTGAGAGGGGATGGGGTTTGCGCCCCGTCCCCTTTTTTGCTCTGGGGAGGGCGTGTCTGTCGCGTCGCAAATCCCAGATAAAACCTACCAAAATAAACCTGTCCCTTTTTGGCAGGTGGGAGGAGATGCGTATGATCAAGGCAGTGCTGTTTGATATGGACGGCGTGCTGGTCGATACCGAGTGGTTCTATAACCGTCGCCGCGTGGCGTTTATGGAAGAGAAGGGGTTTCACTTTGACGAGATCCCCGATCTTTCGGGGTCTAACGAGCCTGCCATTTGGGAGGCGCTGGTGCCCGACGATGTTGAGCTGCGCGAGCGCCTGCGCGTGGAGTACAAGCAGGTCTACAGCCCGGACCATCCCGTTCCGTATTCCGAGCTTCTCAACGAGCAGACGGAGCCGGTGATGCGCGCACTGCACGAGCGCGGCGTGAAGTGTGCCATCGCGAGCTCGTCTTATCGTGAGCTCATTGACGAGCTGGTAGAGATTGCCGGTATCGCCGATGTGCTGGACTACACCATCAGCGGTCACGAGTGCAGTGCGTTTAAGCCCGACCCCGAGATCTACCTGCGTGCCATGGAGGCGCTGGGGGTGGAGCCTGCCGAATGCCTGGTTATCGAGGACTCGCCTTTGGGCATCGAGGCCGGCAAGCGCTCCGGCGCCCGCGTCCTGGCGCTGCGTCCGCACGAGGGCGTCAACCTCGATCAATCGCGAGCCGATGCCGTTATCGATAATCTGACCGACATTTTGGCCGCTTTGTAGTGTCAATCCGCCGCGAGAAGCACGGGTTCAAACGTTTTTTGCGGTGGACTGGCTCAATTTGGTTTCGATTTTGATCCGTTTGGCTTCGATTCGGGCTAAGTGAGTAGACTCTTTGGCGCAGGCCGAGCACAAAGTGCATCTGCTTTAGTAAAACCGCAGGTCACAGGGGTGGCGGTTTTGGGTGTGCTCTGCAGGTCGCGTAAAGTCTACTCACTTGTAATTTGGGTCTTTGGTCGTGGGGGCTGCTGGCCCCGTTTTGGTTGTCGAGGGAGAGTGAATTGAAGCGCCCCCGTACGCTCCATGCTACAATCGCGGGCATGCCCCACAACTACATCTGCCTTCGAAAGGAGCCTACGTGGCGAACGCCATCGATCAGCTCACGGACCGCGTGCTCGTGCTCGGCCGCCTTACCATCGTTCGCCGCGCTATTACCGCCGTGGCGGTCACAATTTCTGCCGTTCTCCAGACATTTCTGATCCAGGCGTTCATTCAGCCCGCCGACCTGCTTCCGAGCGGTCTCACCGGTGTCGCGGTCCTGCTTGATCGCGTTACCTCGCTCGGCGGCGTTCACATCGACATCTCGCTCGGTATGCTCGCGCTCAACATTCCCGTGGCGCTCCTATGCTGGAGCGGCATTAGCAAGCGCTTCGTCATCTTCTCGATGATGCAGGTCGTGCTCTCATCGCTGTTCCTCAACGTCTTTCACTTCGCACCGTTTTTGGGCGACAAGATTATGCTCATCATTTTTGGCGGCGTGGTCTCGGGTCTGGGCGCTGCCATCGCGCTTAAGTCCGGCGCATCCACCGGCGGTACCGACTTTATCGCGCTGTGGGTTTCCAACCACACGGGCAAGACCATCTGGGGCGTCATCTTTGGTTTCAACTGCTTTATCCTGGCGATCTTTGGCTTTATGTTTGGCTGGGACAAGGCGGCGTACTCCATCGTGTTCCAGTTTATTTCGACCAAGACCATCGACAGCTTCTATCGTCGCTACGACCGCGTGACGCTGCAGATCACGACGCGCAAGGCGGACGAGGTCATGACCGCCTATGTTGACCATTTTCAGCATGGCATTAGCTGCGCCGAGGTCATTGGCGGATACAGCCGCGAGAAGATGTACCTGCTGCACGCCGTTGTATCGACCTACGAGAGCCAGGACATTATCAAGCTGGTGTGCGACATTGATCCCGGGGTCGTGATCAACGTGTTCCACACGCTCAACTTTGTGGGCGGCTGGTGGGGCGGTCATGTCGACGAGCCCATGCCCACGGCCGTTCCCGATCCCGACAAGCCCGCACGCATGGCCAGCAGGCAGGCGCGCCTCAGCGAGCAGGACAGCCTGCAGCAGGACGACGGCAAGTAGGGTTTTGGCATTTTGCCGGCCTGGCCAATCCTGTCCGCTTGAGCCTCCCGAAAGCCTCGCTGCTTTCGGGAGGCTCTCGTTTGCCCAGATAAAACCTACCAAAAAGAAGCTGTCGCTTTTTGGTAGGGAGGGTGTATCGTTTTATCAATATGAGGTAACATGAAACTAGACGTTATATACGTATTAGTTATTTCGATATTCCGATAAGAGTGATTAGATATGCCTGCGCCCAAAAATGCACCGCTTTACCAGCAGATTTACGACGAGATCAAGGACGCGATCGAGAAAGGTGTTTATGCACCCAAGGAGCGTATTCCGTCCGAGCTTGAGCTAGCCGAGCAGTACGACGTGAGCCGCATTACGGTGCGCCGCGCCGTCGAGGAGCTGTGCTCCGATGGCTACCTGGTTAAGCAGCAGGGCCGTGGCACCTTTGTCTCCACGCCGCACATCAACCGCCAGTTCCACGCTTCGACGCTGCAGACGTTTACCGCGCTGTGTGCCGATAATGGCATGAAGGCGGGCGCACATGTGGTCGATCGCCAGATTGTGCCGGCACGTCAAAACGAGATGGAGTTCTTTGGCCTGCAGAAGGACGCGCTGCTGCTGCACATCAAGCGCGTGCGTACAGCCGACGGCGAGCCCATCTTTGAGGAGAACATCTTTGTGCCGTTTGACGCCTACCGTGAGCTGTTGACGGCCGATCTTGAGGACAAGTCGATTTTTGCCGAGGTCGAGCGTGTTGGCGGAACGCCGATTGTCTCGGTTGGCTACCGCACGGTCGAGGCCGTTCGTGCCAATACCGAGCAGGCGGCCGAGTTGGGCATTGCCCCGCACGATCCACTGCTCAATCTGCGTGCCAGCTTTACCGGTCCCAATGGCGAGCCGGTCCTGATGGGTAAGCAGTACTACGTGGGATCGCGCTACGTTATGGTTATGTAGGGTTGGTTCGGGCTGGTTCCGCCGTTCTGACGAACGACGGACCTGTCGACGCTGCAAACGCCCCTAAGCGGCAATCTGACGTTCAATCGTCGGTCGCGTACCGAAGTACGCTTCCCTCCTCTTTCACGTCACCTTGCTCGCTTAGGGGCGTTTTCGCTGACCCATACCCAGCCAGCGACGTTTCCGCGCTTGTCAAGAGACTAGTCGTTGGGGACGTTCTTAAACGGCCAGTCATTCAAGAACGTCCCCAATGACTACCCGCAGAATGAGCGTGGCCGGCAGCCGTGCGGCACCGGTCCGCGTGGCGGCGTATAATCGGCGGCAGATGATTCTGACGTTAGGAAACCATGACCGATAGCATGCAGCAGATGGCGCTCGACACGCTCGGCGCCTATTTTGGCTACACCTCGTTTCGCCCGGGGCAGGACCGCATGGTGGATGCGATTCTTGCCGGCCGCGATGCGCTCGGCGTTATGCCCACAGGCGCCGGCAAGTCCATTTGCTACCAGGTGCCCGCGCTCATGCTGCCTGGTATCACCTTTGTGGTGAGCCCGTTGCTGTCGCTTATGGAGGACCAGACCCGCGCGCTGCTCGCGGCGGGTGCGCGTCCCAGTTATCTCAACTCCAGCCTTACTCCGGCCCAGCAAAACACCGTGCTCAAGCGGGCGCGCGAGGGCCGCTACCAGCTTATGTACGTGGCGCCCGAGCGTTTGCTCGAGCCGCGTTTTTTGGCCTTTGCGCAGGAGGCTGCGGGTTCCGCCGGCATTGGCGTGCCGCTCGTGGCCATTGACGAGGCTCACTGCGTGAGCCAGTGGGGCCAGGATTTCCGTCCCGCTTACTTGCAGATTCGCGAGTTTATCGATTCGCTGCCGCGGCGCCCGATCGTGGCGGCGTTTACCGCCACGGCGACCGAGCGCGTGCGCGCGGACATTCAGCAGATGCTCGGCCTGCAAAACCCCGCGACGGTGGTGACGGGCTTCGATCGCAAGAACCTCTACTTTGGCTGCGAGGAGATGGGCGACAAGGCCAAGGCCGCGTGGGTGCGTGACTACGTGATCGCGCATTCGAGCGAGAGCGGCATCGTGTATTGCTCGACCCGCAAGACGGTCGATGCGCTGGCAGGCGAGCTTGCCGAGGCACTGGGCCCCAGCGGCATTCGCGTTGGCCGCTACCATGCCGGCATGGGCAACGACGCCCGCCGGCAAAGCCAGCGCGCCTTTATCGACGACGATATCCAGGTGATGGTTGCCACCAACGCCTTTGGTATGGGCATCGACAAGCCCAACGTGCGCTACGTGATCCACAACAACGTGCCCGAGAGCATCGAGGCCTACTACCAGGAGGCGGGTCGAGCCGGCCGCGATGGCGACCCGGCCAGCTGCCACCTGCTGTGGAACGGCAACGATTTTCGCATGCGTCGCTTTCTGATCGACCGCGGCGATGCTGCCGATGAGGCGCTCGACGACGAGCAGCGCGCATGGGCGCTCCAGAACCGCTACCGCCTGCTCAGCCAGATGGAGGGCTACTGCAATACTACCGGCTGCCTGCGCGAATACATGCTGCGCTACTTTGGCGACGAGGCCGCGGCCGAGCATGCTGCTGCGGCTGGTGCGGGCGCCACCGCCACGGATGACGCCGAGGGCTGCGGCAACTGCAGCAACTGCCTCACGCAGTTCGAGGTCGAGGACGTCACCGATATGGCCCGCGCCGCCGTGCGCTACGTGGCCGCGCGACCCATGCGCTTTGGCAAGTCGCTGATCGCCGACGTGCTCCACGGCGGCAACACCGAGCGCATTCGCCAGATGCATCTGGACGAGGACCGTGGCTACGGTGAGCTGTCGAGCGAATCGGTCGGGCGCATCAAGGACATCATCGGCCAGCTGTGCGGCCGCGGTTATCTGGCTACCTCGCAGGGGCAGTACCCGGTCGTGGGGCTGGGTCCGCGTGCCGTCGAGGTCGAGGATGAGGCGTTTGCCTTTACCGTTAAGCGTCGCGCGTCCAAGCGCAAGGCCTCGGCCCGCGCCCGCCGCGCCGTCGATCTGCTGCGCGAGGAGGCCGAGCTGGATCAGCGCCCACGCGTGGGCGACGATGCCGAGTTGTTCGAGCGCCTGCGTGCCCTGCGCAAGGAGATCTCGACCGAGCTGGAGATGGCGCCGTATATGGTCTTTTCCGACAAGGCCCTGCGCGGTCTGTGCCGCCTGCGTCCACAGACGCGCGACGAGCTTATCCAGGTCAACGGCATTGGCGAGAAAAAGGCCGACGCCTTTGGCGAGCAGTTTATGGCGGCGATTGAAGAGTTTGAGTCCGAGCATGCACGGGATGGAGCGTAACGATGGCATTCGACGATAAAACCGAGCGCACTGAGGTATCCGCCGTTCCGCTGTACCAGCAGGTTATGGACGACCTAAAGGGCGAGATCGCGCGTGGCGTGTACGCATCCGGCTCGCGCATTCCTTCCGAGATGGAGCTCGCTAAGTCCTATGGTGTGGGACGCGTCACCGTGCGCCGCGCCATTGAGGAGCTGTCGCGCGCGGGGTATCTCAACCGCCAGCAGGGGAGGGGCACGTTTGTGTGCGCGCCCAAGCTCAAGCGCAAGATTGTCCAGAAGGGTGACGTTCAGAGCTTTTCCGAGGGTTGCGCTGCCAACGACATGGTGGCCGGAGCACGCCTGGTGTCGCGCACGGTGGTTGCGGCGACGCGCGAGGACGCGGCGTTTTTTGGGGTGGAACCCGGCTGCGAGCTCATCGTGGTCGAGCGTGTGCGCACGGCAGACGGCGTGCCCGTCATGCTCGAGAACAACGCCTTTGTGCTGGCTGACCATCCCTATCTGCAGACGCTTGCCGACGAGGACCTCACCGATAACTCAATCTTTGCGCTCGTTGCCGAGCATTCGGGCCGCGCGCCGCTCAAATCCGACCCTTGTACCGTGGAGATTGCGCTTGCCGACGCTCAAGTCGCGCCACTGCTCGAGATCCCGGTCGGTGAGCCACTCTTCTATATGGAGGCGTACTTTACCGATGCGGACGAGCGGCCCTTGCTGCTTGGGCGTCAAAAGATTGTGGGCTCGCGCTACGTGTTCGACATCTAACATCCACAGATAGAACAACATAGAACAAGTTTGGCGAAATGGCTTCACGAGCGTCATCGTGCGTGCTATAAATAGGACAACATAGAACGACAGCAGGTACGATCCGCCGTCGCTCAAAGCCGCCCCACAAGGAGGAACATCAGGATGAACGCACATGATCTGGTTCAGGAAATCATCGAGCGCAAGGGCAAGATTGAGAACGTCTTTTGGATTGCTTGTGGCGGTTCGATGATCGACCTGATGCCGGCCAACGAGCTGCTCAAGCGCGAGGCCACCACGTTTACCTCGACGGTCTACACGGCACGCGAGTTTTGCCTGATGGCCCCCAAGAGCCTTGGCGAGAAGTCGCTCGTTATTGCCTGCAGCCACAGCGGCAACACGCAAGAGGTCGTCGACGGCTGCGAGATGGCGCTGGCGGCCGGTGCCGAGGTCGTTGCCCTCACCGACTGCGAGGGCTCCAAGATCGACAACGGCAAGTGGACCACCTGGGTCTACCCCTGGGGCGAGGGCGTGCCGCAGGCCGAGGTGCCTCAGGGCATCGGCGCTCTGATCGCCGCCGAGCTGCTCGACCAGCAGGAAGGCTACGAGGCACTCGCCGACATGTACGAGGGCCTAAAGCAGATGGATGCGCTGCTGCCCGCCGCCCGCGAGAAGGTCAACGCCGAGCTGGGCGCCCGCTTTGCCGAGCTCTGTCAGCAGCACAAGTTCTTCTATATCCTGGGCTCCGGACCCAACTTTAGCCAGACCTACGCCATGGCCATCTGCTCGCTCATGGAGATGCAGTGGCAGCACTGCTGCTATATTCACTCCGGCGAGTACTTCCACGGCCCGTTCGAGGCCACCGAGCCCGGCGTGTTTTACTTTGTGCAGCTCGGATCGGGCGAGTGCCGCCCCATGGAGGAGCGCGCGCTGGCGTTCCTCAACACGCACACCGATACGGTCATGGTGCTCGACGCGCTCGAGTACGGCGTGGGCGAGGTGCCTGCCAGCGTGCGTT
Organism: uncultured Collinsella sp.; assembly: GCA_902494165.1. Lineage (GTDB taxonomy): Bacteria > Actinomycetota > Coriobacteriia > Coriobacteriales > Coriobacteriaceae > Collinsella. The sequence goes on along the minus strand of CABUSD010000005.1, from coordinate 92,133 downwards.
CGTTCCTGGAGCCGATCTTCTTCTACGCGATGAGCTGCGAGCTGCGCGCCGCGCGCGGCAAGGTCTTCGACCACAGCCCCGAGGTTCGTCGCTACATGGGCATCGAGCAGTACTAGGTAACGGGGAGAGCATTCACCTTCGATTCGCAAGCGTGTCGTGTGAGTCAAAAAGCGGGCCGCGCCGGGGATTTCCGGCGCGGCCCGCTTGGTATCGCGCATAGATTCGCAAGGTTGCGGCAGCCAGCGGCTTACTTGGCGTCGTAGGCCTCGGCATCCCACCAGTCGAGCTGGGCGATGTTGTCGCGGATGTGCTGGCAGCTCTTGTGGAACCCCTCGAGTTCGTGCTCGGAAAGGTCGAGTGTGTAGACCTCCTCGACGCCCTCGGCACCGATCACGCACGGCAGGGAGGTAAAGATACCCTCCTCGCCATACTGGCCGGTCATAAGCGTAGAGGCCGAAAGCACGGCGTGTTCGTTGTGCAGCACAGCGGCGCAGACGCGCGCGGCGGAGTTGGCAACGGCGTACTCGGTGCACTGCTTGCCCTGGTAGGTTACGTAGCCGCCCTTGCGCGCGAGCTCCTCGATCTCCATGTGGTCGAAGGCATACTTGTCGGGGTTCTCGGCTTGAAGTTCGTTGAGGCTCTTGCCGGCGATGGTTGCGGCCTTAAAGGCGGCAAGCTGACTAAAGCCGTGCTCGCCGATCATGTAGGCGTCGATGGACTTGGGGCTCACGCCGACCTTCTTGGAGATCTCGGTGCGCAGGCGGGCGGAGTCCAGGCCGCAGCCCGAGCCGATGATCTTCTTGGGATCGTAGCCGGTCAGGTGCCACAGCTCGGTGCACACGACGTCGCAGGGGTTGGAGATACTCACGAAGATGCCGTCGAAGCCGGCGTCGACGATGCGCTTGGCAAAGGTGCGGGCGGCGTCGGTGGTAAAGAACAGCTCGCCGTCGCGGTTGCCAGCGGCCAGTGCGACCTTGCCGGCGGCATTGACGATGACGTCGCAGCAGGCCAGCTCCTCGTAGTGGTCGTAGCAGTTGACGATTTTGGTGTTGTACGGGACAAACGAAAGGGAGTCGCGCAGGTCCTGGACCTCGGACGTCACCTTGGCCTCGTTGATATCGCACAGGTACAGTTCATCGGCAATGCCCTGCATGAGCAGGCTGTTGGCGACATGTGCTCCTACGTGGCCCTGGCCGACCACACCGATCTTACGCGTCTGGTACATATACGTATCCTTTCGGCCGAGTTTTTCGCGTCGAACCATTGTAGCGTCCTGCTGCCACTTTGCTAGGCTAAAGCGCCATAGATTTTTGGGCATGCCTTAATCTCTACTTTTGGAGTGATTTGGGCCGCTGACGGCATCGCCGGGCGATGTACTCGCGCGGGCGGGGCCGGTCGTTGTACCATAGCTGCAACTGACTCGTAAGGAGCATCCATGCCCATTCGCATCCCCGACGCCCTCCCTGCCGCCGCGCAGCTCGAGAGCGAGAACATCTTTGTCATGACCGAGTACCGCGCGCTGCACCAGGACATCCGTCCGCTGCGCGTGCTCATCCTCAACCTCATGCCCACCAAGATCGCCACCGAGACACAGATCATGCGCAAGCTCTCCAACACGCCGCTGCAGGTGGAGGTGGACCTGCTGCGCACCAAGACGCACGAGGCCACGCACGTAAGCGCCGGCCACCTGGAGACGTTCTACCGCACGTTCGACGACATCCGTGACATCCACTACGACGGCCTGATTATCACGGGCGCGCCGGTGGAACAGATGCCGTTCGAGGAGGTCGACTACTGGCCCGAGCTCTGCCAGATCATGGATTGGTCCACCACACACGTACACTCTACGCTGCACATTTGTTGGGGCGCGCAGGCGGGGCTCTACCATCATTACGGTATCCAGAAGTACGACCTGCCGGCAAAGGCGAGCGGCGTGTTCGAGCATTATCTGGTGAAGCCGCAAAGCCCGCTGGTCCGTGGCTTTGACGATCGTTTCTATGCCGTGCATTCGCGCAACACCGATGTGCGTCGCGAGGACGTGGAGGCCGAGCCGCAGCTTGAGGTCGTGGCCGTGTCCGACGAGGTGGGCTTGTACATCGTCAAGTCGACCGACAGCCGTCGCTTCTTTGTCTTTGGCCATCCCGAGTACGATACCGACACGTTGCTCCTGGAGTACGAGCGCGACGTAAAGCGCGGCCTCAATCCTCAGGTGCCGGCGCATTACTTCCCGGGCGACGACCCCACCGCCGAGCCGCGCAACGTCTGGCGCAGCCAGGCTCAGCTGTTCTACACCAACTGGCTCAACTACTACGTCTACCAGACCACGCCCTACGACCTGGCCCGCGCCGGCGAGGAGCACTAGGCCGCCGGGAGGTGCACCAGCCGTTAGGCGCTGATGATGTGGGGTAGCGGCAGGTCGTGGGCGTCGGTGGGAACGTGGTCGACGTGCTGCTCGTCAAAGGCGATGCCGATGATTTGGCATGCGGGCGAGAGCATAGGCAGGTAGCGGTCGTAACAACCGCCGCCGTAGCCCAGGCGCGCGCCGGTTTGGTCGAAGGCCACGAGCGGCACGACGATCATGTCGAGAGCTTCGGCAGGCACGATAGGGAAGCGGTTGCTGTCGATGTTCGTAGCCGCAAAGGCCTGCGTGGGGTGGGCGATAAACGGGGCCGCGTCCGCGTCGCCGGCAGCAACTGCCCGCATGCACATGCGCTGGCCACAAGCTGCGGCTTCGCCTGCCGAGAGCATGCACGGATAGGCCACGCGCCAGCCGCGTTTGGCGGCAGCTGCGGCAAACGCGGCTGGGTCGACTTCGGAACCCATCGCGGCATAGACGGCAACGATGCGCGGCGCCGCGGCATCCAAGCGGCCCAGCAGCTCAACCAGCCGCGCACAGATATCAGCAGACTTCGTCGCCCGCAAGTCCAAATCAAGAGCATCGCGCTGGGCAATCACCGCCCGCCGCAACTCAGCCTTGTCCATCCCAACCTCCTCTAGCAAACCTGCCAAAAAGTGACAGGCTTATTTTGGCAGGTTTTATCTGGGCAAACAGCAAAACAACCACGAAGGGGATACATGCACCTTCGTGGTGGTCTGTGCTGTGATGGGTGTCTGCGGCGGTTTGTCTCGATCTGTAACAGTAACTCGGCAAAATTGGACTTAGATGTTACAGATTGAGACAAAGAGCTGATGCCGTTCGGGAACGTCTCGATCTGTAACATCTGGAGCCAATATTGCCGCCTTAGCGTTACAGATCGAGACAAACCGGCAGACTGCGGCAAAAGAAAAAGGTAGATTTTCAGGCATGTCCCAAAAATCTACCTTTGTTGTGGTTAGCCCAGCAGGTCGACTACGTTGAAGCCAGCGTTGCTCTTGGCGATGACGTCTCGGCCGCCAAAGACGCAGGTGGGCGACTCGGCTGCGATGCGCGTCACGTCGGCGCCGAGCGAGCGCAGCTCACCGGGTGTGGCGGCGAGCATCTGGGTGCGACGCTCCTCGCGCGCATGCGGATCGAGCCCGGCCAGGTAGGTCGTGTTGCGGCGCTTGGTGAGCGCGTACGGCTTCACCGGCGCGTCCATGCCGCTCACGCAGCTCACGATAAAGCCCTCAAAGGCGGCCTCGTCGGGATCAAAGCTGCCGAGCCATGCGCCCGCGCGCTCCACGCGCTCAATCGAAGGATCGATCGCCGGGTCGCGGTAGGTGTAGAACGCCGTCTGGCGCTCGCCGGCTGCGCGGAATCCGCAGCCGTACGCACCGCCCTTCACGCGAATCTCGTTCCACAGGTAATCGTAGGAGAGCGCGTTGGCAGCCACGGCCCAAGCGCCTGTCACGTCAATGCCCAGGCGACGCGGATCGCACGCACGCGCGGCAAAGCAGATGTCGCTGGGGATCACGAAAGCCTCGTGGCGGTCGCGCGGCGTCGGCACCGCGAGCGCGCCGCAGCCGGCACCATCGCCCGCACCCAGCCCCAGGTCGCCCGCGGCATCCCAGTACGCGTCAAAGTCCTCGTCGCTGCCGGTAAAGCTCGCCATGCAGCCATCGGCCACAAAGATGCGCTCCGCCAGCTCGGCAAGCTTGGTACGCAGCCCGTCCACGCGCTCGTCAAAGTGCTCGAGCAAATCGCGCAGGAACAGGTAGAAGTCTACGCCCGAGAGCTGCTCACGCACCACGGCCGAAGGCGAGCTGTAGCTCATCGCGCGACCGAGCGCCGCCGAGTGGCCGTTGTTGATAAAGCCCTGCTCAAGCCCAATACGAATCTGCGTGAGCACGTCGCGCACGCGGTCGGCATCGGCGTCCGCCAGCAATGTGCTCGACCACACCTCGCGCGGCAGGCTCGCCAGCGCGTCGATCTTTTCGGACAGGGCGCCGGCGCTCACCAGCAAGTAGGGGCGCACGCCGTTCACGTCGGGCTGGGTCATGACCTCGGTCGTAAAGCTCAAAAAGCCCAGCTTGCCGGCAAGTAAATTGTCGAGCTCCTCGGCCGAATGCTCGCGTGTGGGCAGCTGCTTGAGCAGGCGGCAGAGCAGCGTCACATAGGGCAGATCCTCAAACGCGACGCAGCTCAGGTCGAAATACTGCATGGCGTAGGCCAGACGGTTGGTGGGGATGCCGTGGCGCAGGCAGGGGATGGGCGCGGTCGTGTCCACGACCAGCGGCGGCTCGGGGCGCGCCTCGCCAATGTCGGACACGCGCAGACGCGGCAGTGTGGCCTTGGCCTCGGGTGTGTCTTCCGCCTCCTGTGCGGCACGCAGTGCTGCCGTGCGCTCGACCACGTCGGCCAGCTCGGCATCGGTCATGGCGTCCCGCTTGGCTGCCAGCTCGGCGGCCTCGGCGCTCTCCGAACCCTCGGCGGCGTCCACCGGCACCAGCTCGACCAGTGCCATGTGATCGTTTTCCAGCACCAGCTCGCGCAGCAGGTCCTCAAAATAGCTGCCGTCCAGCTCGCCACGTAGCTCCTCGTACACCGGGCCGTACTTGAGCGCCAGCGTCGCGGCGTCGTCATCGTAGAGCCAGGTGCTCAGCGCGTCGCACGCAATGGCCACGCCGTCGGCGATACCGTAGTCGCGCTGGCGCAGGTCGTATTCGTTGCTGCTGATGATGGCTTCCAGGCGCTCGCGCGGAACGCCGTGCTCGCACAGGTCGCGGCAGGCGTCCTGGAATACGCGACGCAGCTCGTACGCCACGTCGGGCTGCGCGTTTTGCAGCATGATGAGCTCGTAGGGCTGCAGGCTCTCGGCTGCGGTGTAGCTCACCACGTTGCCGCCCAGGCCGGCGGCCAGAATGGCCTTCTTAACCGGCGCTTCGTTGGAGCCCAGCAGCGCCTCGAACAGGATGTCCGCCGCGATCGTGCGCTTGCGGTCGAGCGCACTGCCCAGCACCAAGCCCAGGCCCACCAGGGCGTTTTCGGGCGTGGTGGCCATCTCGACGCGCTTATACTCGCAGGTCACGGGCGCTTGCACGCCCAGCGGATTGGGCGCCAGCGTGGACGGGTCCTCGCCGGCGGCAACGGCTGCGTCCATGCGGCGGCTCGCGGCGCTCGGCTGCGACAGATAGCGCTCGTCCAAAAAGGCCAGGGCGCGGTCCACGTCCAGATCGCCATAGAGCGTGATGTAGGAGTTGGAAGGATTGTAGTGGCGCGCGTGCGTGTCCAGGAACTGCTCGTAGGTGAGCGCGGGAATCGCGCGCGGGTCGCCGCCACTCTCGTGCGCATAGGCGGTGTCGGGATAGAGCGCGGCGTTGACGGCGTCGTCCAGCACGCTCATGGGGTCGGACAGCGCACCCTTCATCTCGTTGAACACCACGCCGTTATAGCGCAGCGTGCCCTCGCGTAGGCTCGCGGCGCTGCCGTCGCCCTCGACGCCTTCCGGCAGGTCCAGCTCGTAGTGCCAGCCCTCCTGCTCAAAAATGGTGGGCTTGGTATAGATGGCCGGGTTGAACACCGCGTCCAGGTACACGTCCATCAGGTTGTACAGATCCTGCTCGTTGGTGGTGGCAACGGGGTAGATGGTCTTGTCGGGGTAGGTCATGGCGTTGAGGAACGTCTGCATGGAGCTCTTGATCAGGTCGACAAACGGCTCCTTGACGGGAAACTTGGCCGATCCGCACAGCACCGAGTGCTCAAGAATATGGAACACGCCGGTGGAATCGGCCGGCGGCGTCTTAAAGCCAATGGCAAAGGCCTTGTTTTCGTCGTCGCACGCCAGGTACAGCAGGCGAGCACCCGAGGCAGTGTGGCGCAGCACGTAAGCGTCCGAGTCGAGCTCGGGCACGGTCTCGCGGCGCTCGACGGCAAAGCCGTGGCAGGTGGTGCCGGGCACCAGCAGCGCGGCGGCAGCGGCGCGCGGGTCGGTTGAGGTGGTGGGCATATGCAGTCTCCTTTGACGCCCCAGCGGGGGCGAATCGAGTCGAATCCTCGAGAGTATACCCATATGGGGCCGCGGCTCTGCGGCGAACTGAAGACGATGCCGGCGGAATGGGTAAAGGCCCCGCGTGACCGCCGCGCGAGCGTGGAAATTTGGACACTCGCCAAACGAGCGTGGACTTTCGGGCGAAATCGGCCGCCAAAAGCCCCAAAAACCGTCCAAATATCCACTCTCGATATCCGACCCTCCGAAAATCCTCGCTCGTCCATCACTCGCGTATCTCTCGTCTCTCATTCGTCTCTAATATGAGAGATGACAGGAAGATGAGAGAAAAATATGAGAGATAACTGAGCAGCAAAGAGACAGGCAATCATGGTATTGTCTCAATACCGATTGTTCTACCAGCAAAAATATGTATAAATGAAGCAAATGGTAGACATTCCATCTCTATCTATCTTTCTATCTCTAAGCCGAGAGATAGAAAGATAGATGAGAGATAATTACGAGAGATAACTGAGAGACGAGGGAAATCTATCCGTGGCATTCTCCGCAGGACCGAGCGAAAGGACGTGCAGATGAACGAAAACGAGCTGACCGGTCTGCTTGAGTCTTTAAGGCGTATGGGCTCGGATGACCTTAGCGTCGAAGTAAAAGAGAGCGCCATGACGCTTTCCCGCGACGTATGGGAAACGGTCAGCGCTTTCGCAAACACCGCCGGCGGCATCATCGTGCTCGGAGTGAGCGAGCGCGCGGGTTTTGTCCCAGTTGCAAACTTTGAGACCGAGAAGGTGCTCAACCAATTCGTGGCGGGCATGGGCGATGCTGGCGGTCGCGGAAAGCTGGCCAATCCGCCCAAATACACCATTGAGCGCGTGGGGCTTCGGGGGACCGTTGTTCTCGTTATCACGATTGAGGAGCTCGACCCGTCGAGCAAGCCTTGCTATGTCATAGAGCGGGGCGCTCAAGGTGGCAGCTACAAACGCATCGATGACAAAGATGTCCCGCTTTCGTCGACCGAGGTTTTGGCACTGTCGTCATACGAACGGACGAGTCCTAGCGATCGCGATGCGGTGCCCGGCACGAGTGTGGGCGATCTCGACGAGTCGCTGGTCGACCGCACGATAGAGCGTGCCTATTCGTTGACGCCTCGAGCGATGCGCGGTGCGGCGGACAAGAAGACAAAGATGGAGCGTCTGAATTTCCTCGACTTCCAGGGCAATGTTACCAAGGCCGGCCTCCTTGCCGCGGGCGTTTACCCTCAGCAGTTCTATCCCAAGCTCTTCATTGATGTGGCTGTCCACGTGGGAACTCAAAAGGGAGCTGCGGGGCCACTAAGGTTCATGGACCGCACAATCTGTGAGGGAACGTTGGGCGAGATGATCTCGGATGCCGTCGCAGCCGTCGCCAAGAATTTGCGGCGAACCTCGACCGTCCAAGGCGTCTCGCGTGTCGACTCGCTGGAGATTCCCGAGGAGGTTCTGCGCGAGGCAATCGCCAACGCCGTAATCCATCGAGAATACGGGGATCGGTTCTGTGGACAATCGATTGCCGTCGACGTCTTTGATGATCGTGTCGAGGTGACGAATCCTGGCGGCCTTTACGGGGGAAAGACTCGCGAGAACTTGTTTGACGGCAGCTCCCGATGCCGTAACGCGACGCTTGCGAAGCTCATGTCGATTGTCCCGCTGCCGGATGGCGTAGGTTCGCCGGCTGAGGGCAATGGCTCGGGTATCCCGATGATGATCGATGCCATGCGCGCGCATGGTCTGGTAGAGCCCCTGTTCTGCCCGGGGTTCGATCGGTTCAAGGTCGTGCTTTACCGTTCAAAGATCGAGCCGGTCGATCATGGCGGGGGCTTAATTGTGACGGCACTCAAACACTACGGCGAGCTGGGGACGCGTGAGCTGGCAGAACGCACGGGGCTTACAATTTCCCAGGTTAGGTCGCGCGTCAACGCGCTCATTGCTCAAGGCGAGCTTGAGCCCACGGCGCCGGTGACGAGCCGCAACCGCAAGTATCGACTGTCGGAGCGCGTGGGATAAATGCGTTAGTGGACGAGGCGACCCAATAATCGACCCTCGATTGGCGTCCACTAAGGTTAAGCGGTTGTTGCCCAGTTGACGGTGATGCTAAAGACTCGGCTTACGCCGGCATGGCCCCGAACCCGTCTATCAAGAACAGCCTAAGAACCAACTTGATGGCGTATCCAGGTTTGATCTCAGCCGCGTCAAAGACGTGGCGCTCGGCAAGCTCGCTGCAGTATGCATAGATGTCGCGGATAAGGTCCGCGCCCGAAAGTGTAAACATGTAGCCTGCGTCCGAAAGCGCATTGGGTGCGGCGGGCAACTTGGCCATGTGGCAGAACGTTTGCAGGTCGGGCGCCATAGCGTTCTGGTAGCCAAGATGGCTGCCGTCTTCTTGTGCGGTGAGTTCCAGCTGGCGTACTCGATCCAGCGCCGCTGCCAGCACAAAGCTCGGTGTGGGAGCATTGACGTCCTCCGTGCTCGCCACGAGCCTGCCCGCTGCCTGCGTGACAAGCCAAGCGACCTCGCGCTGGCAACGCACGGCCTTGCGCGTAACCGGCTTGATGGACGAAGAAGAAACGCTTCCCTTAGGCGGATTCGAAACGGCCACAAGAACCTCCCATGAACGACCCGGTCCAACAAGCCCGGATGAAACACGTGCTACATCATTATACAAGGGAGTGGGGTAGAAAAGCGGAGCCGACAGCGTGAGCTGCCGGCTCCGGATTGCTTGCCTTAGAGGCCGTACACTTCGACCATAGCTTCGCCAATGCGATGGGGTACGCCGGTGACGAGCGCGTTGCCCATGCAGAAGGCTCGATGGCCGTCAGTCATGCCCGTATCGGTCCAGCCTTTCGGGAATCCCTGAAGCTGATCGAGTTCGTCGGGAACAAGACGGCGGAAACGGCCATCGGGACATTCGATGACGTGCTTGAAGCGGCTCGCTCCCGTGCCGCCTTCTCCCGTGAGGATGGTGCGGCTCGGCTTGTCGGTGGCATCCGGGAAGCTCATGGCTCCCTCGGAATACGTGTACGTAAAGCCCGTCTTTTTGTTGGTGCGCTCTTCGCGCTTGCTGCCCTTAAGGTAGCGCCAGTCGGGAAGCTTTTCGTCGGAGATGTAGAACTGCTCTGGGACATCAACCTCGTCGACAAGCACGTCGCCAAGCACGCGGCGTTCACCATGATAGTCCTCGGCAAAGTCGCAGGTCAGAACATGGCAGCCCTGCATGACGCCAGCATTCTTGAATTGAGAGGTCTTTTGGCCGACGCCAAAACGAGTTGAGTTCTCGTAAGGATCGGATAGAACATCGAGCTCTGCCATTTCGTCAGGGTAGATGGCGGGGAAGGCCTTCGCCATGACGCCGTTGTGCATGCGATCAACGAGATCAACCTTGCCGGCGTCCTTTTCGCAGAAGATATAAACACGCTTGCGGCGCTGGGGGAAACCGTATTCGGCAGAGTTGACCACGCGCCATTCGACTGTGTAGTCGAGGTCGGCAAGACAGCTTAGGATGATGGCGAAGTCGCGACCGCGTTGAGACGCGGGCGACTTGAGCAGGCGGTCGACGTTCTCAAAGAGACCGAAGCGTGGCTTCTTCATCTCGAGGAAGTGATAGATGTCCCACCACAGGACGCCCTTCTTACCCTCGATGCCGTGTGCCTGATTGAGCGGGCGAGCTACGGAGTAGTCTTGGCAGGGGAAACCGCCAACAACCATTTGGACATTGGGGATTTCGATTTCTTTTGCCTCGGCCTGCTCCAGGACCTTATTGATGTCTTCGTTGACGACAGAATCATTGCCGAAGCGATCCATGTAGCAACGGGCCGCGAACTGACGCGCCTTGGTTCCGGGCGGCTCCCACTGATTGGCCCAAATGGTGTGGAAGGGGCCGGCGGGCTTCATATAAAACTCGGGATGGCGAGGGTCGGCATAGCCTTCGAGACCCAAACGAAATCCACCGACGCCCGCAAAAAGCTCGGCAATATTAATCTCAGACACGTTTCTCCAATCGCTGCTGTGTCCGGTTATGGTGGTCACAACAATAACCGATCGAGGGGACAATCAAGACCTCAATTTTCTGGGCGTTAGTAGTTGCTCTGAACTACCATGAGGTTAGTTGCGAGTTTCGGAGGTATCCCGTGTCTAAGAAGCGCCTCGATTTCAAGCGCATGCTTGACGATACTGATTTTTCTAACCCCTCAAGCATTGAGCGCTATGCTGCCAATCTCGATGGCATGACGTTCCGCGATATTCTCGAACTCGGTATTGCTCCGGAGGGGGAGAGTGCGCCCAAGGACTTTGGCTCCAAGAAGTACAAAGGCGGCATGGGCACTCTTATCGAAGAACGTTACTTTGGCTACAAGGCCAATAGTGACGACCGTCCCGACTTTCCCGAGGCGGGCGTTGAGCTCAAGGCTACATGCTTCGATGTTCTCAAGAACGGCCGTAAGTCTGCTGGCGAGCGCCTTGTCCTGACCATGATTCCTTATGACCGACCTGTTTCGATCGACTACGACAGTTCGCACCTCAAGACCAAGCTCAGCAATATCCTGCTGATTTATTACGGCCGAGATCGTTCTATCGACAAATATGACCAGCGTATCGAGCGTGCTGTCATGGTGCGTCTTCCCGAAGAAGACATGAAGATCATTCGTGCCGACTACGAGAAGATCATTTCCTATATTCAGGATGGCCGTGCGGACGAGCTTTCAGAAGGCATGACGACTTATCTGGGTGCTTGCACGAAGGGCGCAACTGAGGCCACGATGTGGGCGGACCAGTATTATGAATACTTCAATACCGATACGGGTGAGATTGAGCGTCATCGCGCAAAGCGCCGCGCCTTTTCCCTCAAGCGCTCGTATATGGATTATGTGCTCCATACTTATGTTCTCGGTGCTCCGCGAGTCGGGGAGAGCATTGTTCAGGACGATGGCAAGTCTATCGATTTCGAAAGTTACGTAACTGGACTTATCGAGCGTCATTACGGTGAGACCGATCGCCAAATTGCCGAACAGTATGGGCTAGAGTACACGGGCAATAAGGCACAGTGGACAACGCTCGTCTATCGCATGCTCGGAATCAAAAACAATGCTGCCGAAGAATTCGTCAAGGCAGGCATTTCCGTTCGAACTGTTCGAGTTAACAACAGGGGGCACATCGAGCAAGCTATGTCGTTCCCGCCGTTTGAGTTCAAGCGTTTGATTGAAGAAGACTGGGAGACGTCGCCTTTTCATGCGTGCCTTGAGACCAATCGCTTCTTCTTCGTTGTGTTCCGCGAGGACCACGATGGTGTGCTGCATCTCGACCGCTGTTTGTTCTGGGCGATGGGAGAAAACGAAATCGAAGGCCCTGCGAAAGCTTGCTGGGATGAGACACGAAAGGTAATACGTGAGGGCGTTGAGCTCAATCCGTATCGGGATGCGAGCGGAAAGCTCAAAGTGACTAACAATCTGCCCGGTATGGCGGACAACCCAATTGTTCACGTTCGTCCTCATACGTCGAAAGCAGCCTATAAGTTTGCCGATGGAACAGAGATCGGTGACATCGCAAGGAATGCTTGCGAACTGCCCGACGGGCGCTGGATGACGAAGCAATCGTTCTGGTTCAACAAGGGCTACCTGGAGCACATTCTGGGGCTGTAGCGTTTTGGGATTGTTTAACGATCGAGCTCCTGCTCCTCAGTGCTTCGATGTCATCTCTACAAATAAATCCCCTCACCGAGTTGCCTGTGGAACTCGGCGTGATGGTCGCGTGCCCAGGTAAAGAGCGCCTGGTCAAAGTCGGTGCGCGTGGCTGGGATGCCAAAGACGCCGGCAACTTCGACGCGCACAAACTCCAGTGCCGGCAGCTTGTTGATGGCAGTGAGGGCAAACGGGGACGAGGGCTCCTCGAACAGATAGCGGCTGCCTTGCAGCGCGTCGCAACTGGTGCACGTGTTGCCGAGCGACGGGGCTTTGGAGGCTCGCGCGCCTACGGGCTTGTAGCCGCAGCGCTTATGAAGGTAGTCGCGGATCTCGCCCGGCACGCAGCCAAGAGCGGGCACGATGGCGAGTGCGTTGGCGTTGGCCGTGTCGATGGCAATGTGCCCGGCTTCGTTGGGTGCGTGCGCGATGACGATGCTCTCGTCGCTATCGGTTCGATAGGGAATGCCGAAGGCCGCGACCGAGGTCTCTTTGTGACACTTCCAGCACTCGCGCTTGCCCAGTACTAGATATATATACGGCGCTGAGGGGTCGGATCGGTCAACACCGGGCAGCCACTCGGCAAAGGGCTCGGGGTTGACGCCGCTGGGTACATACCAGATCTTCTTGATCCGGTCCCATTTGGCGCCCAGCGCCTTGGCTTCTTCTTTGCGTGAAAAGGGAACATCGAGCTCGGTGCGCATGGCGGCTCCTTGGTTCTGCAGGTGCAAGTGGCTCAAGGATACCGCAGGGCGCAGACATCGCGGCGTTTTGCTGAGAAGCTGCGGCTCGGATGGGTTCGAGACGCGTTGGCCTCGGCCTCGGTGGCTATTGGGGTGGTTTTGATTGACTGCGGAGTCAGCCGGGATAGGCACCTGGGTCGCTGACGCGGTTTTGTGTATGGGCAGGGTGGTTGCTTGGGCGGTTGGAGCTGCCAGCGGATTTGGCGACATAAAACAAAACAGCCCAGAGGACATAGCCTCTGAGCTGCGAACATTTGGTGGGCGTTAGAAGATTTGAACTTCTGACCTCTTCCGTGTCAGGGAAGCGCTCTCCCCCTGAGCTAAACGCCCGATCAAGGGTGCGCAAGCGCGCAAGGGATAATATAACGGAGCCTGAACTCGGTGGCAAGAACATTTTTAAAAATCGCTTACATTGTGGAATTCGGGGGCTTTGTCGTATCCATTTCAAAAGAGCCTGCTGCCGCGATTTGGCTGTCGCATAATGCAAGGCCATTGCGGTATCGAGCTATGGAAAGACGCCTGCGGAATTGTCCCACCGATAAGCGGACAAGCCTCCAGCTGGTGACTTCGCCGTGGTAAGGTAAGCCGAATTGTTTCCAGGCTGTTTCGGGGGAGTGGAATGAGCAAAGAGTGTGTCGAGCAGGTCGAAGGTGCAGAGGCTTCAGTGCCGATGACCGATATATCGAACATTGATGTGCCCGAGGGCACCGACGAGCTCAGCCGCAACACCCGTCGCGCATGGCGCGACCGCTTGAACAGCGCTTCGACGCGCAAGATGATCACGGGCGTCTTGGCCACGCTGGTGGGCGGTTCGTTTTGGGGCTTCTCGGGCACCAGCGCGAGCTTTCTGTTCGATACCTACCACGTCGACACCTTGTGGCTTATGAGCGTGCGTCAGATTCTCGCCGGTCTACTCTTTATGGCCGTGGTTGTCACGCGCGACCGCGAGCGCCTGATTAAGCTCTGGACCACACCCGCCGATCGCAAGCAGCTGCTGCTCTTTACCGCCTTTGGCCTGCTGTTCAACCAGTTTTGCTATCTTTCGGCCGTGCGCCTGACGAACGCCGGAACCGCGACGGTGCTCCAGTGCCTGCAGCTCGTTATCATCATGGGCTACGCCTGCGTGACCGATCGCCGCATGCCGCGTACTCGCGAAGTCATCGGCATTGGCCTGGCTCTGGGTGGAACCTTTTTAATCGCCACCGGCGGCGACCCCACCAGCCTGAATATCTCGCCGCTTGGCCTGGCAGCAGGTCTTATGTGTGCGGTCAGCGCCGCGTGTATGGCGGTGATTCCCGCCAAGATCCTGCCCGAATACGGCAGCCCCATCGTCACGGGCTCGGCAATGCTCACGGCGGGCGTGATCTCATGTGTCTTCGTGCAGCCCTGGGCGCATATGCCGGCACTCGACGCTGCCGGCGTCGAGGCGCTCGCGGTGTTCGTGGTTATCGGCTCGTTTTTTGCTTACATGCTCTATATGCAGGGCGTTAAGGACATCGGCTCGGTGCGTGCGAGCCTCATCGGAACTGTGGAGCCGGTTTCGGCGACCATCACCAGCGCCGTTATGCTGGGCACGGTGTTTTTGCCGACCGACCTTATCGGCTTTGCCATGATCATCGTGATGATGTTCCTCACGGTGTAGCTGGCGCCGCCGCCAAGACGGAAAAGGTGCTGTGCCGCATTTTCGCCAATTGATGTCCGTGTCTGGAGTTTAGCTGTCGATGCTCAAAATGCCATAAACTAGTAACGTTATGGACTTTTTCATTGCGACTCAATTGCGAGGATTTCTTTATGGCTGGTAATCACTTTAAGGGCAGCGATAGCGGCCGTCCTGCAGTTCCGCCGCGTCCGAACGGGGCTGGTAAGGCCGGCACGCCGGGCGGCGCTGGACAGGGCAGCTCCGGTAAGCGCGTGTCCCCGGGCGAGACGGCGATGTTTACCGCTCTGTACGAGCAGTCTCAAAAGGCAAAAAAGACCGGCCGTGCAAGAGGGAATGTCTTTGCGGGCGGTGCAACCTCCGCGTCGCAGCCGAGCGGGGCTCCTTCGGTACCTGCGAACAACGCAGGTGCTGCCAACGCCGCGAATGCCGCCGGCAACGTTAATGCCGGCAAGGCCGACAACAATACTCCCTCTGCCGGTGGCGCGGGGCTTACGGGTAACCTTGGCACGATTTACACCGGCGCCTCCGAGACTGGCACGTTCGCCCGCCTGGATGATAGCGGTACCGAGTTTGCGGGCTCGGGTTCCAAGGAAGATTATTACGATTTTGGCTTGAACTACGGTAGCGACGCTTCGTCGAGTTCAACCTCTGACGGTCTGGTCCGTCATCGCCATCGCAAGGGCGAGGGCAAGAAGCGTCACACTGGCGCCATTATTGCCGCTGTAGTCGCGGTGCTTCTCGTTGCGCTTGGCGCAAGCGGCTTTATGCTGCTTAACTCGGCAAAGACCGTAAAGAGCGAAGCGAAGGAGGCTGTCGAGATCGTCGGTGGCCTTAAGGACAAGGTCACGTCGGGCGATTTTTCGACGCTGCCTGACGACGCGAAGAAGATCGATGAGCTCTGTAACAGCATGAAGGCGGAGACCTCGAGCCCGCTGTGGGCGGCGGCTTCGTTTATCCCGGTGTATGGCAGCGATATCAATGCGGCCCGCACCATGATTGACGCCCTGTCCGATGTCTCGAGCAATGCGCTGGTTCCCATGGCCGATAACCTTTCGCAGGCTACGCCCGGCAAGCTGTTCCAGGACGGCATGATTAACGTGTCCGCGCTGCAGGCGGTCGCCGATTCGCTTTCCAGCAGCTCGAAGGTGTTCAAGAGCGCCAACGAGAAGATTCAGGGCATTGGCGATACTCATATTTCCCAGGTGACCGAGCTGGTCGATAAGGCCAAGGACGGCTTTGCCACCCTCAACGGCGCGGTTGACGCGGCGGAGAAGGTCGCCCCCGTCCTTCCCCAGATGCTCGGCGCCAACGGCCAGACGCGCAACTACCTTATGTACGCCATGAACAACGTCGAGATTCGTGCTTGCGGCGGCTTTGGCGGTTCGCAGGGCCTGATTTCGGTCACTGACGGCCAGATGTCGATTGGCGAGTTTGTTCCCCGCATTGGACTCAGTGAGGATGAGGCAGTCGAGAGCGTCGACGAAGAGGATGAGGCGCTGTTCGGCAACCACAGTAACCTGTACAACTCGGGCAATACCTATTCGCCTGATTGGCCTCGCAACTCGCAGCGTGTCGCCGCGCTGTGGAAGTCCCAGTATGGACAGGACGTTGATGGCGTCATCGGTATCGACCCGGTGTTCCTGCAGTATCTGCTGGGCCTGGTCGGTAACGTGTCACTGCCCGACGGAACGGTTGTCGACGGCACCAACGCCGCAAAGGTCCTCATGCACGATGTGTACTGGAACTATCCGGTCGAGGAGTCGGACGGCATCTTTGCATCCGTCGCCAGCGCTGCCTTCGACAAGGTCCTTGGCGGTATCGGCGATGTCGATGTTACGAAGCTTGTCAGCGCCGTTGAGCGCGGTGCCGAAGAGGGCCGCCTGATCGCTTGGATGAGAAACGATGATGAGCAGAATGCCATCAAAGAGACGGGCATTGACGCTTCGCTGCCCGATCCGGATGATCCGAGTGCCGATCCCGTTGCCGGCGTTTACTTTAACAACCTGAGCTTCTCCAAGCTCGACTGGTATCTGAACGCCGATACGCAGATTGGCCAGGGCATCAAGAACGGTGACGGCACGTGCTCGTATCGCATCACCGTTACCCTGACGAACATCATGACGCAGGAGGAGGCTGGCAAGCTGCCCGACTACGTTGCGGCGAGCGCACCCGATGCCGCGCGTGACGACGAACGCCTGAATGTCTCGTTGTTTGCCCCGACGGGCGGCAACATCAGTGACCTTACGGTTGAGGGCACCCAGTTTGGTCTTGGTGCCGCTACGTGGCATGGAATCCCCTTCTATTCGGGCACCGTTGACCTGCATGCTGGCGAGACGACGACGATCACGTATACGCTGACCACGTCGGCCGAGGCGGGGGACAAGCCGCTTACGCTGCGTCAGACTCCTACATGCCAGGCGGCTCGCGACAGCGCGTCGGCGTAGGGTTTTTCTGGTAGCGCAGATAATCGAGTACCATTTTGGGGCGGACAGGCAATCTGTTCGCCCCTATTTTGTAAGGAGAGCGCATGAAGTACTTTGGCACCGACGGCTTTCGCGGTGAGGCCAACGTTGGGCTGACGGTAGAGCACGCTTATAAGATTGGCCGTTTTGTGGGCTGGTATTACGGTGCCAACCGCGAGCGCAAGGCACGCGTGATCGTGGGCAAGGACACGCGTCGTTCGAGCTACATGTTCGAGGCGGCGCTGGTGAGCGGCCTGGTCGCGAGCGGTGCGGACGCCTATATGCTGCACGTGATCCCCACGCCGGGCGTAGCGCATCAGACCGTGGAAGGCTGCTTCGATTGCGGCATCATGATCAGCGCGAGCCACAACCCGTTTTGCGATAACGGCATTAAGCTTGTCAACAGCGACGGCTTTAAGATGGACGAGGACGTGCTGGAGCTCATTGAGGACTACATCGATGGCAAGAGCGAGGTGCCGCTGGCAACGGGCAACCATATCGGCGCCACGGTGGACTACATGCAGGGTCGCAACCGCTACATTGCCTCGCTCATCGCCAGTGCGAACTTTTCGCTGCAGGGCGTCAAGATCGGTATCGACTGCGCTAACGGCTCGGCATCCTCGGTGGCCAAGCCGGTGTTCGACGCACTGGGCGCCGATGTGCGCGTGATCAATGCCGCGCCCGACGGCTTTAACATCAATGTCGACTGCGGCTCCACGCATATGGAGCGCCTGCAGCGCCACGTGGTGGAGCAGGGCCTGGATGTGGGCTTTGCCTACGACGGCGATGCCGACCGCTGCTTGGCTGTGGACGAGCGCGGTCGCGTGGTAGATGGCGACCAGATCCTGTACGTGTGCGGCGTGTATCTGAACAAGCACGGTCGCCTTTCGGGCGGTACCGTGGTGCCGACGATCGCCAGCAACTTTGGCCTGATCAAGTCGTTGGAGCTTGCCGGTCTGAGCGCCGTGACCAGCGGCGTGGGCGACCGTCATGTGTATGCCAAGATGCGCGAGGGCGGCTACAGCCTGGGTGGCGAGCAGACGGGCCATACGATCTTTGGCGATATCGAGCGTACAGGCGACGGCATTATGACCTCGCTGCGCGTGATGGAAGTGATTCGTGCCGAGCGCGAGACACTCTCGCAGCTCACGGCTCCGTGCAAGCTGCTGCCGCAGGCGCAGGTGGCCGTGCGCGTGGCGGACAAGGACGCCGCGCTCGAGAACATGGGCGTGCAGAACGCCATCGCCGAGGCCGAGGCTGCGCTGGCAGGCGAGGGTCGCGTGCTCGTACGCAAGAGCGGAACCGAGTCTGTGATTCGCGTTTTGGCCGAAGCTCCCGACCAAGCATCCGCCGATGCCGCCATGAAGCGCATCGCCGCCGCGCTGGAAGCTCTGTAAGGTAGTCATTGGGGACGTTCTTAAACGACAGGTAGTCATTGGGGACGTTCTTAAACGACTAGGTGGAAAGGGGACGCTGCGGATTGGTTCCGCGGCGTCCCCTTTGCGTTGGCGTGTCGGTTATGCCTTACAGCTCGTAGAGCGTGGTGAACTTGTCCTGCAGGTAGCTGCAGTAGTAGCGGGCGTCAAAGTCCATGCCGCAGGCGCCCTTGATGAGCTCCGGCGCGTCCTTGGCGCGGCCCCACTGCCAAATGTGCTCGCCCAGCCAGGCGCGGACGGGTGTCAGGTCGCCGCTCGCACAGGCGCCGTTGAGGTCGACACCGTCGCGGCACATGGCCGGCACAAACATGGCATCGTAGGCACTGCCCAGCGCATACGTGGGGAAGTAGCCAAACGAGCCGCCGCTCCAGTGCGTATCCTGTAGGCAGCCGTGCGTGTCGTCGGGAACGGGAATGCCCAGGTACTCATCCATGAAGCGGTTCCAAAGCGCGGGGATGTCCTTGGCCGTGGCCTCGCCGGCAAACAGCATGCGCTCGATCTCGTAGCGCACCATAACGTGCAGCGGATAGGTGAGCTCATCGGCCTCGGTGCGGATCAACGACGGCTGCGCGATGTTCACGGCGCGGTAGAGCGTGTCCTCGTCGACGTCGCCGTAGACCTCGGGTGCGTGGCGGCGCAGCACCTCGAGCAGCGGTCCCATAAAGGCGCGGCTGCGACCCACGGTGTTCTCGAAAAAGCGGCTCTGGCTTTCGTGGATGCCCATGGAGGTGCCACCCTCAAGACAGGTGCGCGCATAGGCAGGATTGACGCCCAGCTCGTACATGGCGTGTCCCGCCTCGTGGATGATGCTGTAGACGTTGGAGATGCAATCGTCCTCGTAGATGTGTGTCGCGATGCGCGCGTCACCCACGGCAAAGCCCTCGCTAAACGGGTGCTCGGTAAAGGCAAGCGTGGTGTCGTCCAGGTTCAGGCCGACAAGCTTCATAAGGTCGAAGCTCATGGCGCGCTGGGCGGCCTCGGGCACGCGGGCGTGCAAAAAGTCGGCATCGGGCTGCTGGCTGCGCTCGCCGATGGCGTGCACGAGCGGCACGACCGTCGCCTTGACCTCGTCGCAAAACGCATCGAAGCTCTTGGCGGAAAGGCCGCGCTCGTACTGGTCGAGCCAAACATCGTATGGGTCGCGCTTGGGGTCCATAAGTTCGGCCTGATGCTTAAGTTGGGCGACGATCCTATCCACATAGGGCTCAAAGCTCGCCCAGTCATTGGCCGTCTTGGCCTTGTGCCACACGGCATCGGCCTCGCAGGTGAGCCTGGTCCAGGCCTCGGCCTCCTCGGTGGGGATGACGCTTGCCTCGCGCTGGTCGCGACCGAGCACACGGATCTCGTCGAGCAGCTGCGGGTCGTCGATTTTGCCGCCGGCGACGGTCTCGCGCGCTAACGAGCGTACGAGCTCAACGGACTTCTCGCTGGTCAGCAGCTTGTGATGCTCGCCGGCAAGCGTGCCCATGGCGTCGGCACGGGCGGCAGCACCGTTGGCAGGAGCAATCGTCGCTCCATCGAACTCGGCAATCTTGAGCAGGTACTCGCGAGTCCACAGCTTGCCCTCGAGTTTGCGGAACTTTTTGACGGCTTTGTCGACCTTCATGCCTTTGGGCGTCTTGCCCGCTGCGGGCTGGGCCTTCTTATCGTGCTTCTTTCCCATACCGTATCCTTAATCTCGCATGCCGAGCGCCGCAGACGGGTGCACGGCCGGTTTGCACAGCTACCTGCCTTGTACCCAGCGCGAACAAAACGGAACGCGGCGATGCACTCGCGAAATGTGTTATCCTATAGCCCAATGCGTTGACGGAGAGGGTTTTGCCCGCCGTGTCGCCGGCAAGAGAGGGAAGGTCATGGGCTGCAAGCCTTCCTGCGGTGGCAAGGGCTAAGCGTTCACTCCCGAGCAGCGACCTCAACGGGCGCGCGGCCAGTGGCAGCAAAGCCTCAGTAGGGAAGCCGTGAGCCTCGCGACAAGAGGCACAGAGTGGGCGCGGCGGGCCAGACATCCGCCGGGTCAAACAAGGTGGTACCGCGGAATTTAACCGTCCTTGGGCAATGCACATGCCCGAGGGCGGTTTTTTTGTTACCGAACCGGGCCGCGCATCCGCAGCATCGGGCGGCGTCAGCCGCCCCGGAGCGCGGATACGCGAGAGACGAAAGGGAAGACATGAGTCTGATTGATGATCTGGTCAAACTCGAGGAAGAGGCCAAGGAGCTCGTTGCAGGCGCCGACGACGCCGCCAAGCTCGAGGCTGCACGCGTTGAGCTGCTCGGTCGCAAGGGCCGCATCACCGGCCTGATGCGCATGATGGGCAAGCTCGCCCCCGAGGATCGTCCCGTGATGGGCAAGCGCGCCAACGAGATGCGCCAGCTGATCGAGGGCATGCTCGACGAGCGCACCACCGAGATGAAGGCCGCCGCCCTCAAACACGCACTCGAGCACGATGCCGTCGACATCACGCTGCCGGGCATCCGTCCGCAGATCGGCCACCAGCACCTGATCAAGCAGATCATCGAGGAGGCTGAGGATATCTTCTGCGGCATCGGCTACACCGTCGAGTCCGGCCCCATGGTCGACACCTCCTACTACAACTTCACCGCGCTCAACGCGCCCATGGATCACCCGAGCCGCTCGGCTCGCGACACGTTCTATGTGGTCGACAACAACCCCGGCAGCGTCGCGCACCCCGAGGCTCATGCCCACGGCGAGTCCGACGTGCTGCTGCGCACCCAGACCTCGGGCGTGCAAATCCACACCATGGAGTCGCAAAAGCCGCCCATCTACATGATCTGCCCGGGCACCGTCTACCGTCCCGACACGGCCGATGCCTGCCACCTGCCGCAGTTCAACCAGATCGAGGGACTGGTCGTCGACGAGGGTATCACCTTTGGCGACCTGAAGGGCACGCTCGACTACTTTGTTAAATGCATGTTTGGCGAGGATCGCAAGACGCGTTACCGCCCGCACTTCTTCCCCTTCACCGAGCCCAGCTGCGAGGTGGACGTGAGCTGCCACGTCTGCGGCGGCAAGGGCTGCAACTTCTGCAAGCACAGCGGATGGATCGAGATCCTGGGCTGCGGCATGGTCGACCCCAACGTCCTGATTAACTGCGGTATTGACCCCGAGAAGTACACCGGCTTCGCCTTTGGTATTGGCGCCGAGCGCGTCGCGGCACTGCGCTACGACCTGCCCGACCTGCGCACGCTCATGACAGGCGATATGAGGTTCCTCAATCAGTTTTAGGCTGCGGCTTGCCCAAGCACGGCACCTCGGCGCTCATTCGTCGCTTGCGTACCAAAGTACGCGGCGCTCCTCTTTCGGGCCGATCTGCCGCACTTGGACAACCCTCGCTTTGTAAGGAATGTTCACAAAGTTGAAGTTTCCACCTGCATCTCTTCGCAGGCTTTCAGTATGAAAGGAGAGCTAGATGCGCGTTTCTTACGACTGGCTCAAGACCATGATCGATATTCCGGAGGATCCCAAGACCCTTTCGGACGAATATATCCGTACCGGCACCGAGGTCGAGGCGATCGACACCGTGGGCGAGTCCTTCGACCACGTGGTGACCGCCAAGGTGCTCACCAAGACCCCGCACCCCGATAGCGACCACATGTATGTGTGCTCGGTCGACGTGGGCGACAAGAACCTCGACCCCGACGGCAATCCCGCTCCGCTGCAGATCGTCTGCGGCGCGCAGAACTTTGAGGCCGGCGACCACATCGTCACGGCCATGATCGGCGCCGTGCTTCCCGGCGACGTCAAGATCAAGAAGAGCAAGCTTCGCGGCGTCGTGTCCATGGGCATGAACTGCTCCGCGCGCGAGCTCGGCCTGGGTGGCGACCACTCCGGCATTATGATCCTGCCCGAGGATACGCCCTGCGGCATGCCGTTTGCCGAGTACGTGGGCTCGAGCGACACCGTGCTCGACTGCGAGATCACGCCCAACCGCCCCGACTGCCTGTCCATGATCGGCATGGCTCGCGAGACCGGCGCCATCTTCGACCGCGATTTCCACGTTGAGCTGCCCGCCATCAAGGCCGAGACCGGCCGCGCGACCGACGACGAGCTTTCCGTCGAGATTGCCGACGAGGGCCTGTGCGACCGCTACGTTGCCCGCATCGTGCGCAACGTCAAGGTCGGCCCGTCGCCCGACTGGATGGTCAAGCGCCTTAACGCCCTGGGCGTGCGCCCGCACAACAACATCGTCGACATCACCAACTATGTGATGATGCTCACTGGTCAGCCGCTGCACGCCTTTGACCTGGACACCTTTGCCGCGCGCGATGGCCACCGTCGTGTGGTCGTTCGCGCCGCCCAGCAGGACGAGAAGTTCACGACGCTCGACGGCGAGGAGCGTACGCTCGACGCCGGCATGGGTCTCATCACCGACGGCGAGCGTCCTGTGGCGCTGGCCGGCGTTATGGGTGGCATGGATTCCGAGATTGAGGACGACACCGTCGACGTGATGGTCGAGAGCGCCTGCTTCAACGCCGGCCGCACCTCGCACACCAGCCGTGACCTGTCGCTGATCTCTGACGCCTCCATTCGCTTTGAGCGCCAGGTCGACGAGACCGGCTGCGTGGACGTCGCCAATGTGACGTGCGCGCTCATCGAGGAGATAGCCGGCGGCGAGGTCGCCCCCGGCTATGTGGACGTGTTCCCCGCGCCCAAGACCATCGACAGCATTAAGCTGCGTTTGGCCCGCGCGCGCGCCATCTGCGGTGCCGACATCGAGCCCGACTTTATCGAGCGCTCGCTCACCCGCCTGGGCTGCACCGTCGAGCGCGACGGCGAGGACTTTATGGTCACGCCGCCGAGCTTCCGTCCCGACCTGCCGCGCGAGATCGACCTGATCGAGGAGGTCCTGCGCCTGTGGGGCATGGGCCGCGTGACGGCGACCATCCCGGCTGCCAAGAACCATATCGGCGGCCTGACCCGCGAGCAGAAGCTTACCCGCAAGGTTGGCGAGATCCTGCGCGCCTGTGGCCTCAACGAGACCACGACCTTTGGCTTTGCCGCCCCGGGCGACCTGGAGAAGATTGGCATGTCCACCGAGGGCCGCGGCTGCCCCGTGGTTCTCATGAACCCGCTGGTGGCCGAGCAGACCGAGATGCGTCGTTCGCTGCTGCCGGGCCTGCTGCAGTCTGTGGCCTACAACGAGGCGCACGGTACGCCCAACGTGCGCCTGTACGAGGTCGGCAGCCTGTTCCACGGTCGCGAGAACGCCAGCCTGCCCAAGGAGACCAAGTCCGTGGCGGGTGTGCTCTCGGGCCAGTGGAGCGAGCAGTCCTGGAACATGAAGTACCGCAAGCTGCGCTTCTTC
The DNA here is from genome assembly GCA_902494165.1 of uncultured Collinsella sp. GTDB lineage: Bacteria > Actinomycetota > Coriobacteriia > Coriobacteriales > Coriobacteriaceae > Collinsella. The sequence goes on along the minus strand of CABUSD010000005.1, from coordinate 68,439 downwards.
TTTGGCAAGGGCATCGTCGAGGAACTGCTTGCTCAGCTGCGCATCGAGAAGGTTCGCTTCCGTCCCGTCGAGGGCGAGAGCTATGCCTTCCTGCAGCCGGGTCGTGCTGCCGAGGTGCTCTCGGGCGGTACCGTGCTGGGCTGGGTTGGCGAGATCCACCCCGAGGCACGCGAGGCTATGGGCATTGACGAGGTCGTCGTTGCCTTTGAGCTCGACCTGGACAAGCTGATCAAGGGCGCCCGCAACCAGGAGAACTACCGTGAGTTCTCGCAGTACCCGGCCGTTGAGCACGACCTTGCTATCGTGGTCGACAACACTGTGACCTGCGAGGATCTTGAGCGCCGTATTACCAGCGCCGGAGGCAAGCTTCTCGAGGGCGTGCGTCTGTTCGACGTCTACCGCGATCCCATCCGCATCGGAGCGGGCAAGAAGTCCATGGCCTTTGCGCTTACGTATCGCTCCGACGACCACACGCTTACCAGCGAAGAGGTCGAAAAGGCGCACCAGAAGATTGTTTCCAAGGTGTGCAAGGGCGTAAACGGCGAGGTCCGCGGATAGGGCTTGCGCTGGGGTATAGGTCAGCGGTGGTTGCCGCCGAGTCCTACACGACTGCTGTTCTCGGTATAAGGCACCGTTGAGCCTGCATATATGACACGCGCATTACATAACGGCGTGCTGCTTTGTCGGCAGTGCGCCGTTTTGCTATGATAGCCCGCGGCGTGTTACGAATCTGACATTACGTAACACTGGAAAGGTGATTCAAGCGGCGTTGCAATTCCGTGCGCCGATAACCGGGAGGCGTACATGCACATTCCAGATAATTATCTGTCCCCGCAGACCGATGCCGTTATGGCGGTGGCGATGGTGCCCGTTTGGGTCCATTGCATCAAAAAGGTGCGCGCCACGCTCGATCGCGAGCACATGGCTTTCCTGGGCATCTGCGCCGCGTTCTCCTTCTTGCTCATGATGTTCAACGTGCCGCTGCCCGGCGGCACCACTGGTCACGCCGTCGGCGGCGCGCTCATCGCGCTGCTGCTGGGCCCCGAGGCTGCGGCTATCGCTGTCTCGGTTGCGCTGGCGCTGCAGGCGCTGCTGTTTGGCGACGGCGGCGTTCTGTCGTTTGGCGCCAACTGCTTTAACATGGCCTTTGTGCTGCCGTTTGTCGCTGCTATCGTGTTCCGTGCGCTCAACAGCCGCCTGCACGACAAGAGCTGGGGCACCTCGGTTTCTGCCGTCGTGAGCGGTTGGGTCGGCCTGTGCCTGGCAGCCCTGTGCGCGGCAATCGAGTTTGGTATTCAGCCGATGCTCTTTACCAACGCTTCGGGCGCGCCGCTGTACTGCCCCTTCCCGCTGTCCGTGGCTATTCCGGCCATGTTGATCCCGCATATGCTGGTTGCCGGCGTGGTCGAGGGCGTGGCGACGGCTGCGATTTACGGTTTCATTAAGAAGACGGCGCCGAGCGTTATCGTCGGGCCCGAGGCCGTCGATGGCCAGCTTGCTGCCGAGGGCGCTGCTGCCAAGAAGACCTCGCTGGTCCCCATGCTCATCCTGGTCGCCGTGCTTGTCGTGGCCACGCCGCTGGGCCTGCTGGCCACGGGTGACGCCTGGGGCGAGTGGGACGCTGAGGGCGCCGCGACCGCCGTTCAGGAGGCTGGTGACAACAGTCTGCAGACTTCGGTCGGCCTCGATACCCCGACCTTTGCCGACGCTCTGCCCACGGGCGATTATCTGCAGGCCTATTCTGAGGAGCAGGGCCTTGGCTTTGCCGGCCAGGCCGCGATGTATATTCTTTCGGGCGTGATTGGCGTGGCGGTGCTCACCATCGCATTCCGTCTGATTTCGCTGACGGTCAAGGAAAGCGGTGCTCATGGCAAGAGCCGAGCTGCCTAGCTGGCTTGCGGCCGAGGAGCGATACGAGCCCGCGGGGTTTCGGCATCGTGTGATGCAAAAGAATGTCCTGCACCTGGCGAGCCTGCTTGAGCGGGTTCGCCTGGGTGGAGGTGCGCACGAGGGCGGGTCGATGGCCGACCGCGCCCTTTCTTGCGTTTCGGCTCCGGTGCGTCTGGTGGGGATGTTCGTTTGCGTCCTGTGCGTGTGTCTGACGCAAAGCCCGCTGTACCTGATGTTGATGGCGGCAATCGCGTTGGTGTTGGTCGCGGTGCGCCCTGCACGCGGGCTGCGCGCGACCTTTGTACCGGCGCTCGGCGCCACGGGGCTTGCGGCGGCTCTGACACTGCCTGCCCTGCTGCTGGGCGCGTCTGCCACGGGCACCATGCTCAAGATCGCGCTCAAGACGTTTATTAATGTGTCGCTGGTGCTGGGCGTTTCGTGGACCCTCACGTGGAGTCGCGTGTCGGCGGCGCTCAAGATGCTGCATCTACCCGACGAAGTTATCTTTACGTTTGATATGGCGCTCAAGCACATCGAGGTACTGGGTCGCACGGCGCACAGTCTGTGCGAATCGGTCATGCTGCGCAGCGTTGGCCGTGCGCCTGAGGGATTTTCGCGTACCGATTCGATCGCGGGTATCATGGGCATGACCTTTATCAAGGCGATGGAATGCAGCCGCGCGATGGACGAGGCCATGCTCTGCCGCGGCTTTGCCGGTGCGTATCCGGCTCCCGCGCGCGCCGGGTTTGGCTGGCGCGATGCGGTTTACGCGGCCGTTGTGGCGTTGCTCGCCGTGTTGTGTGCGGTGTTGTAGCGCGGACGGTCGAACCGTCGGTGTAAGTAGGGAAGGGCGACGTTTTGGCAAACGATACGAATAACGCGATGGGTGCGAGCGGTGCTGCCGGCGCCGAGGTCACGCCGCTCATCGAGTTTCGCGACGTGGTGTTTTCCTATGCGGGCCATACGGTTGTCGATGGTGTGTCACTGCAGGTCGATCGTGGTGAACTCGTTGCCCTGCTCGGTCCCAACGGCTGCGGCAAGACCACGATCATGCGGCTCATCAATGGTCTTGAGCTCGCGGACGCAGGGGTATACCTGTTTGACGGACATGTGATCGATGCGACGTTTCTAAAGGATTCCGCGGCCGCTCAGCGTTTTCATCAGCGCGTGGGCTTTGTGTTCCAGAGTGCCGACGCCCAGCTGTTCTGCGCTACGGTGGGCGAGGAAGTTGCTTTTGGTCCCGCGCAGATGGGGCTGCCGGCAGACGAGCTCGAGCGCCGCGTGCGCGATGCCATGGGGCTGTTCCAGGTTGCCGACCTTGCCGACGCCTCTCCCTATCAGCTCTCGGGCGGGCAAAAGAAGCGCGTTGCGCTGGCTGCGGTGGTGTCGATGAACCCGGATATCCTGGTGCTCGACGAGCCCACCAACGGACTTGACGAGGACTCGTGCGACATCGTGGTCAACTTTCTACTGGCCTATGTTGCTGCCGGCAAGACGGTCTTGATGAGCACACACCATCAGGATTTGGTGCGGCGCCTGGGTGCCCGCGCCATCTATATCGATCGATATCACCATGTGGTTGAGGCGCCGGTGTCGTCGTATGGAACCGAGAGCGGCGCTGCGGAATAGTTGCTGCGTAGAGCGTGCGTAGCCGCCCGCGCGGCTTTGCCGTGATGGTATAGTTATCCAGGTTTTTATGGGGGTGGCTATGCCAAGCTGGAACATTCATATTGCTCAGACGGAGCGTTTGCTGGAGCGCACCGGTGCGCTTGCCAAGAGCGTGCGCGACCGCAATGCCTTTTTGTTTGGCTGTGTGGTTCCGGATATCTTCGTGGGCTATATGGTCCCTGGCATCGCCGATCCCATCCCGTATCGCATTACGCACTTTGCCAAGCCTGAGCCCATCCCTAAGCCGCGTGAGCATGAGTTCTGGGATACCTATGTGGCGCCGTTGCTCAAAGGCGCACCCGCGGGCGAACCTGCTGAGGCCACCTCGATTGTCGAGGAACGCGAGCGACTCAATCGGGTGCATTATCCCCAACGTTACAAGGACGCCGAGCCGGTTGCCGGCCCCGGCGCCTGTGAGTTTTCGCTTGCGTCCGAAGATGTGGCGCAGTCGCTGCTCGATCTGACGCTGGGCGTTTGGTCTCACCTTGTGGCCGATACCGTGTGGAACACCCGCGTGAACCAGTATCTGGAGGCGCACGGCGGCAAGCCGTGCGAGGAATTCCGCATTAAAAAGCAAGGCGACTTTGACTGGTTTGGCAAGACGCTCGGCATTGTTTCGATTCCGCGCGCGACCGATCGCCTCTATACTGCGGCGACGCGTTTTGGTCAGTATCCCATCCATAAGGAGTATGTGCTCAAGACCATCGGCGTTATGCACGAGATTGTACGCGAAAACCCCGGCGAGCCCGATCATCCGCCGTATCGCCTGCTAACTGAGGAGTTTTTCGATGCAACGTTTACCGAGGTCGTCGAGCTAACCGAGGCGGGTTTTGCCGCCCGTGTCGAATCGCCCGATGTGTCTGCGCTGCCCCTGATTGCTAGCTGCTAGCTGGCCGGCCTGGCAGTGAATAGCTCAACCCAATCGACAAGTAGCTCTTGCCGCAGGGCATCTTCGGTGGTGCGTTCCTGATCGGTCTTTGGGGTGTAGGGAAGTCCAGCCTTTTTATGGATGAGCTCGGCTATGTGGTTGAAGCTCTTCTTCTCCTTGATCTGGTCATAGGTAATTTGGATGACATCGTAGCCCATGCTTGTGAGTGCGGTGGCGCGCTCGGCATCGGAGAGGCTCGCGGCTTCGCTGTCGTGGGCGGAGCGGCCTTGGCATTCAAGGATGACGCCCATGCTGTCGGTGGCGCTTTCGATGAGGATATCGGCGTAGCAGCAGGTTTTGTCATACAGCGAACGTGCGGCTTCGCTGAGCGGGATGCGCGCGTTATTGGTGATGTCGATGCCCAGACCGCCCTCATCGCGGGGGAGCGAGATGAGAATTGACGTCTGGACTTCAAAGGGCGAGGCGGTCTGTCCTGTCATGCGTTCGGCGGCCCAGCGGAGCTGCTTAACGCCGCGCAGGCCTGCGGCCTGCTTGGCGAACGCGGCGATATCCGCTGCGGCAAGAAGCGGCGTGCGCTTCCACAAGCTGGTGTTATTGCCCTTGGTGTCGTTAACTCGCTCCCAGCCGCAGCTGGGCGGAATGAGCTTAAGCGAAATAGCTTCATCGAGTTGTTGTTGCGTTCGCTCGCAGGGCTTAAACACTACAAAGGAGCCGCACATCTCGTAGCAAGCCATGAGTAACTGGCTGCGTGAGACCTGCGTGGCAAGGCTGAGCAGCGTGAACTCCGGTGAAGTGACATCAAACCCATGCTCAGTCTGCCTAAACGACCCGGGAGGTGGCTCTTGGGTCAGGAGGTGTGACTTGAACAAACTCCGTGATCCGACTTGCTCGCGACTGAACACAAATCGATGAAGCGGCATATGAAGAAGGTCTTCAACAAGCGCATGGTTCCCAAGGGCGCAACACCTGCGATCCATGTTGTCTAGACTGACAGCGGGGTAAAGTCCTAATACCTGCGGCGGGATACGGTAATAGTTAAAGGCGGATTGACCGCATAGCGTCAGGTCCATGACGTCCTCCTGGTCGAAATATGCTTTTGGGCCGTGCGATGCCAGTGTCAATTCGGAAGTATGCGGCAAAATCTAAACCCTGTGAGCAGACCTGGCTTTTGAAGCTAGTTTATCAGGCATTTTGTTGCGAAAAAACGAGGTGTGCTTGGTGGTCTCAGAATTTGCCGCATACTTCCGAAAACCAGGTCGATCTGGCTCTTGCTAAAACGATTTATCAGCGTCGGTTAAGGTGTGGGTTTGCCACCGGGCGAACACTTTTAGCGCTTTGGACTTTATTTTATGGGCCTCGAAGGATGGATTTCGCACTTTTGGTAAAGAAATGAGTGCGTGTTTTGCCGTGCGCCGGCATTGGCACAGAAAAAGGGCCCGGAAGGCTTTGCCTTCCGGGCCCTTTGCAATGCAAGCGTGCTTGCAAGTGCGATTTAGCGCACCTGAGCGACGTAAGCGACATTGGTCGAGGAGACCTTGTCCTCGAGCTGGACGCTCATGCGGGAATCGCCAGCGGTGGCGACGGTCAGGTCTCCGGCCTCGACGTAGCCGAGCTCCTTAGCGGTCTCGATCGCCTTGACGATCGTGCCGTTGACGGTGCCCTGGGTAATCTCGGCCTGGTGCGGGATAACGCCCCAGTACATGATCATCTGCTGGACGGCCCACTCGTGGCGGGAGAACGCGCAGATCGGCATGTTGGGACGGAAGTGCGAGATCAGGCGAGCGGTACGACCGGTGGTCGTCGGCACGGTGATGCACTTGGCGCCAACGGTGGTGGCCATGTTCACAGCGGACATACCCACAACGTTGTTGACGACGCGGGTGCCGTGAGCGTCAGCCGGAACCTCGAGCGGAGCGTGAGCCGGGAGGTACTTTTCGGTCTCGAGAGCAATGCTGGCCTGCATCTTGACGGCCTCGACCGGGTACTTACCGGCAGCGGACTCGCCGGACAGCATGACGGCATCGGTGCCGTCGTAGATGGCGTTAGCAACGTCGGCAACCTCGGCGCGCGTCGGGCGCGGGTTCTGCTGCATGGAGTCGAGCATCTGCGTAGCGGTGATAACGGGCTTGTAGGCCGCGTTGCACTTGGCGATGATCTCCTTCTGGATGTGGGGAACGAGCTCGGGCTTGATCTCGATGCCCAGGTCGCCACGGGCAACCATGATGCCGTCGGAAGCCTCGAGGATCTCATCGAAGTTCTCGACGCCCAGGGCGCACTCGATCTTCGGGAAGATCGTGACGTGCTCGCCACCGTTCTCGCGGCAAAGCTTGCGGATGCCGCGGACGGACTCGCCGTCACGGATGAAGGAAGCGGCGATGTAGTCGATGTTCTCGGTCAGGCCAAAGAGGATGTCCTGACGATCGCGCTCGGTGATGGCGGGCAGCGAGATGTTGACGTTGGGCATGTTGACGCCCTTGCGCTCGCCGATCAGGCCGTCGTTCTTGACGACGCAGGTCATGTCCTGGCCGTCGACGGACTCGACCTCGAGGGCAACCAGGCCGTCATCGATCAGGATGAGGGAGCCCTTCTCGACCTCGGAGGGCAGAGCCAGGTAGTCGAGGGAGATGTGCTCAGAGGTGCCGTGGAAATCCTCGGACGTGGGCTGAGCGGTGACGACGATCTTATCGCCGGTCTTGACGGCAACCTTCTTGCCGTCGACCAGAAGGCCGGTGCGGACCTCGGGGCCCTTGGTGTCGAGCAGGATGCCGACGGGCAGACCGAGCTCCTTGGAAATACGACGGACGCGCTCGATGCGACCGTGGTGCTCGTCGTAGGATCCGTGCGAGAAGTTAAAACGGGCGACGTTCATGCCCGCCTTGATCATCTCGCGGATGGTCTCGTCGCTATCGCAGGCGGGACCCATGGTGCATACAATCTTGGTGCGCTTGTACATTCAGACCTCCATCTGACATCGTCTTGCGCTGATAGATAAACCATAAGAAATAAAACTGAGATGATTATAACGAAATGACGACCGAATACCCTCAAAAATCGACCGTATGCCGAATTAGAAGTTCATTTTTTGCGGTAAAAACGGTATATGAAAAAACTTTATCAACCGTTCTGACCGCTGCTATCTGGGCGATATTTCAGTTTGACGATGCGCCGAAGAAAAAACGTTTTATCAATGTTGAGCATCACACGGTCTGCATCGTTGCACTCGAGCCGTGTTTCCAATTGGAATGTTTTGGCTAGACGCGCCGCTTTGGGGTACCATAGCTCCACTATCAACTGCCGCTCAGCACGGCAGCCTTGATGAGCCCTTGCCCTTCTCCTGGGAATTATGATCGGGCATCAATCTGCTGAGTGGCCCGAATCCCAGGAGGGGACTCTATATGCAAAAGGAATACCTGTCCGCCGCGGCGGAGGTACTCAGCGACCAAGGTGTCGATGAGTACCTCGGCCTGAGCAACGACGAGGCGTCGTCGCGCCTCGCCAAGACAGGCCCTAACAAGCTCGAGGAAGCCGAGAAGACACCGTTGTGGAAGCGCTTCTTTGAGCAGATGGCCGACCCCATGGTCATCATGCTGATCGTTGCCGCCGTCATCAGCGCGCTCACGGGCATGGTTAAGGGCGAGGCGGACTTTGCCGATGTCGCCATCATCATGTTCGTCGTTATCGTCAACTCGGTGCTGGGCGTGGTTCAGGAGGCCAAGAGCGAGGAAGCTCTCGAGGCCCTGCAGGAGATGAGCGCCGCGCAGTCCAAGGTTCTGCGCGACGGCAAGCTCGTGCACCTGCCGAGCGCCGAGCTCGTGCCCGGCGATGTGATCATGCTCGAGGCGGGCGACTCCGTCCCGGCCGACTGCCGCGTGCTCGAGAGCGCCACGATGAAGATCGAGGAGGCCGCCCTTACCGGCGAGTCCGTGCCTGTCGAGAAGCATGCCAACGTGATCGAGCTCGCCACCGGCACCGATGACGTGCCGCTCGGCGACCGCAAGAACATGTGCTACATGGGTTCCACCGTGGTATACGGCCGCGGCCGCGCCGTCGTGGTCGGCACCGGCATGAACACCGAGATGGGTAAGATCGCCGGCGCCCTGGCCGAGGCTAAGGAAGAGCTCACGCCGCTGCAGGTGAAGCTTGCCGAGCTCAGCCGCATCCTCACCATCATGGTTATCGTCATCTGCGTCGTTATCTTTGGTGTCGATATCATCCGCCACGGCGTGGGCAACGTTCTTACCGACCCGACCGCCCTGCTCGATACCTTTATGGTCGCCGTCTCGCTCGCCGTCGCTGCCATCCCCGAGGGCCTGGTCGCCGTCGTGACCATCGTGCTGTCGCTTGGTGTGACCAAGATGGCCAAGCGCCAGGCAATCATCCGCAAGCTCTCTGCCGTCGAGACCCTTGGCTGCACGCAGACCATCTGCTCCGACAAGACCGGTACCCTTACCCAAAACAAGATGACCGTCGTCAAGCACGAGCTCGCCGCGCCTAAGGAGAAGTTCCTGGCCGGCATGGCTCTGTGCTCCGATGCCCAGTGGGACGAGGAGCTGGGCGAGGCCGTGGGCGAGCCGACTGAGTGCGCGCTCGTCAACGACGCCGGCAAGGCGGGCCTCACTGGCCTGACTGCCGAGCACCCGCGCGTGGGCGAGGCCCCGTTCGACTCGGGCCGCAAGATGATGTCCGTGGTCGTCGAGACCCTGGACGGCGAGTATGAGCAGTACACCAAGGGCGCGCCCGACGTGGTGATCGGCCTGTGCACCCATATCTACGACGGCGACAGGGTCGTTCCGCTGACCGAGGAGCGTCGCGCCGAGCTCGTGGCCGCCAACAAGGCCATGGCCGACGAGGCCCTGCGCGTGCTGGCGCTGGCAAGCCGCACCTACACCGAGGTCCCGAGCGACTGCAGCCCCGCTGCGCTCGAGCACGACCTGGTCTTCTGCGGCCTGTCCGGCATGATTGACCCTGTCCGCCCCGAGGTCTCCGACGCCATCCGCGAGGCCCACGACGCCGGTATTCGCACCGTCATGATCACGGGTGACCATATCGACACCGCCGTGGCCATTGCCAAGCAGCTGGGAATCGTCACCGATCGCAGCCATGCCATTACCGGTGCCGACCTCGACCGCATGAGCGACGAGGAGCTCGACGCGCACATCGAGGACTACGGCGTGTACGCCCGCGTCCAGCCCGAGCACAAGACGCGCATCGTCGAGGCCTGGAAGTCGCGCGACCAGATCGTCGCCATGACCGGCGACGGCGTCAACGACGCCCCGTCCATCAAGCGCGCCGACATCGGCGTCGGTATGGGCATCACCGGCACCGACGTCACCAAGAACGTTGCCGACATGGTGCTTGCCGACGACAACTTCGCCACCATCATCGGTGCCTGCGAAGAGGGCCGTCGCATCTACGACAACATCCGCAAGGTCATCCAGTTCCTGCTTTCGGCCAACCTTGCCGAGGTGTTCTCGGTGTTTATCGCCACGCTCATCGGCTTTACCATCTTCCAGCCGGTGCAGCTGCTGTGGGTGAACCTGGTCACCGACTGCTTCCCCGCGCTCGCGCTGGGCATGGAGGACGCCGAGGGCGACATCATGAAGCGCAAGCCGCGCAACGCCAAGGACGGTGTCTTTGCCGGTCACATGGGCCTGGACTGCGTGGTCCAGGGTCTGATCATCACCGTGCTGGTGCTGGCGAGCTTCTTTGTGGGCGTGTACTTTGACATGGGCTACATCCACATCGCCGATATGATCGCCGGCAATGCCGACGAGGAAGGCGTGATGATGGCGTTCATCACGCTCAACATGGTCGAGATTTTCCACTGCTTCAATATGCGCAGCCGTCGTGCGTCGCTGTTCACCATGAAGAAGCAGAACAAGTGGCTGTGGGCTTCTGCCGCGCTGGCACTGGTGCTGACGGTGATCGTGACCGTGCAGCCGACGCTTGCCGAGATGTTCTTTGGCCCCGTGACGCTTGAGCTCAAGGGCGTTCTTGCCGCGCTGGGCCTGGCCTTCCTGATCATCCCGCTGATGGAGATCTACAAGGCGATCATGCGCGCTGTGGAGAAAGAGTAGCGTACTCGTCCGGGCCCGCCCCACGCCCTTTCTCCCTCACTGGTCCTCGCGCTTTGCGCTGCGGGATCGTTCGGGAGAAAGGGCTTCCGGGGCGGGCCCTGCGGTATCCTTGTTGGCTTTTCTCCCGTGCGGATGATAAAGGGCTGAGGGAAAGTATGTGAGCCGGTCGAGCGTTTGCTCGACCGGCTCTTTTTTGTGGGTAAAATACCTGCTCAGTTGTGATTTGTGGTGCTGGGAGGCGCTTGTGGGCAAGGCGAAGGCTAAGGCGAAGAAAAAGACGACGGGGGCGCGGGCTAAGCGCGATCGTCGTCGGAAGCTCGCGACCGAAGCCCCCGCGTCTGCCGAGGAGCTGCTGGCAAACGTGCCGGGACTTGACGCGCTGCAGGATGTTCCGGCGTTCGATGACCTGCCGGTCGATGAAGCTCAGCAGGCGGCATTTGACGACTTTTGCGCACATACCGAGGAGCCCGAGCAGATGCAGCTTGGCGCCGTGGTGCGCTTGGATCGCGGGTTTCCGCTGGTGGCGACTGCCGACGACACCTTCCGCGCCGAGCATGCCGTGGGGTTTGCCAAGTCGCGCGGCGAGGACGAGGTCCTGCTGCCTGCCGTGGGCGACCGTGTGGCGGTGCGCCGCGCTCCCGGGCACGATATGGGCGTGATTGAGTGCGTGCTGCCGCGCCGTACGAGCTTTGAGCGTTGGCGCGGCCGTGCCCGCGGAGAGCGTCAGGTGCTCTGCTCCAACGTGGATTGCGTGCTAATCGTGCAGGCGCTCGGTGCCGGTGAGGTGCTGCTCGACCGCGTGGCGCGCTCGCTGGTGTTGGCGCTCGACTGCGATGCCGAACCGGTGGTGGTGCTCACCAAAGCTGATCGCTGCGATGCCGAGGAGCTCGAGCGCGATCTGGACCGCGTGCGCCGCCTGGTGGGTCCGGACGTGCGCGTGATCGTGACGTCCTCTGCCGAGGGGCGCGGCCTGGACGAGGTTCGTTCCTGCGTGCCTGCCGGGAGCTGCGCCATGATTCTGGGCGAGTCGGGTGCCGGCAAGTCGACGCTGCTCAATGCGCTGCTGGGCCACGATACGTTGGCGACTGGCGGTGTGCGCGAACGCGACGACCAGGGCCGTCACACTACCGTCGCGCGCGTGATGGTGGCACTGCCGGGCGACGCCGGCGTGATCGCCGATGCCCCGGGCCTGCGCAGCTTACCGCTCGTGGGTCACGAGCGGGGTCTGGCGCGCGCCTTCCCCGAGATTGTCGAGGCATCGCGCGCGTGCCGGTTTGGCGATTGCACGCATACCCATGAGCCGGGTTGTGCCGTTCGCGAGGCCGAGGACGCCGGGCAGATCGACAGCCTGCGTTTGGAAACGTTCCAAAACCTGGCGTCATCCATGCGCGTGAGTGCTCAAATGCTCGATCCCGATGTCCACCTGTAATTGATTTTTCCTATGACAGCCGTCTTCCAACTGTTCGGGAGACGGCTTTTTTGCTGCGAAAAAGCCTCGAAACATGCAGTTTGCTGACGTGCTGACCAAAACCTTGCCACGAGCTTGACGGGCTGGTTAGTTTTTGGTCAGCGATTGGTTTGACATCGAAAACCGAGATCGCGATTGCGCCGCTTTGCACTCTGACCACCCAGACAATGGTGGTACGGGCATTCGCCCGGCACTGCCATGAGAGGAGCGGCCGTGAACAAGAGCAAGCGCATCGCCATCAGTCTGGTCGCGGGCGTGCTCGCTGCGCTGCTCTGCATGGTTTACGGCTCGTCGATTCGCTCGCAAGCCGAACAGGTCCAGGCTGAGACCTTGGCCAAGTACGGTGGCGATCGCGCCGAGGTATGCGTCGCGGCGCGCGATATCGATGTGGGCGAGACCCTCGATGAGACCAATGTCATAACCCAGGAATGGCTGACGAGTCTGCTGCCGCGTGACGCGGCGACCGAGCTGCGCCAGGTGCGCGGCGACGTGACGACTTCGCGTATTCCCAAAAACGCCGTGATCTGCAATGTCTACACCAAGGCCGAGAGCCACAAGCTCGAGGTGCCTAAGGGCAAGGTCGCCGTTTCGGTGGCGGTCGATGCCGAGCACTCGGTCGGCGGTGCTACGGGCGTGGGCAGCTACGTGGATGTGTATGTGCAAAAAGACGGCGTAACCGATCGACTGTGCGGCGCGTACGTGATCGATACCAGTGAGGATTCCGGTGCCACGCGCGAGGGCAAGATCGAATGGGTGACGCTGGCGGCTGACCCCGAAGACGTCAAGGAACTGCTGGGAGCCTCGGGCAAGGGAACGGTCAGCTTGACGATTCCCGCCACGGCGCGCGGCAAAAAGAGCGGAGGCGACGAGTGATGAAGGCGATCTGGCTTGCGTGCTGCGCGTGCGGCGATTACGGGCTGTTGCAGCGGGAAGTCGAGGGCCGTGATACGGGTGCACAGGTGCTTCGCGTGGGTGACCTGGACGGGCTGGTTTCCATGGCGCGGGCGTTTCCGTCGCGCCGCGGAGCTGCCATCATCGCGGCGTCTCTGTTTGATACCGAAGATGTGCGCAAGACTGTTGCGCGCCTGACGGCCGAAGGCCGCGTGAGTCGCGTGGTCGTGTTGATAGAAGCACTCGATCCGTCGGATATCGAGGGGCTGTTTCGCGCAGGGGCGACCGAGGTCATCGCTGCGCACAGTATATGCGGCAACGGGCGAGCGGGCGAGGGAGCGGTTGATTCCGATCGGCGCATGACGATTGAGCCCGATGCTTTTGTTGATAGGGAACCCGGGGCGCCTCGCGCTACAAGAGGCCCGCGTGTTGATGATTATGGAAAAGCGGAAGCCGAGCATGGTCGGCGCCCCCGGAACCCCCTTGTATACGATGACGCTGGAGGACCGGCGCAGCATGCTGGCGACTCCCCGGCTGTAGATATGGGATACGTGCGCGGCGTGAATCTGGCGGATGAACTCGACGAAGTTGAGGGCTTTGCCGGGTGCGGCGAGTTGTCGCTGATGCAGCATGAGCAGATTGCGCAGAACGAGCCTGCCTCGCAGACCGAACAAGCCGCCATGCCGGCTTGGACGCAGCGTGTAGTTGCGGCGGGGGAGACGGGGACGCTGTCACCGACGCCCGCCCCGCCGCCTCCGATGCCGCCGGCAGACGCTGCCGCTTCGCCGCATCGAGCTCCGGTCATCTGCGCCATTTCGGGTTCGGGCGGTTGCGGCAAGTCGACGATCGTTGCCACCATGGCACACACATCGTCGCTGTTGGGCTTGCGTGCCGCCGTGCTCGACCTGGACCTGATGTTTGGAAACCTTTACGACTTGTTAGGCGTCGATGCTCCGCACGATATGGCGGCACTTATCGAGCCGTCGGCGGCGGGCACGCTCACCGAGCCGGATATCGTGGCCGCATCGATGCGCGTCGCCCCGGGCGTTACGCTCTGGGGTCCCGTCGCGGCGCCCGAGCAAGCTGAGCTCATGGCACGTCCGGTGGAGCTGCTGCTCGATGTCCTGCGTCGCGAATCCGGCGTGGTCTTTATCGATACCTCGGTCTTTTGGGGCGATGCCGTGGCGGCTGCGGTGGCGGCGAGCGACCGTTGCCTGGTCGTTGGCGATGCGGCGGTGTCGTCCGCGACATCGGCGTCGCGCGTCATTGAACTGGCAAGTCGAGTAGGTGTGCCGCGCACGCGCATGAGCGCCGTGTTCAACCGGTTCGGTGCGCGCGGGGCAGACGAGGACGTCGCCATGCGCTTTGAGATTGCCTGTGCGTTGAGCTCCAAGATTCGTATCGCCGATGGCGGTCAGGATCTCGCCGCGCTCATGGCGTTTGGGCGCGCCGACGAGGCAGTGGGTCAGACGAGCGCTTTTGCGACCAGCGTGCGCGAGGCCACGCGCGAGATGCTCGTGGAACTGGGGTGCGCCGTCGGCCCTTGGAGCGATATAGTCGCCGACCGTGCAACGCGTACCGAACGCCCGCGTATCCGCCTTCCCTGGTCGCGCGAGGGTGATCAGCGATGAGCCTGCAAACGAGGATTAAGGCTGCCGGCGCTGCAGCGGCGGCAGCTCCTGTAGATGCGGGGCGTCGCCGCGCGGTGAAACGACGCACTAAGCGCGCCGTGATGGACCGCATGGGTTACGACGAAGTGGCGCGTATCAGCGCCTATATCGACCCGGTACTTGCCCGCTCGGAATTGCGTCCCGCGGTGGAGGCGGCGCTCAATGTTGAGGAGCCGACCGATCTCGCGACGCCCGAGCGCGAGACCATCATCGACGAGATTTTGGATGACGTGGTGGGCTTGGGGCCGTTGCAGCCGCTCATCGAGGACGACACCGTTACCGAGATCATGATCAACGGCTGCCGCTCGGCCTTCTTTGAACGCGGCGGCGTCTTGTACCCCATCGAGCATGCGTTTGAGGATGATGAGCAGATCCGTGTGCTTATCGACCGCATCATCTCGCCACTTGGCCGCCGTATCGACGAGCGCAGCCCCATCGTCAACGCCCGCCTCAAAACGGGCTATCGTGTCAACGCGGTGATTCCGCCTGTGGCGATTGACGGACCGATTCTCACCATCCGAAAGTTCTCGGACCGCATCTGCTCGCTGGACGAGCTTGTGGGGCTGGGGTCGCTGCCACTTTGGTATGCGCAGCTGCTGTCATGCGCGGTGTCGCTGAGACAGGACCTGGCGGTTGCGGGAGGCACGGGATCTGGTAAGACCACCCTGCTCAACGCGTTGTCATGCGAGATTTCCACCGGCGAGCGCATCGTGACGATCGAGGACTCTGCCGAGCTCAAGTTTGCGCATCATCCACACGTGGTGCGTCTAGAGGCGCGCGAGGCTTCAATTGAGGGCGAGGGCGCGGTGACGATCCGCGACCTGGTGACCAATGCCCTGCGCATGCGCCCCGACCGCATCGTGGTGGGTGAGGTGCGCGGTGCCGAGTGCTGCGACATGTTGCAGGCCATGAACACGGGCCACGACGGGTCGCTCACCACACTTCATGCGGGCTCAGAACAGGAGACCGTGGTGCGTCTGACGTTGCTTGCACGTTATGGCATCGATCTGCCGAGCGAGCTCATCGAGGAGCAGATTGCCATGGCGCTCGACGGCATCGTGATGTCCGAGCGCCACGCCGATGGCAGGCGCTTCGTCTCCTCGTATTCGGGGGTGCGTCGCGCCGCGTCGGGCGGCGTAGAGCTCGAGCGCTATGTGACTTTCGATGCCGCCGAGCGCACCTGGACGCTTGACCGCGAGCCGCCGTTTATCGCAGAAGGCCTGCGGTCGGGGACGCTCACACAAGAGGAGGTGGACGAATGGAGGTCGCTGTGCCCCTCGTCGTAGGGGGTTTGGCAGGGTTTTCTGTCGCGACGGCGTGCGGGGCGGAACCTCGTGTGCCGCAGGTGCCGCCGGCGGAGCTGGCGCGTCAGGCGCTCGAGACGGTGGCAGAGAAACTGCCGCGTGAGCTGGTGGAAAACGATCTGCTGAAAAAGATCGCCCGTTCGTGGGCATCGCTGGCTCCGGCGCATCGCCTTGGCCTCGTGATCGAAGATGCTTCGGGGCGTTTGGCGTTTCTGCTGCTCTCGAGCGGTGTCTGCTGCATTTTACTAACGATGGTGTCGTTATCGCCCCTCGGATTTGCCTTGGGACTTGTTGCTCCGATTGCCGTTGGCGCCGCTCGGGATGGCTTTGAGAGCCGGCGCGAGCAACACGATGCAGAAGAGGCCATGCCCGAGGCGTTTACCGCACTTTCCATGTCGCTTGCCTCGGGACATTCGCTGGCCCAGGGCATGCGCTTTGTGGGCGCTCATGCGCAAGAACCGGTGCATACCGAGTTTTTGCGGGTGGCGGCGGCGATCGATTGCGGCATCTCGGCGACCGACGCGCTCGATGACTTGCTCGTGCGCATCGACGCCCCCGGTCTTTCGCTTGTGACCTTGGCGCTTAAGGTGTCACAGCGCACCGGCGCTCCGCTTGCCGACTTACTGTCCGAGGCGTCGAGCATGGTGGGGGAGCGCATTGAGCTCAAGCGCCGCCTAGATGTTAAGACGTCGCAGGCCCGCATGTCTGCGCATATGGTCGCGGCGATGCCGACGGGCATGTGCGCGGTGTTGGCGCTGTTTTCGGCAGATTTTCGTCGCGGTCTTGCGACGCCTGCCGGCGCGGGCGCTGTGGTGCTGGGTCTTGCCCTCAACGCCGTTGCCCTGGTGGTTATCAGGCGCATTATGCGGGTGGAGCTATGAGCGCCCCGGTTGCAGTTGCGGCTTGCCTGTGCGCTCTGAGTGTATTTGTCGCGACGGGTTTGGATCGGGCGGATGCACGCAAGATCGCAGAGGCCTGCAAGCGCGAGGCGGTGCTGGTCGCTGCCGCGGGTCGCTCGGTGGTCGATGCTCTGACCGCGCGAATGAAGGGCGCGGTTGGAGCGGGCGGCCCGGTGCGAGTGTCGCTCGGCGAAGTGTCCGAGATGATCGATGTTGTGCGCTTGGGTCTTTCGGCCGGTCTTTCGTTTGATGCGGCGCTTGAGATTTTCTGCGCCAACCGCCGGTCAGTGCTGGCTCTTCGACTTGAGCGGGCCTGCATGGCGTGGCAGGTGGGCGTGGGCACGCGTGAGGACGAGTTGTTGGCCGCCGCGCGCGACCTGGACGTGCGAGCGCTCGAGACCTTTGCCATCACGGTGGGACAGGCGCTCGCCCTGGGTGCCCCACTTGCCGAGACACTGGCCGCTCAAAGTCGCGAGATCCGTGCGGCTCATCGCGCCGCGGTCGAGCGCGAGATCGAGCGTGCGCCCGTCAAGCTGCTGATTCCCACCGGCACGCTTATCTTGCCGGCGTTGCTTCTGTCCATATTGGGCCCGCTGCTGGGAGCAGGCGGGATGATGTAGGGAGGAATACATGAACACGATGACCGACATTGCGGGCAAGGCTTGGAGCTGGGCTTTTTGCCGGACAATCCGCGCTCGCCAGCGTGCCAAGGCGCTGTTGCGGGAGGAGAGCGCACAGGGCACTACCGAATACGCCATCTTGGTCGGCGTGCTCGTAGTGATCGCGATTATCGCCATCGTCGCGTTTAAGAGCAAAGTCGAAGAACTATGGAACGCGATCAAAGACGGCATCAACAGCCTGTAGGAGGCAGGCGTCCTGTTGGTTCGCCGCTGGTGCTCGCCTGTTTGCTCGTGGCAATAGCGGTGACGCTTTGGGGACTGGGCGTTGCGCGACAGCAGCGTCCGGGCGCTACTGCCGATTTGGGATCGGGCTCGGCGGCGGTGTCACAAGCGGAAGGCGCGGGAGATATGGGCGGTCAGAATGCCGCCGTCACGGCTCGGACCTTTTTGCAGGCACTCGACAAGCGGGCCGCCAGCGTGACGGAGCCGTCTGCAGACAACGCGATCGCGGTTCGACTCGCATGGTCCGAGGACCGACCGATGACCGAGGCGGCGGCAGACCTGTTGCGCGCCTACCGCGAGGTGCCCACGGCTCAGCTCGCCCTGAGCGGCTATCTCGATATTAAGGGCAACGTATGGGGCGCCATCGTGCGCGATGGGCGAGGCTGGGTCGACATGGTGACGGTTGCTGCGGATGCCGGCGATGCCTCGTGCCGCCTGCGTGCCGTGCGTCTGGTTCCGCAAACGACGGAGTCAAAGGAGGGGTCGTGAAATGCATAATGTCCTGCGTGAGGAATCTGCTCAGTCGACCGTCGAATACGCCATCGTCACCGTGGCGCTGTTATCGATTGTGCTGGCGATTGCGGGGCTTTGGCGCGCTGGCACCGATGGGCGCTTGGCGGCACTGGTCGAGCGGGCAGCGTCTCATGGCGTCGCCCCATCGTCGGTTATCGATGCCGCGACGGGTGCCAAGGACATCGCTCTGTATTGATATCGCGTGCGAGGATCGGGCGCAGTCTACGGTCGAGGCCGCCTTTTTGCTGCCGACGTTTTTGACGCTTATCTTGCTCGCGTTGCAGCCGGTGTGCCTGCTCTATACGCGTGCGGTCATGGAGTCCGCTGCCGCCGAGACCGCGCGGCTCATGACCACGACGACGGTGGAGGACGACGATGACCTTAAGGAGTTCACTCGCCGCAGACTTGCCGCGGTGCCCAACGTCTCGATTTTTCATGCCGGCGGACCGCTGTCGTGGGATATCGAGTTGGGGCGGGCCGGTGCCGGCGGCGTTTCGTCCGTGTCTGTTGCCGGCGAGGTTAAGCCGCTGCCCGTGATCGGTGCATTTGTGCAGGCCATGGGCAGTGCGGGTGAGGGCGGCTATGTCGAGCTCAAGGTCGACGTCTCGTATCGATCGCGTCCCGAATGGCTGGAGGGAGATTATGATTCATGGATTGCTGCATGGGATTAGGCGCTGCCTGCTGAGGGTGACGCAAGGGTTTGCGGCCCGCCGTCGACCAGGCGCTCGCCGCAAGCGGGGCGGCTTTATGGGCCGTGCCGGTATCGACTTGTTTATCGAAGACGGTGCCTATACCACGCTCTCCTCTGCGGTTGTCATTCTGGTGGTGCTTACGCTGCTGTTTTCGTCGACCGCGGCGATATGGAGCATGTCACGCGCCGGAGACACCCAGGTGGCGGCCGATAGCGGTGCGCTGGCGGGCGCCAACGTGGTGTCGTCCTATCACACAGCCGCCACGGTGGTGGATGCGAGCATTTTGAGTTTGGGCCTGGCGGGGTTTGCCACGATCGGGACG
This sequence comes from uncultured Collinsella sp., assembly GCA_902494165.1. Taxonomy (GTDB): domain Bacteria; phylum Actinomycetota; class Coriobacteriia; order Coriobacteriales; family Coriobacteriaceae; genus Collinsella. The sequence continues at coordinate 49,254 of CABUSD010000005.1, read as the reverse complement.
GGCCTGGTCGCCATCCTCATCCCGGGTGCCGAACCAGTTGCCGGCAATATGGTCGACACCGGGATTGAGATCATTAAAACGCGCAACAAGTTTGCCAAAAGCGCATCGGAAGGCTTACAGAAAATCGAGACGGCTCTGCCGTATCTGATCGCCGCGCGTGCCACGCAGGCGGTGTCGGCGCAGGATACCGATAGTGTGACCTATACCGGTACGGCGCTTGCCGTGCCCAAGACATCCGAGTCGGACTTCGCTGCGCTCGAGGGGTCCGAGATCTCGACCGATGCCATTAAAGGCACATCAGATGATTTAGAGCGTGCGGCCGAGGAACTGCGGAAGGCCTCGGAGGAGACGGCGAAGGCTAAAGAGCGCGCTTGGCTGGCGGATTGTGGCGGGTCGGACGAGAGTTCGATTGGCAAGTACTCGTGTATGTGGGAGCGTGCGAAAAAACTAGCAGAACTATCTGACAGCCAGAACCGTCATGAAAAGTCGAGCATCACATGGGAGCCGCAAATAGCGCTCAATCGCGCGAAAACCTATTACCGACAGCGCTTGGCGAATGAAAAACCTCAGGGATCGAGCGTCGAGATGAAAGCGCAGTCAGCCGCTCGAAAAGCGTTCTATGCCTATGCGATTGAAGAGGTCGATCGAGCATACATAAAAGATGATGGCGAACGGTTTTCTGCCTATATCCCACTATTGCCGCGTGTCCCAAACGAGGTGCGGCCGACCGAACTTTACACCGATGCCGCATGGCCTGTAAGCAACAACGACGGCAGAACATACCTGCATTATGGAGTCGAATGCCCCGTCTATCAGAAAGGGACTCCGAGTGGGCTGGCATCTGTTGCTGATTATGATGGTCGTGATACATGCGAAGCGTGCGGCTTCGGCGTGGTTACGCTTGGAAGCGCCCTAATGCCGCCATCGTTCATCGAAAACGGCTTCGAGTACCACTTTGACAAGTTCAAAGAGGCTCTGGAAGACTACGTCGAATGCCGCAACAAAGAGCTCGAGCTCGAGCGTCAGACCGAAGACGAGGCCGATCGTGCGGGCAATACGTTTGACCAGGCCATCAAGGAGCTTTCGGGCGAGCGCCCGCGTATCGCTCCGCCCGGTCGCAACGGCGTGGTCGCCTTTGCGGTTTCGGGTGCCATCTCGAGCCCCGATGAGCTCAACTCTTCGTTTAACACGGCAGTCAGGCTTGGCGATCGCGGTGCTATCTCTGCCGCGGTGTTGGCGCCCGATGAGGCGACGGCGCAAAACAACGTGCTTTCGCGATTTTTCTCGACATTGAAGGAACGCTCGGGCGGCGTTGCCGGCGTGCTCGACGGCGTCATGGATGTTTGGGGACGGCTGCTCGTAGGATACGGTGATATCCAAGGTTCGGCCGACGAACTTATGGACGAGATGATTAAAGACCTAGGAGGGGGCAGCGGTGCGTTGGGCTCCATTGCATCGTGGCTCGGCGATACCGTTTCGGCGTCCGTGGCGGCGCTGGGTTTGGAACCGTGCGACTTGCGCCTGCGAAAGCCGGTGCTGACCGATTCCGCAAATGTCATTAAGAGTCCGGGGTCTGACATTGCGGGTCTCTCTCAAGCGCAAGACAAACTGCGAAGTATTCCGTTGGGCGTGACCGATCCCAAGGCGCTTTGCGAGGCGTTGGAATATCAAGTCGAACGCACCATTAGCGGTACGGTGTTCACACTTGCGGAGATTCCTCTGCCCGGCGGCGGCTCCATCCCGCTCACCGTCGATGTCGCCACGCTGGTTGGCGTTCTGGGCGGTGGGTCGTAATGAGTATCCGCATGCGTCTGCGCGAGGAGCGCGCCCAAGCGACGGTTGAGATGGCAGTGGTTACGCCCGTTTTGCTGGTGCTGGCACTCGTCGTGTACAACGTCATGATCTTTGCCAGCGCTGTCGCGCGCTTCGACCGCGTGGTGCCCGACATCGTGTTGGCGCACGCTGTGGCGTCGGAGGGGGAGGGCGACGAAAGCTCTGCCGATGCCTCGGCGACGGTTCAGACTCAAATTCTGAATGCCATGGAAGGCTATGACTTGCAGATCGAAGTGTCGAGCGAGCAAGGCGCGAAGGCATCAGATGGTGGCCTGCTCTCCCTATCCGGTACGTTTAGGACCTACACCTGCACCATGCACTATGAGCCGTGGCCGACTTCTCTCAGCATCGCTGGCGTTCCGCTGGGGGCGCCGACAACGTTGTCGCACGAGCGCGCGGTGACGGTCGATCCATGGCATCCGGGGGTGGTCATGTGACCGCGGTCTCGTCCTACATCGCTTACGCGCGGGCACTCAACAGGCTGGGTTGGACGCCGGCCGAGTTTGTGGTGGCGGAGTCGTTTGTCGTGCGCCTGCGCGGTATGCTGGGACGGCGTCCGGTTGCCGCCAACGGCCTGTCGCTCGTCATGGCGTTTCCACGCTGCTCTTCGGTCCATACGTGTTTTATGGCCTATCCCATCGACATCGCCTTCATCGATCGCGACGGCAATGTCCTCGCGCGCTACGAAAACGTTCGTCCTTGGCGCATGTGCTCCTGCCTCGGCGCCTGGGCCGTACTAGAGCGTCCTTCAATCATTGTTTCGACTCCTGCTCTCCAACGCGTGCCGGCTTAAGAATTGGCGACAGTGGACTTTCGTCATACGAAATTGGGTAAGATGGAGGAGAAGATGCATGGATGTTGAGATCCATCCCAACGCTAAAAAGCACCTGACGGAAAAGCAGGTGCTTAGCGCTTGGCTTGCGGTTACTGAGTGCATTCGTCGCGAGCCGAAGGACGAGCCGCCGAGATGGCTTGCAATTGGATGGCTCTCAGACGGACGAAGCGTGGAGCTTGTCGCGGTCGAGCTTGTCCGTGGGTGGCTTATCATTCATGCCTTGTCTCCAGTCCAGAAGAAATTTTGGCAGGAGATTGAACAGACTCGGCAAAGGGGTCGATGATGGGCAAGACGTATACGGCCGCTAATGGTCAGGTTGTAACGGATGAAATGATTGACGCGTGGTGTGAGTCGTACGAGCGCGGAGAGTTTCCGGATGGCGAACACACCGTTGGTGGAATCGTGCGTGGACGGCCCCCGCTCTCAGGTGAGGGGACGGCAACGCTGTCGGTCAAGATTCCTCTGGGAATGAAGGAGGCCATTCGTCGACGGGCGGCTGCCGAGGGGATGACGCCAAGTGAGTTTGCCCGTGCGGCTCTGAGTGAAAAACTTCTTGCTGCCGGCTGATGCCTCTGACGTGCCGATTTATAGAACCGAGGCTGTGCTCAAAAACTTTTTTAAAATTCTCGGTTGACCGGAACGCGTCCTTGGTTATACTAATCAAGCCTTGAAATAAGGCACACCTCAAATGGCTGGGTAGCTCAGTTGGTAGAGCAGAGGACTGAAAATCCTCGTGTCAGGGGTTCGATTCCCTTCCCCGCCACCTTGAATTGACTAGGACCTCTGCAAAGGGGTCCTTTTCTTTTATTGAGGGCTCTGCGGAAATTGCGTCCCGGAATTTGGCTTCAGAGTGGGATGCGTTTTCCGCTTTGAGGCCGCTTGGGAAAGCGCGACCCGGAATCCGGCGTCAGAATGGGATGTGCTTTCCTTTTGCGGTCTTTGGCGGAAACTGCGTCCCAGATCCCGCGCTCAGAACGGGATGCGCTTTTCGGCCGCCTACTTCCGGCGCATATGTACATCTCGGCGCGCCATCTCGGGCCCGCCCAGATATTCCTCCCGCTTTTGCGCCACTTTACAGACCGTTCGGTCGTCTGTCCGCACGCGCGGGTATACTCAAAACGATACTTTTCCTGTGCAATACGATGCAGGCTCAGCCTGCACGATCCGAAGGGGGCAGTGATGGAGAGGATACTCGGCGTTAATCTCTCTGGCTGGTTTATTCCCGAGCCTTGGGTGACCCCGTCGCTATACGCGGCGACCGGTGCATCCAACGCGGCCGAGCTGCAGGAGGCCATGGGCACCGCCGCCTATAACGAGCGCATGCGCCGTCATTACGAGACGTTTGTGAGCGAGGACGATTTCCGCCGCATGGCGCAGATTGGCCTCAATGCCGTGCGTCTGCCGGTACCCTGGTATGCCTTTGGCTCGCAGGAGTCCGATGCGTCCTACATCTCGGTTGTCGACTACATCGACCGTGCAATTGAGTGGGCTGCCAAGTACGACATCCGCGTGCTGCTTGATCTAGCAACTGTGCCCGGTGGCCAGGGCGATTCCAACGATTCGCCCGCCACGCCGGAGGCTGTTGCCGAGTGGCATTCGTCCACCAACGGTCGTCATGTCGCACTCGACGTGCTCGAGCGCCTGGCCGATCGCTACGGCGAGGCCGAGAGCCTGCTGGGCATTGAGCTGCTGGATACGCCGCAGATGAGTGTCCGCAAGAGCCTCTTCACCATGACGGATGGCATTCCTGCGCACTACCTGCGCAACTTCTATCGCGATGCCTATGAGCTCGTCCGTTCGTATATGCCCGAGGATAAGATCGTCGTCTTTTCGTCTTCGGGACATCCCAGCGAGTGGAAGCATTTTATGCGCGGCGCTAAGTACAAGAACGTCTACATGGACCTTCACCTGTACCATTACCGCGACGAGTATGCGCTCGATATCACGAGCCCCCGCGGGCTGACGACGGCGATTTCGCGTAACAAGCGCGAGCTTAAAGAAGCGATTTCGACTGGGTTCCCCGTGCTGGTGGGCGAATGGTCGGGCGCGGCGATCTTTGCCAACTCGTCGGTTACGCCCGAGGGCCGCAATGCCTACGAGCGCGTGTTTATCGCCAACCAACTGGCTTCGTTTGCACCGGCTGCCGGTTGGTTCTTCCAAACGTGGAAGACCGAGAAGCGCATTGCAGCATGGGACGCCCGCGCGGCGCTCGGTACGCTCGAGCGTGGCATGATTGAATAGGTTGATATGACGCAAAACAGCGCCCATACGGGCAAACTCTATGTGGTCGGCACGCCCATCGGCAACCTGGGCGACCTGTCCCCGCGCGTTGGCGAGGCGTTTGCCGCCGCCGATGCCATCTGCTGCGAAGACACGCGTGTGACGTCAAAGCTGCTGATGCACCTGGGCATTTCCAAGCCGCTTGTCCGTTGCGACGAGAATGTGATCGCCAGCCGCGCCGCCGGCCTGGTCGACCGTCTGCTGGCGGGGGAGACCCTCGCCTTTGCCTCGGACGCCGGCATGCCGAGCGTGTCCGATCCCGGCCAGGCGCTGGTCGAGGCGGCACGTGAGGCCGATGTGCCCGTCGAAGTTATTCCCGGGCCCTCCGCTTGCGTCACGGCGCTCGTTTCGTCCGGCATTCCCTGTGAGCATTTTTTCTTTGAGGGCTTTTTGGGCCGAAAGCACGGCGACCGCGTGCGTCGTTTGCAGCGCCTTGCCGTGGTTCCCGGCGCACTCATCTTCTACGAGTCTCCACATCGCATCGTGGCGACGCTCGAGGCCGTGGCAGAGGTTTTTCCCCAGCGTGAGGTTGCCGTCTGCCGCGAGCTCACCAAGCTGCACGAGGAAGTCTTGCGCGGGCCCGCTGCCCAGCTTGCTGAGGAGCTGCGTGCTCGCGGCGAGGTAAAGGGCGAGATTGCGCTGGTCATCGCGCCGCCGAGCGAGGATGAGGAGGCCGGTATCGTGCCGGTTGGCGCCGCGGCAGCGGATCCCGACGAGGCCCTGCGCGAGGATATCCGCGCCGCGCTCGAGGAGGGGGAGCCCGCGTCTGCGGTGGCCAAGCGCCTGTCTCAGAAGTATTCGCGCCGCAAGCGCGACGTCTATGCCATGGTGCTCGATATGCAATAGATGGAGGATATCCAGCCCTTGCGTTAGAATCATCCTCTGTATGCAACGTTTTTCTGGAGGACAAACCCCATGGATCAAAGCAAGCCTTCGTTCTTTATCACGACGCCCATCTACTACGTCAACGCCGATCCGCACCTGGGCACGGCTTATTCCACCATCATCGCCGACGTTCAGGCTCGCTATCGCCGCTCCGCCGGCTATAACGTCAAGTTCCTGACCGGCATGGACGAGCACGGCGAGAAGGTCGCCGAGGCCGCAGCCAAGCACAACATGACGCCTCAGGAGTGGACCGACAGCCAGGCTCCGCACTTCAAGGAGCTTTGGAACAAGCTCGAGATCTCCAACGACGACTTCATCCGCACCACCGAGCCGCGCCAGCATCATGCCGTGCAGTACCTGTGGGAGCGCATGAAGGAGTCCGGTTACCTGTATAAGGGCAGCTACGACGGCTGGTATTGCGTGCCTGATGAGACCTACTTCACCGATACGCAGGTCCAGAAGGGCGACGAGGAGTACGGCAGCGTCGGCCAGCACCTGTGCCCCGACTGCCACCGTCCGCTTGAGCGCGTGCAGGAGGAGTCCTACTTCTTTAAGCTTTCCGCCTTCCAGGACAAGCTGCTCAAGCTCTATGACGAGCACCCCGACTTTGTCGAGCCTGCGTTCCGCATGAACGAGGTTCGCAGCTTTGTCGAGGGCGGCCTTAACGACCTATCCGTGAGCCGTACGAGCTTTGACTGGGGCATTCAGGTCCCGTTTGACGAGGGCCACGTGACGTATGTGTGGTTCGATGCGCTGCTCAACTATATGACGGCCGTCGGCTACGGTGTCGACACCGACGAGGCGCGTGCCGAGCTGGCCTATCGCTGGCCCGCGCAGTTCCACATCGTGGGTAAGGACATCATCCGCTTCCACTGCGTCATTTGGCCCGCCATGCTCATGGCCATTGGCGAGGCCCTGCCCGAGCACGTCTTTGCCCACGGCTTCCTGACCGTGCGCAATGCCGAGACTGGCAAGGCCGAGAAGATGTCCAAGAGCCGCGGCAACGCCATCGCTCCGCAGGACGTTATCGACATGCTGGGCGTCGAGGGCTATCGCTACTACTTCATGACCGACGTCGTCCCCGGTACCGACGGCGCCATCAGCTTCGACCGCATGGAGCAGGTCTACAACGCCGACCTGGCCAACAGCTGGGGCAACCTTATCTCGCGTTCGCTCAACATGAGCGGCAAGTACTTTGACGGTTGCGCGCCCGCCAAGCCCGCATCGTTCGATGCGTTCGACAACCCGCTGGCAAAGATCGCCGATGGTCTGGTCGAGCGCTACATGGCCAAGATGGACGTGCTCGATTACGGCGGAGCCAAGGACGAGGTCATGGAGCTCATCCATGCCGCCAACCACTACATCGAGGACTCTGAGCCTTGGGCACTTGCCAAGGACGAGGCCAAGGCTGACGAGCTGGCGTTTGTGATCTACAACCTGCTCGAGGCCATCCGCATTGCCGCCCACCTGCTGATGCCGCTCATGCCTCAGACCTCTGCCGAGGCCCTGCGCCGCCTGTCCTGCGAGGACGAGGCCGCGACCGACGACCTCAAGGGCATTTGCGCTTGGGGCCTGCTTGCCGGCGGTCAGCCTGTCGAGAAGGGCGAGCCGCTGTTCCCGCGTCTGGGCTAAGACGCGGCGCGCCATATCGGCAATTTGCTGTTTAGATGTAAGGGCATGGCCGCCACGGTCCATGCCCTTTCGTTTCAAGACGCCGCCATCATGCTAAGGAGGCAACTATGACAACTTCGCCTTTGGCAAACCCCACGGCAACAAGGGAGCTGCTGGAGGAGTTTGGCCTTGCGACCAAGCATCGCCTGGGCCAGAACTTCCTGATCGACAACCATGTGATCGAGCGCATTTGCGAGCTTGCCGAGCTTGCGGGCGATGAGCGCGTGCTCGAGGTTGGTCCGGGCGTTGGCACGCTCACGCTTGCGCTGTTGCAGGAGGCGGCGTGCGTCACGTCGATCGAAGCAGATCCCGAGCTCGAACCGGTGCTCGACGCCCATGCCGCCGACTATGCCAACTTCCGCTTTATCATGGGCGACGCGCTTAAGGTGGGCCCGGAGCAGATTGAGCAGGCCGCCGGCGGCGAGCCCACGGTATTTGTCGCGAACTTGCCCTATAACGTGGCGGCGACGATCATTTTGCAATTTTTCCAGACGATGCCGGCGCTCAAGCGTGCCGTCGTCATGGTGCAAAAGGAGGTTGCCGATCGCATTGCCGCAGTGCCGGGCAACAAGACCTATGGCGGCTATACGGCAAAGCTCGGCCTGTATGCGCAGGTGACGGGTCGCTTTGAGGTGCCGCCGCGTTGCTTTATGCCAGCGCCGCACGTGGACTCGGCCGTCGTGCGTATCGACCGTGTTGACGGCGTGGTGCCCGAGGGGCTCGATCGCGAGTTCGTGGCTCGTGTGATCGACGCTGCATTTGCTCAGCGGCGCAAGACCATCCGAAATTCCATGAGCGCCAACGGTTTTGCCAAGGACGTGCTCGATGCCGCTTTTGAGGTTTGCGGTATCGCACCCACCACGCGCGCCGAGACGCTCGATGTTGCCGACTTTGTCCGTCTGGCCCGGGAGCTAATCCATGACGCCTAATGCCGAACGCGTGACGTTTACCAAGAAAAAGAAGACGGTTGCTTGTCCCGTGCCCTTGGCGCCGCTTGCCGACACGCATGCACATCTGCTTTCGTTTTGGGGCAAGGATGTGCCCGAGACGCTCGTGCGCGCCAAAGCCGCGGGCGTCGACCTGTTGGTGACGATGTTCGACCCCATTGCCGACAAGCGCAGCGTGGCGGACTATAGCGACTGGCTGGTGCGCGAGATTCTTCCGATGCAGGATATCCCGCAGATCAAGTATCTTGCCGGCGTGCATCCGTATGGCGCGCCGGACTATACCGACGACGTTCATGCACAGGTCGTTGCGGCACTTGATGACCCCTTATGCGCCGGTATTGGCGAAATCGGCCTGGACTATCACATGGACTATGACGACGATATCGCGCCGGCACCCCATAACGTGCAGATTGATTGCATGGCGCGCCAGCTCGAGCTTGCCGTGCGCCGCAATGTGCCGGTGGAGCTGCACCTGCGTCACGAGGACTCGGATGGGGAGCGCACCTCGCACGTTGATGCGTACAACGTACTGCGCGAGGTGGGTGTGCCCCAGGCTGGTTGTGTGCTGCACTGTTTTGGCGAGGACCGCGCCACGATGGAGCGCTTTGTGGATTTGGGCTGCTATATCGCCTATGGCGGTGCGGCCACCTTTAAGCGCAACGACGATGTGCGCGAGGCATTTGCGGCAACCCCACTCGATCGAATTTTGTTCGAGACGGATTGCCCGTATATGGCTCCGGAGCCCATCCGCGGTCTTGAATGCGAGCCCGCAATGATCTCCATTACGGCAAACACGCTGGTCAACGACCGTGTCGATCGTACCGGCGAGGATGCTGAGGCAATCGCGCGAGCAGCTTGGGAAAATGCCTGCAAACTTTTTCAAAAATAGTTCTTGCGTTCGCGATGGCGCTCCGTTATTCTAATTCCTGCACGCGGGCGTGGCGGAATTGGCAGACGCGTACGGTTCAGGTCCGTATGGGGGCAACCCCATGAAGGTTCAAGTCCTTTCGCCCGCACCATTAAATGAAAGAGCTCCCAGCAATGGGAGCTTTTTTGTTATGGGCCCATCACAGGGACTTGAACCTGTAAAGGAGCGAGCGTAAAGAAAACGCGGAGCGTTTTTAGCGAGCTGGCGAGGACGCCGGCAGGCGGCCGAAGCCGGTGCGGATCCGCGAAGCGGATACGCGGACGTCCTTTCGCCCGCACCATTGAATGAAAGAGCTCCCAGCAATGGGAGCTTTTTTGTTATGTACGATCTCCTTGTGCGGGTATCCTAGTGCCAACGTATGCCTATCAGAGGAGAGACCATGCTGTTGTCCGGTATCATCGCCGCCCTTACCAGCCTTTTGATTCCCATCATCATTTTGTTGTTACTGCTTCCCAACGCCTGCTATGTCGTTGAACAACAGCATGCCGTGATCATCGAGCGTCTGGGCAAGTTTAACCGCATCGTCAACGCGGGCTTCCACATGAAGGTGCCCGTGATCGACCGCAAGGCCGCCACGGTGAGTCTGCGCACCATGAAAAACGGTTTTGGCATCGACGTTAAGACCCAGGACAACGTGACCATCGGCCTTGAGGTCTCTGCTCAGTACCACGTGAGCTATGACATGGGCGCCGGCCCGGCAGATTCGGGTATCTACAAGAGCTACTACATGCTGCAGGAGCCCGTCGACCAGATGCGTGACTTCATCACCGACGCCCTGCGCTCTTCGATCCCCGTCTACACACTCGATGAGGTCTTTGCCAAGAAGGATGACATCGCCAAGGATGTCAACGCTACCGTTTCCGAGCAGATGGCCGCCTACGGCTTCACCCTCGTGTCGACGCTCATCACCAAAATCGCACTGCCGACCGAGGTCGAGAACTCCATGAACGACATCAACGCCGCCCAGCGCAAGCGCGCTGCGGCACAGGAGCTCGCCGAGGCAGACCGTATCAAGCGCGTCACCGAGGCGACCGCCGAGGCCGAGGCTATGGAAAAGGCGGGCGAGGGCATCGCCAACCAGCGCAAGGCCATCGCGCTGGGCATCAAAGATTCACTCGAGATCATCCAGGAGACGGGCGTCGGCAACGACGAGGCCAACCAGCTGTTCATGTTTACGCAGTGGTCCGAGATGATGACGGAGTTCGCTCGCACGGGTAAAACTTCGACGGTCGTACTGCCGAGCGATTTCTCGCAGTCGGCCTCGATGTTCGAGCAGATGCTGACCGCCGGCAAAGTTCAAAACGGTTCGAAGGAGTAGGCGCGCGTGAAATACACCGTCGTTTGCGTCGGTAAGCTCAAGGAGCGCTTTTGGAAGGACGCGTGCGCTGAGTACACCAAGCGCTTAGGTGCCTATGCCAAGGTGGATATCCGCGAGGTGGCCGATATCGACCCGGCTAAGGCGGGCGGCGTGGATGCCGCGCGCGACAAGGAGGGGGCGGCAATTCTTGCTGCATTGCCGTCTCGGGCGCATGTGATCCTGCTGGCTATCGAGGGCAAGGAGCGTTCGAGTGAGGAGCTCTCGGCGCGGCTCGACGATCTTATGCTGCGAGGCAGCAGCGACATTGCCTTTGTAATCGGCGGTTCGGACGGCGTGAGTGATGAGGTGCGCGCCCGCGCCGACGAGATGCTCAGCTTTGGACGCATTACCTTGCCGCATAACCTGGCACGCGTGGTGCTGCTAGAGCAGATCTACCGTGCCTGCAAGATCAGTCGTGGCGAGCCGTATCACAAATAGGTCGGCAATACGAAACAATGGCGTGGGACAATAGCTTTCGTTTTGAAGAGCGTGTCTGAGAGGACTATGAGATATGAAGATTGGGTTTGTCGGTTTTGGCAATATGGCGAGCGCCATGGCCGATGGCTGGATCGCTGCCGGTGTAGCCGCGAGCGACATGTGCGCCTGCGCGGGTCGCTACGACGCACTGGTTGAGCGCTGCGAGGCGCGCGGCATGGTCGCCTGCCACGATGCCGCCGAGGTTGTCGCCGCATCCGATATCGTGGTCGCTGCGGTCAAACCGTACATGATCGAGAAGGTATTCGCCCCGCTCAAGGATGCTCTTGCCAAAAAGGTCGTTCTGTCGGTTGCCTGGACCTGGGACAGTGCCAAGTGGGAGCAGGTCCTGCCGGGCGTCGCGCATATCTCGACGGTGCCCAACACACCGGTTTCGGTGGGCGAGGGCGTCATCGCTTGCGAGAAGGCTTCCACGCTTAGTGATGAGCAGAGCGCCGTGGTGCTTGATCTGCTTGGCAAGCTCGGTGCGGTGGTCGAGCTTGATACGAGCCTGCTGTTCGTGGGCGGCACGGTGGGTGGTTGCGCTCCGGCATTTGTCGCTATGGCAATCGAGGCCCTGGGCGATGCGGCGGTCAAGCACGGTATCCCGCGTGCCGATGCCTATCGCATTGTGAGCCAGATGGTGCTAGGTACGGCAAAGTTGCAGCTTTCAACTGGTCAGCATCCTGCGGCGATGAAGGATGCCGTATGCTCGCCCGGTGGCGCCACCATCAAGGGCGTCGTTGCGCTCGAGGATGCCGGCATGCGCAGTGCCCTGGTCAAGGCAATCGACGCAACTCTCCAGTAAAACCTGCCATTTAGGGACAGGTTTATTTTGGCAGGTTTTTCCTGCGGTTTTGTCACATGTACGAAAAGCGCCCCGCAACTGGCTCAATTCCAGTTGCGAGGCGCTTGCATTTGCCCAGATAAAACCGACCAAAATAAACCTGCCCCTTTTTGGCGGGTTAGTCCCAGAAGCTGTCTTCCTCATCCTCGGACTTGGGCCCGCGGTCGACGTACATCTTATGGGTGCGCTTCTCCATTACAAAGGCAAGAATCGCAAATAACAGGATGCCGCCGGCGAAAAGGATGGCAAAACCGGTGCGGGTGCCAAACAAAAAGGAAAAAACTGCGTCCATTGGGTGCCTTCTTGCGTAGTTGAGTTGGGTCGTAAACGCTCATAAGTATATACTTGCCCATACATGTACAAGGTTGCAACCTAAGTGGAATGTATATCGCCGGAGGATCTAATGCTTGATATCAAGTTTGTTCGCGAGAACCCCGATGCCATCGATGTCGCCATGGCTAACCGCCAGACGTCTTGGGATCGCGAGAAGTTCTTTGAGCTCGACGACGAGCGCCGTGCCGTCATCACCGAGGTCGAGGAGCTCCAGGCTACGCGCAATGCCGAGTCCAAGAAGATCGGCGCCCTGATGAAGGAGGGCAAGAAGGACGAGGCCGAGGCCGCCAAGGAGGCCGTGCGCGCCGTCAACGAGAAGATTGACGGTCTGGCCGAGCGCCGCACCGCTCTCGAGCAGGAGCAGTACGACTTCATGGCTCACCTGCCCAACATTCCGTGCGATGCCACCCCGTACGGTAAGGACGAGGACGAGAACATCGAGCGTCGCCGCTGGGGCACCCCGCGCGAGTTCGACTTCGACTTTAAGCCGCACTGGGATCTGGGCACCGATCTGGACATCCTCGACTTCGAGCGCGGCAACAAGCTCTCCGGCAGCCGTTTTACCGTTCTCGGTGGCGCCGGCGCCCGCCTGGAGCGCGCCCTCATCAACTTCTTCCTCGATACGCACACCAGCCGTGGCTTTAAGGAGTGGTGGCCGCCTATCGTCGTCAAGCGTCAGACCATGTTTGGCACGGGTCAGCTGCCCAAGTTCGAGGATGACGCCTATCACGTCTCGGGCGACAACTTCCTGATCCCTACCGCCGAGGTCGTGCTCACCAACCTGCACGCTGGCGAGGTCCTCGACGCCGATACCCTGCCGCGCCGCTACACCGCCTTTACCCCCTGCTTCCGCGAGGAGGCCGGTTCCGCCGGTCGCGACACCCGCGGCATCATCCGTCAGCACGAGTTCGACAAGGTCGAGATGGTCAAGTTCGCTAAGCCGGAGGAGTCCGATGAGGAGCTCGAGAGCATGACCGCCGAGGCCGAGTACCTGCTGCAGCAGCTGGGCCTTCCGTATCGCGTGATTAGCCTGTGCACCGGCGACTTGGGCTTCTCTGCCCGTCAGACCTACGACGTCGAGGTCTGGCTGCCGAGCTACAACGCCTACAAGGAGATCAGCTCCTGCTCCAACTGCGGTGACTTCCAGGCTCGCCGCGCCAACATCAAGTATCGCGACCCCGAGAACTTCAAGGGCTCGCGCTACCTGCACACCCTCAATGGTTCCGGCCTGCCGGCCGGCCGCACCATGGCCGCCATTCTGGAGAACTACCAGAACGCCGACGGCACCATCACGATCCCCGAGGTTCTGCGTCCTTACATGGGTGGTCTCGAGAAGATCGAGCCGGTCGCGTAAGTTGGCTGCATAGGGGATATGCAAGGGCGCTCCTTCGGGGGCGCCCTATTTCGTGCGCAGGTCCATACCATGCCGTGCGGACAGCTCAATAGAAAACACACGAACAACTGTTCTGTATACAGCCATCTACCTGCTATGCTTTTGCTAAATAAGAGCGAGAGAAAGGGGACGCGATGGAGCTGTTTGATGATCGGGTGGTTTTGTTTGAGAGCGACGAGGGCGGGGAGTACCTGCTTGTAACGTGTGAGCCGTCTGGCATGGGCGGCCTGGTGGTTCGGCAGACGAGTGAGGGTCCGTTGACACAATGGTGCTTTGAGGAGTCGCCGCATGTGGTCGAGACCTTTGTGACGCACGAGGGGCTTGTGGCGCTGGAGCACTTCTATGGAGTTGGGACTTCCAACCAGGTCGCGCGCATGCTGAGCATCTCGTTTGCCGATTATGACTGTGCCCAGCGGGTGAGATCGCTCCTGAGGGAACTTGATGCTAAGTTTGACGTGATCGAAAAGCCAATCGATCGTACGGGGAACGGCGGTATATGCGGAGCAGCATGACAAAACTGCGTTCCACAAAAAAGTTTGAGATTGTGCTTGACTCCAATAAGCTAAAGTGGTTTTATATGTCTTGCGCTGCGGCGTTACCTCAGCTGGATAGAGGGTCTGACTACGAATCAGAACGTCATAGGTTCGAATCCTATACGCCGCACCAATTGAAATCGAAAGCCTCCGGCAACGGGGGCTTTTCTTTTACGTCGGCACTGCATGGATTCGAACCTCGGTCGAGGCGCGGGCGTAAAGAAAACGCGGAGCGTTTTAGCCCGCGGGCGAGCACGCCGGCAGGCGGGCGAAGCCGGTGCGGATCCGCGCAGCGGATGCGCGGAATCCTATACGCCGCACCAATCGAAATCGAAAGCCTCCGGCAACGGGGGCTTTTCTTTTATGGCAACACCGCATGGATTCGAACCTCGGTCGAGGCGCGAGCATCTTAATCATTACTTCGTAAAATTTTTCCAAATTGTCGCTTGACCCATCGAGGGGTCACGTGCATAATAATCCGTGCGTTGCGGCGTTACCTCAGCTGGATAGAGGGTCTGACTACGAATCAGAACGTCATAGGTTCGAATCCTATACGCCGCACCAATTGAGTTTTAAGCCTCCGGAAACGGGGGCTTTTCCTTTACGGGGGCATTGCGGAGATTCGAACCTCGTTCGAGGCGCGAGCGTCAAGAAAACGCGGAGCGTTTTTAGCGAGCGGGCGAGTCCGCCGGCAGGCGGGCGAAGCCGGTGCGGATCCGCGCAGCGGATGCGCGGAATCCTATACGCCGCACCAACTGAACTTTAAAGCCTCCGGTAACGGAGGCTTTTCTTATATGTCGATATACTTGAGAAGTTGCTTTTGCCGTGTTTGAAAGTACCGAGTCGATTGACTGCGTCAAATGAGTAAAAATCAAATTCAATAACTTTTTTTGAAAAACGCTTGACCTTTATTCAGTCCATGTGCATAATAATCAACAAGTCGCGGCGTTACCTCAGCTGGATAGAGGGTCTGACTACGAATCAGAACGTCATAGGTTCGAATCCTATACGCCGCACCATTTGAGATTAAAGCTCCCGGCAACGGGGGCTTTTCTTTTACGTAAGCACTGCATGGATTCGAACCTCGGTCGAGGCGCGAGCGTCAAGAAAACGCGGAGCGTTTTAGCCCGCGGGCGAGCACGCCGGCAGGCGGGCGAAGCCGGTGCGGATCCGCGCAGCGGATGCGCGGAATCCTATACGCCGCACCATTTGAGATTAAAGCTCCCGGCAACGGGGGCTTTTCTTTTACGTAAACACTGCATGGATTCGAACCTCGGTCGAGGCGCGGGCGTAAAGCGGACTATTTCCTGTCGACTCGTGTAAGATTCCGAGTAGGTGTCGCGGCCCATCCGCGATCACTCCTTCTCTCAACGACCGATCAGGGTGATACTTCGTGGCAGAGCGTCCGACATACAAGCTCAGGTTTCTCGATCCCAAGAAGCGCTTTCCGGTGATGCCCGAGCAGCCTGCGGGACGCTCATATGGCGTGGTCTGGAAACTCTTTGGCGAGGACCCGCATGAATCATGCTATGCCGTCGAATTCGTCGGCAAAAGCCATGTGTCGCTTTTGGGCTACGTGAGCGTTTCGGGTGAGGTCTATAAGGTGGACCGTCCCGTTAACGAAGTATCGCTGTCCAACGATCCCGACATGGAACTGGTTCTTGACGAGTCGGATTCCAGTATTGGTGAGATTATGGTAAGGGAAGCCAGCGGTGCAATGCGCGCGTGCGCGCGAACCGTCGGCTCTCCCGAAGGCCCCATGCGCGAGCAGTCCGATCACGAGACATGGAATTCGGCCCGCCCCCTTCCTTACGGCGAGTTCATGGCATCGATGTTCCTGCGCTACGTGATATTTGCCAACTCCGAAAGCGCTATTGCGAACACGGCGGGCGTCGACGGTCTCGATGCGGACATGCAAAACGTTGTCGACAAAATAAAGCTCGTAAAGTTGCCCGAGCCGGTCGAGGTGTTTTTGGGCTTTAACACGTCACCGCTCCCCGATGCTATCGAGACGCTGCTTTACCGCGTTGACCATGCCGAGAATCCGAGCGGTATCGAGCGCTATGCCGCCACCCTTATGAGCGAAATTGACTTGCCCCGTCTGCGCACCATTGCCGCCAAGTCCGAAATGAGCCTGGCGCGCATCGACCGGTCAAAGCTGTTTTATCTCAATTTTGATCGTAGCCTGCTGGACCAGGACGAGATTGACATGCTGCTTGCCATCGAGTGCCGTCTCAACCGCCTCTCCGGCATCCTTGAGCGCATCGGGGCCGGATTGGTCCCTGCGGCATCCTCGCCGAGCCTTGAGGGCTGCGCGCTCTTTGATTCGTGGCATATCGCCAAGACGACCAACGATGTTCCCCGACTGCTCGATACGGCCTCGAGCGATAACCCGTGGGGCAAACCGGGTACGGTGGCTTGCCAGCCGGGCGGCGAGTGGGACGTGCGCACCCGTTTTGCGCGAATCGTTGAGGCGCTCAACGTGGTCACGCGGCTCGACTATACCTATCGAGTAAACGTTGCCGAGGGGATTATGCTCGTTCGGTTTGGGCAGTCTGTCGTTGATGCCATGCCGCAACGTGAATACGACGCTCAAGATGACGCCTGGCGCGAGCTGGACGAGGACACGCGCGCGATCTGGGCCGCGGAGCACGATGCACGTGTGGCACTCACGCTTGCGGCAGCGTGTTTTGCCGCGGGCACCTGCATCACGCGCTGCTATGTGCAGATTGCTGCTCCCGACAGTGAGCAGGGCGAGCGCGTTGTCGCAACGTATTTCTTTGGGCGCGCGGCCTATCTGGCCGATTGCGTGCCTGTCGCCAAGGATCTTGAGAGCATGGACATGGACGATATGCCGTGCAAGCGTGTGCTTGAGGCGTATGAGTCAACCGCTCCGGAGACGATTGAGCCTGCGGAGGTTCATGCTCGTCCGCGTGATGACCACCGCACCCTGCCGCCGGCGCTGCGTGATCTGCTGCTTGCCGATACGGCTGACGAGTTGGAGGTCATGGAAGAGGACGACGACCCATACGTGGCGCGTGTTGTTGAATTGCGCGAGCAGGCAAAAGTCGACCGTACAGGTGCTTTTGAAGGCTTTTCCCGGCTTGTCGAGGAGTTGGAGGCTAAGTGCGCCGTCGTCGAGCTTTTGGCGACGGGCCCGGTTCAAACGCAGTTTTGCGATAACCAGCTGGTGCGCATGGTGCTACCGGTGTTGGAAGAAGACCGCTCTGTGCGAATCCTACGTGCGCCCGATGCGCTGTATTTTGCCCAGCACGAGATCTGCAGCTTTTACGCCGAGCAAGAGGACTTTGAACGGGCGCTGCCCGAGGTGCGCCATCTTTACGATCTGGCGCGCTCGTCCATGCAATCGCACTTTGCGCTCATCAACGTGCTTGCGCGTCTGGAGCGCTTTGACGAGATTATCGAGGTGGCGCGCCACGGCCTACGTATTGCCAGCGATCGTTCTGCAATCGGCTACCTGTTCTATCGTTTGGCGTTTGCCTATTGGAATTGCGATCAGCTCGACCTGGCGCTGGCTTGTTACCGTCTGGTGCCGCGCGGCGAGGAGTCGGGCAGCAGCGCGCTGGAAGAAATGCAGGGCCTTATGAACGAGATGGGCGTCAGCGAGCCTCCGACGTTCGAGGAAGCGGTCGAGACTATCTGCAAGGCTGGACTTGAGTTGCCGCCAGTGTCCGCCGTGACGAATCAGCTTGCAGATGCCGCTGTTCAACTGGTCGACAACGGCTTCTTTTTCCTGGCACGCGGTTGCATCTTCCAAATGTGGCGCACCATGGGCAACGACGAGCTCGGCTCCCTCAACCGCTCGCTGGGGTAGGCGAAGCCTCCAAGGAGGAAAGGATGCTAGGCAATTAGAAAATTTCCTCTTGCCCATCCTTGGCTGTTTGGTTACTATAGAACGGCTGTTACGGAGAGCTGACCGAGAGGCCGAAGGTGCTCGCCTGCTAAGCGAGTATGCCCCAAAAGGGCATCTGGGGTTCGAATCCCCAGCTCTCCGCCAGTACGAATTTGAAGAAGGGTCCCATTTGGGGCCCTTTTTTGTGCGGAGAAAGGAGGCTGGGGATTCGAACCCGAGAGGGCACGGGCGTTAAGCAAACGCGAAAGCGTTTGTAGCCCGTGGGCGAAAAGCCGCCAGGCTTTGAAGCCGGAGGGCATGCGTAGCATGTCCGGACATCCCCAGCTCTCCGCCAGTTTAACTTTAAAGAAGGGTCCCATCGGGGGCCCTTTTTTATTATCGAGAAAGGGCGCTGGGGATTCGAACCCTCAAAAAAAGGAGGCATCCTTTCGGACACCTCCTTTCAGCGAGTGTATTGTTCTTCGATCTTACATCTCGGGCGCCTTGGCTACGGTCTCGCTCTCGGCTGTGAGCGGGCGGTTGTCGATGCGGCGGCCCAAGCGATCGAGCTTCACGAGCAGCCATTCAATGGGATTCGGCCCTGCGCCTTCCTCGTCGGCAACTAGGTCCATGACGGCGATCTTGGTGTCGTCCTGCTTGAGCGTAACGCTGCCCACCTTGTCGCCCACATGCACCGTGCCCGAAAGATCGTCGTAGCTAACCTTTTCGGTCACCTCGCCGGCAAGGGAAAACACGGTCGCTTGCGCCGTAGGATCGGCGAGTGTGGCGTCGATCGTCTTATCCGTCCAGTCGGTTTGGCCAATGCGCGCCATAAGCGGGTTGCCGTTGGCGGTCTTTTCCTGCGTGTTGGCGATTGCGACCGTCACCTTGTGACCGTAGTACCAATTGGCAAGGGCGGCGGTATCGGTAAAGCGCTGATCGGTGGTGGTGGAGTTCAAAATAACGGTGTAGATCTCGTCGCCGTCGCGGTTGTAGGCGCTCGTAAAGCAATAGCCTGCATCGTCGGTGGTGCCGGTCTTGCCACCGATGTTGCCATCTTGGCCCAGCAAATAGTTATGCGTGTCCATGGAATGCGAATGGTCGGTGCCGTCGGCGCCCGTGACCTCGATCCAGGAATCCTCGCTCGCTACGACCTCGCGGATCGTGTCGTTTTTCATGGCCTCCTGCATCATCAGCGCTACGTCGTGTGCGGTTGAGTGCATATCGCCAGCCCACTCATCAAAGTCCAGACCATGCGGGTTTTCAAAAAGCGTACCGGTGCAGCCGAGCTTCTTAGCGCGCTCGTTCATGGCCTTCACAAATGTGGCCTCGGCGTCTTTGGTCTTAGGGTCGATCTTCTTGCCCACATATTCGGCGAGCACGATGGCGGCGTCGTTGCCCGAGGGAATCATCAGGCCGCGCAGCGCCTGCTCCACGGTAAGCTTGTCGCCTTCGAGCAAGCCGGCGGTCGAATTGCCCACGGTGGCTGCGGCGTTGCTCACCGTGACCTTCTCGTCCATCTTGCAATTCTCGACGGTTAGGATTGCGGTCATGACCTTGGTGATTGAGGCAATCTTGACCTGCTCATCGGCGTCGCGGGCATAGTAGACGGTGCCGTCTTTGCCCATGACGAGGGCATTGGTCGCATCGATATCGGGCAGGTTTTCGGCCGTGATGCCGCGCGCATCGGCGGTTTTGCCGCAAACATTGTCGGTCGTGAGCACTTGGGCGCCGGCGACGGTGGGCGCGCCAGCGGCAAGGGCGATAGCGCAGACAAAGCCGGCGGCAAGCTGGGCTGAGCGCTTTGCAAAAGAGGTGAGGGACTTCACAGATTTCGCTTTCGACGGGATGGTCTCTTCTGGAACTAGAGTATATCGTTTGCCGGCGTCGGCGATCATCGCGTGCGTGCGTGGCCCACATCCGCACCCGAACGGGCACAAGGGTGCTTAAGGCCGACTTAATCACCCACGCTTGTTGTGTGTGGCGTGCGTCGCCTCGGGCATAATGGAGCGCGAGAGGAGCACGCATGAACGAGCGCATTTTGGTAGTTGATGACGAAAAGGCCATCGCCGACTTGGTTGGTATCTACCTTACAAAAGAGGGCTTTGATGTCCAGATTGCCTATAGCGGGGCCGATGCTGCCAAGGCAATCTTGGAGCAGGAGTTCGATCTGGCGCTGCTGGATGTCATGCTGCCCGATATCGATGGGTTTGAGCTGCTGCGTACGATCCGTTCCAGCCATACCTATCCCGTGATCATGCTGACGGCGCGCGATGCCCAGCAAGACAAGATCGAGGGCCTTTCGCTTGGCGCGGACGATTACGTGGTTAAGCCGTTCCGTCCGCTGGAGCTCATCGCGCGCGTGCACGCTCAGCTTCGCCGCTACACCAGCTACGGTAGCCGTGCACAGGCGGCCGAGTCGCCGACCCTTCAGCTCGACGGCTTGGAGATCAACCGCGATGCTCGTTCCGTAACGGTGGACGGTTCACCGGTACGCCTCACACCCACCGAGTATTCAATCTTGCTGTATCTGGTCGAGCATCGCGGCAGCGTGGTGGCCGTGGAGGACCTGTTCCGCGCGGTATGGAACGAGGACTTTATGCCCGGCTCCAACAATACGGTGATGGTGCACATTCGCCATTTGCGCGAAAAGATCGGCGACGACGCACAAAAGCCGCGCTTTATCAAAAACGTCTGGGGCGTCGGCTACATCATCGAATAACGCTTTTCGCTTGTGAGGATCTTGATATGACAAAAGACGATAGGCAAGCGTTCGAGGTGCCCGATCGACTCTTTGAATACGTGAGGTCAGTCGTCGACAACCGCGCGCTTGCAACGGTGCTGCTCTTTTTGCTGAGCCTGCTGCTGATTGGCATCGACAACATCGTCGGAATCTTGGCGGCGCTGCTTGTTGGCTTTTTGCTGATCGATCGATTTGAGATCGTGTGCCGCTGCGTGGTGATTGGCGGCGCCGCGTGGGCCATGACGTTGGCGATTGGCGCCATGGCGCTCGGCGGCATCGAAGGGCCGGTGTTGTTCGATGCCGGCTTTGTATTCAACATGCTTGGCTTTGTGCTGGCGCTTGCCGCGTGCGTGCTGTTCTTGTGCGGCCGCGCCCTGTACTACCAGGGCTATGAGCAGGGCGAGCAGCATGCCGATTGTGTGCTGGCTGCTCGTATTCAAGATCGCCTGATCGATCATCCCGACACCTGGGACAACATCGACGGCGACTTCTTGGAGGTCGAGGGCGCCCTTAACCGCGTGCGTGACCGTGAGCGCAAGGTGCAACAGGCCTTGCGTGACGAATCTCATCGCAAGGACGATCTGGTCACGTACTTGGCACATGACCTACGCACCCCGCTTGCCAGTGTGGTGGGCTATCTTTCGCTGCTGCAAGAGGCTCCTGAGCTGCCGGTTGAGCAACGTGCGCACTTTACGGGCGTGGCTCTCGACAAAGCGCACCGGCTCGATGCGCTCATCGAAGAGTTCTTCGATATCACGCGCTTTGACTTCCACGATATCGTGCTCACGCGCGGCTATGTTGATCTGGGGTTGCTGCTGGCTCAGGTGGCTGACGAGTTCTATCCCATCCTCAACGAGCAGCATAAGGAAGCCCAAGTTGATATTCGCGAGGACCTAACGGTGCTCGTGGATGGCGACAAGATGGCCCGCGTGTTTAACAACATCATGAAAAACGCCGTTGCCTATAGCTATGAGGGCTCGACTATCACGATCGAGGCCAGGCGCCAAGACGATGGCGGCGTGCGCGTGCGCTTTATCAATCAGGGCGATCCTATCCCTGCGGCTAAGCTCAAGGTGATCTTTGAGAAGTTCTATCGCCTGGATGCGGCGCGTGCGACCAATCGCGGTGGTGCCGGTCTGGGCCTTGCTATTGCCAAGGAGATCATCGCGGCGCACGGCGGTACCGTTGCATGTGAATCGACGCCCGAACACACGATATTCACCATCGAGCTGCCCGCCGCATAGCCAGCGTTCCCTTACAAACACTTGACAATGCGCTCACGTGCATATGAGTCGCGATTTCTACTATCGATACTGCTGAATTGATATCGATGTGGAGGTATGCGGTATGACGGCTGCTGCGGCTGTGGAGCCCACGGAGCTTGAAGAACTCATGAAAGCGCAGGCCGAGGCCGCGCACGAGCGCGAGGTCGGGGATGCGACTCGCCCCACGGCAGAGGATCTTGCGGCCTCGCCGACGCGCATCGACGTCGAGGGCCTCGACCTGTTCTATGGCGACCATCATGCGCTCAAAGACGTGAATATCAAGATTCGCGACAAGCAGATCACCTCGTTCATCGGGCCTTCGGGCTGCGGAAAGTCCACGTTGCTGCGCTGTTTTAACCGCATGAACGACGGCATCAAGGACTGCCGCATCGAGGGCAAGATTGTGCTCGACGGCCAAGATATCCTGGGCGACTACGACGTCTGCCGCCTTCGCCAGCGCGTGGGCATGGTGTTCCAGCGCCCTAACCCGTTTCCCATGAGCATCTACGACAACGTCGCGTATGGTCCGCGCGGCATGGGCGTGCGCGATCGCGCTGTGCTGGATGAGCTGGTCGAGGACTCCCTTCGTCGCGCTACGCTATGGGATGAGGTCAAGGATAAGCTCAAAGAGTCGGGCCTGGGTCTTTCGGGTGGACAGCAGCAGCGCCTGTGCATCGCCCGCGCACTTGCCGTGCAGCCCGACATTCTGCTGATGGACGAGCCGACCTCGGCGCTCGACCCCGTGTCGACGCTCGTGGTGGAGCAGCTGGCCTGCGAGCTCAAGGAGGCCTGTACGCTCGTGGTCGTTACGCACAATATGCAGCAGGCGGCGCGTATCTCCGACTCGGTCGCGTTTTTCTTGCTGGGTGAGTTGGTGGAGCACGCGCCCACCGCGCAACTCTTCAAAAATCCTACCGACCCGCGTACGGCGGATTATTTGACGGGACGTTTTGGCTGATACCATCTAGTAAAGGTACCTTTAGGGTTAAGATGCGGTCATGCCGGCCGCAAAGGGGTTCAACATGATCTATTACGTCGAGGACGATGACAACATCAGGGATTTGACGGTCTATGCACTGCGCAAGCAGGGGATCGAGGCCGAAGGCTTTTCGTGCGACGGCGAGTTTAAGGCCGCCGTGGCGCGACGGGTACCCGATGCCGTCCTGCTCGATATCATGCTGCCCGATACCGATGGTTTGGCGATTATGCGTCGCCTGCGCGCCGACCGCCTGACGGCGACGGTGCCCATCATGATGCTTACCGCCAAGGACACCGAGCTCGATAAGGTCATGGCGCTCGATGGCGGTGCCGACGATTACCTGACTAAACCCTTCTCGCTCATGGAGCTTGCGAGCCGCTGCCGCGCACTGCTGCGTCGCGGCGGCATGGTCAAGCAGGCGAGCGATGTGCTCAGCGTGGGCGACATCGTGCTCTCGCCCAGCCATCGCGAGGTGACCGTTGCCGGCGAGCCGCTTAAGCTCACCCTGCGCGAGTTCGACCTGCTCGAGTACCTCATGCGCAAGCCCGGCGTGGTCTTTACCCGCGAGTCGTTGCTGCAGAGCGTGTGGGGCTGGGACTTCGACGGCGGTTCGCGCACCGTTGACGTGCACGTGCAGACGCTTCGCCAAAAACTGGGCGAGCATGCCGGCGCCATCGAGACCGTGCGTGGCGTGGGCTACCGCTTGGCCGAGCCTTCTGCCGGTGATGGTGCCGAAGGTGACGACACCGCGGCCACCGCATCGGAGGAGTAACCCGTGGTCTTCGCCCCCCAGGGAAAACATACGCTGTCGCACCGCGTTTTTGTGACGATCTTTGTCTGCGCCATGGCGGTTATCGTGGCGTTTACGGTGCTGGGTGCGTTCTTTGTGCAAAACACCTTGGCGGATGCCACGAGTGCCAATCTGGCGCAGGAAACCGAGCTCATTGCTGCCGCCCTCGACGAGCAGCAGGAGCCCATCCCGTTCTTGCGTAGCCTCGATCGCGAGGACTTGCGCATCACGCTGATTAACAAGGATGGATCGGTTGCCTACGACAACGAGGCGTCGCCTTCCACACTGCCCAACCATGGCGATCGCCCCGAGGTCATCGAGGCCTTTGAGAGTGGTTTGGGTTCCGCGGAGCGCGCAAGCTCTACGCTCGACGAGATTATGCTGTATCGCGCCGTCGCCCTTGATAACGGCCAGGTTGTCCGCTTGGCGCAGGCCCAGCCTGGCGTTGCGGCGATTTTGCTGTCGATGGTGGCGCCGATGCTGCTTATCGCAGCAGCGGGTGCGGTACTCTCGTTTTTTATGGCGCGCCGCGAGTCCCGTGCCATCATCGCGCCGTTGCAAGAGGTGGATTTGGACCACCCACGCCGTAGCTATGAGCACGCCTATGCCGAGATGGTCCCCATGCTTGAGCGTATCGAGTCGCAGCGCCAGGAACTCAAGCGCCAAATGGCGGTGCTAGCGGACAACGACCGTATGCGCCGCGAGTTCACGGCGAATATCACCCATGAGCTCAAGACGCCGCTTACGGCGATTTCGGGCTATGCCGAGCTCATCGCAAACGGCATGGTCGAGGGCGAGGACGACCTGCGCAACTTTGGCGGTCGCATCTATCGTGAGGCAGGCCGCTTGGCGGCGCTCGTCAACGACATCCTTACGCTGTCTAACTTGGACGAGGCCGAGCGTGCAACTGAGGGCGAGGCGGTGCCCATTGGGTCCACGGAGCCTATTGAGCTCTCGCGTGCCATCTACGCGGTTGAGCAGCGTCTTGAACAGGTCGCCCGTCAGGCGAATGTGACGATAAGTCATGAGACCAAGCCTGTGGTCATCGAAGGCGTGTCGCGCTTGATTGACGAGCTCATCTATAATCTGGCAAGCAACGCCATCCGCTACAATCGACCCGGCGGTACGGTTACGCTGCAGTGCGGCACCAACGACGAAGGCCATCCGTTCCTTGCGGTCGCCGACACGGGAATCGGTATCGCGCCTGAAGAACAGGGCAAGGTATTTGAGCGGTTCTATCGCGTGGACAAGAGTAGGTCCAAGGCACGCGGCGGAACCGGTCTGGGGCTTGCCATTGTCAAGCATGCGGCCCTGTATCATCACGCCACGCTCGATCTGTCGAGCGAGTTGGGCGTGGGAACCACCATTACGGTGACGTTTCCCATACAGCAGGACGAGCCATTCGCATAGCGATACAACATAGATATTGATGTAGACGCCGCATTTGACTTTCGGGTGCGGCGTTGTTGTGCAATTTTACGATTGCTTCCGACATTTTTACAGGAGAGCCTGTTTCTTATGTATAGAGTTTGGTCTCGGTAAAAAGATGCGATAACATACGGACAGTTTTGTCAATCCGAACTGGGGAAATGAAAGGCAAGCTGCATGACCCTTCTCGAACTGTTCCAGCTGCTCAAAAAGCACCTTCAGCTGGTCATCGCCCTTCCGGTGGTCTGCGCGATCGCCATGGGCATCGTGTCCTTCGTTGCGATGGACAACACCTACACCGCGACGACGAGCATGTACATTCTCGCTAAGACCGACGATAGCGGTCAGATGAGCTACAACGATCTCTCGGCGAGCCAGATGCTTTCCAACGATATCGCCACGCTGCTGGATAGCGATAGCGTTAAGAGCGGCGCAGCCAATGAACTGGGCCTCACCGATCTGGATGACTACAAGGTGTCTGTTTCCTCCGAGACCACCACGCGTGTCATTACGCTTTCGGTTACCGGCACCGATGCCAAGGAGACGGCTAAGGTCGCAAAGGCCATGGCCAGCTCGGTGAGTACGGTCGCTCAGAACGTCGGCGCTGCCCAGAGCATCAACGTTATCGACGAGGCTAAGACCCCCGAAGCCCCCAGCGGTCCCAAGCGTATGCTGTACGTTGCTGTCGCGTTCCTCGCGGGCATCTTTATCGCAGTTGCCTATGTCGTTTTGGCAGACATGCTCAACACCCGCATCCGCGGTGCAGAAGAGGCAGAAGAGCTCCTGGGTATTCCCGTTGTTGGCCGAATTCCGGCTATGAAAGGTGGTAAATAGGCATGGCTAAGGCAAAGAACACCGATAAGCTCGTTGTACAGAATGCCGCCAAGACCCTTCTGGCCAACATCCGCTTTGCGAGCGTGGACGACCCCATTCGCACCATCACCGTTACGTCCTCGATTCCCAACGAGGGCAAGTCTACGGTTTCCATTAATCTTGCTCAGGCAATCGCCACGAGCGGCAAGTCCGTGCTCCTGGTCGAGGCCGATATGCGCCGCAGGTCCCTTGCCGATATGCTCGGCGTCCGCTCCCGCGGCGGACTCTATGCAGTCCTTTCCGAGCAGGTTTCTATTGACCAGGCGATTGTCGAGACGGGTCAGAAGAACTTCTACTTCCTCGATGCCGAGCCGCATATTCCCAATCCTGCTGACATCATCGTCTCTCACCGCTTTGCCAAGCTGGTAAAGGCACTGTCCGCCAAGTTCCAGTACGTCATCTTTGATGCTCCCCCGGTCGGCACCTTCATCGATGCTGCCGAGATCGCAAGTCTGACCGACGGTGCGCTTTTTGTCGTGCGTGAGGATTTCACCAAGCGCGAGGAGGCGCTCAACGCCATCGGTCAGCTTAAGAAGTCCGAGAAGGTCAAGCTCATCGGTACCGTTATGAACTACTGCGAGACTGAGACCAGCGAGTACTACTACTCCTACTACACCAAGGACGGTAAGAAGGTGAAGAAGGGCTCCGACGATCAGGGGACTTCCAAAAAGGGCATCTTCACCAACCGAGCAAACGTTTAGTTGATTAAGGCTGACCTATGCGTGACATTCATTGCCATATCTTGCCGGGTGTAGACGACGGCGCCGCCGATCTCGATGAGAGCTTGGCGATGCTCGAGGCTGCCAAGCGGGCCGGTGTAACCAGAATCGTTTGCACTCCTCACTGCCGTGATCCCTATTTTGATTACGACAAGATGTGGGATGCCTTTGAGCTGCTGCGTGATAACGCTGACGGTTTTCCGCTCCAGATGGGCTTCGAGGTCAACCATCGAAAGCTCGTTGAGCTTGGTATCGATGCCGCGGAGCACTTGCATTTCGATGGGACCAACGAGTTTCTGCTCGAGCTTTCGACGCATGCCGATGCGTATGCGTTTAGAGAGTACGAGAACACGATTTACGATTTGCAGTGCCGTGGCTACCAGGTGATCATCGCTCATCCTGAGCGCTATCGTGCGGTTCAAAAGGATGTAAGCGTGGCGGAGCGCCTGGTCGATATGGGCTGCAAGCTGCAGGCTTCGGCGGACTTTATTGCCGGCGGTCGCTTTGGTCGCGAGAAAAAGCCGGCACAGCGCCTGTTCGATCAGAACCTGTACAGCTTCATCGCGAGCGATGCCCATAACGTGGGTCATTACGACTGCCTGGCGAAGGCTCGCGCGAAGTTTAGCGTGCGCGGAGCCCATTTTCGCTAAAATCTGTCCCTAACGTTCGCATTGAATGAAGGGGCAGCCATGGATATCCAACTTAAGACGGGATGCTTTGATGACGCGGCGCTGGTGCGCCGCGTCGTTTTTATGGACGAGCAGGGCTACGAGAATGAGTTCGACGCTATCGACGAGGATCCGAACTGCATTCATGTGACGCTCTATGCAGACGGCGAGCTTGCCGGTTGCTCGCGCGTGTTTCCCGAAGAGCTTGAGCGCGTGACTGACGCAGAGGCCCCGGTGTTGCCGGCATGCGACATGGACGAAGGCGTTGCGGCGGGGGAGGCCTACATTATGGGGCGCGTCGCCGTGCTGCCGGCTATGCGTCGTCGCGGACTGGCGAGTGCGATCGTCGAGGCCAGTGCTTCGTGTGCACGCGATGCCGGCGCTAAGCTTATTAAGCTGCATGCGCAGGAATACGTGTTGCCGCTCTATGCGAAGGCGGGCTACACGCAAATTGCCCCGGTAGATTACGAAGACGAGGGCCAGCCCCATGTCTGGATGGCCAAGCGCGTAGATGGCAGATAGGGACGTTCCTTTTCTGCCGGCAGCTGGGGACACTCCTTGGCAATTGACGCATTGGAGCGCTCGGACATACAGTTTTTCGATTCCGTATGTATATATGCGCGCTATTGGGTTATAAAATCTAAGTCTGAATATAGCAGGTCTGCGATGCGGCTCGGGCAACCGGGCCGTTTTTGCGGACGGGGGTAGCGCGAAAGGACTGCACATGCGTCAATTTAAGACCGAGAGCAAAAAACTGCTCGACCTCATGATCAACTCCATCTACACCAATAAGGAAATCTTCCTGCGCGAGCTTATCTCTAACGCGAGCGACGCCGTCGACAAGCTCAACTTTAAGAGCCTGCAGGATCCGAGCGTCAAGATCAACCAGGGCGACCTGGCCATTCGCGTCTCCTTTGATAAAGACGCCCGCACCATTACCATCTCGGATAACGGCATTGGCATGACCGCCGAGGAGCTCGAGCGCAATCTGGGCACCATCGCCCATTCCGGCTCCGAGGAGTTTAAGACCGAGAACGCCGAGCAGCAGGGCTCCGATGTCGACATCATCGGCCAGTTTGGCGTGGGCTTCTACTCTGCCTTTATGGTTGCCAGCCATGTGAAGGTCGTCAGCCGCGCCTATGGCGAGGATGTCGCCCATGTGTGGGAATCCGACGGTCTTGAGGGCTACACCATCGAGGACGGTGAGCGCGCCGAGCACGGTACCGATGTCATCCTGACGCTGCGCGAGAACGAGAAGCTCGATGCCGACGGCGAGGCCGAGACCTACGATCGCTTCCTGACCGAGTGGGGTCTCAAGAGCCTGATTCAGCAGTACAGCAACTATGTGCGCTACCCGATTCAGATGATGGTGTCCAAGAGCCGCCAGAAACCCAAGCCCGAGGACGCCGGCGACGATTACAAGCCCGAGTACGAGGACTACCAGGAGCTCGAGACCGTCAATTCCATGACACCGATCTGGAAGAAGCGCAGCTCCGATGTCGAGCAGAAGGACTACGACGAGTTCTACAAGTCCACGTTCCACGACTTTGACGATCCTGCGCGCACCATCAGCTTCCATGCCGAGGGCACGCTCGAGTACGATGCCCTGCTGTTTGTGCCGGGCCGCGCGCCGTTCGATCTGTACAGCAAGGATTACGAGAAGGGTCTGGCACTCTACAGCTCCAACGTCCTGATCATGGAGAAGTGCGACGACCTGCTGCCCGACTACTACAACTTTGTCCGCGGCGTCGTGGATTCCGCCGATGTGTCGCTCAACATCTCGCGTGAGACGCTGCAGCAGAACCGTCAGCTCAAGGCCATCGCCAAGCGTGTGGAAAAGAAGATCACCGCCGACCTTGAGGATATGCGTGACAACGACCGCGAGGCCTACGAGAAGTTCTTTGAGAACTTTGGCCGCGGTCTTAAGTACGGCATCTACTCGAGCTATGGCATGAAGGCCGATGAGCTCGCCGATCTGTTGCTGTTCTGGTCTGCCAAGGAACAGAAGATGATTACCCTGGCCGAGTATGCCAAGGGCATGCCCGAGGATCAGAAGGCCATCTACTACGCCGCCGGCGACTCGCGTGAGCGCTTGGCCAAGATGCCCGTGGTAAAGGGCGTGCTCGACCGCGGCTATGACGTGCTGCTGCTGACGCAGGACGTGGATGAGTTCACCTTCCAGGCTATGCGTGAGTACGTTGCCGCCGATATGCCCAAGATCTACGAGGACGATGCCGCCCGCGAGGCTGCCGAAAAGGCCGTGGCCGATGGTGCCGAGCCCGAGGTTGAGGATCGTCACCTGGAGCTCAAGAACGTCGCAACCGGTGATCTTGACCTGGCGACCGAGGACGAGAAAAAGGAGGCCGAGGACGCCACCAAGGAGAACGAGGACCTCTTTAACGCCATGAAGGAGGCACTCGGCGACAAGGTCGAGAAGGTTGCCGTCTCTGCGCGCCTGACCGATGCTCCCGCGTGCATCACCACCGAGGGCCCGCTTTCGCTCGAGATGGAGAAGGTGCTCCAGAAGGGTCCCGAGGGCGCGCCCGACGGTATGCCCAAGAGCCAGCGCGTGCTCGAGCTCAACGCCAAGCACCCGGTCTTTTCCAAGCTCGTCGCCGCTCAGAAGGCGGGCGACGCCGACAAGATCAAGCAGTACTCCGGTTTGCTCTATGACCAGGCCCTGCTGGTCGAGGGCATTCTGCCCGAGGACCCCGTTGCCTTCGCAGCAGCTGTTTGCAACTTGATGTAGTTAGGTAGTTACGCGGTTTTACCAAACCGCGTAACGGCTCGACGCTGCCCTCAGGTCCGCCGTTCTAACGAACGGCGGACCAGTCGACGCTGCGCGGGCGCCAGAGCGACAACTTGTCATTCAAAGAGGACGGCATGACCAGAAGGTCTATGCCGTCCTCTTTTCATGCCAATTTGTTCGCTCTGGCGCCCGCTCGCTGGCATTGCCAAAACATCGACGTTGCCGTGGTCCTAAGTAGTCATTGGGGACGTTTTTGTTTGACTAGTCGTTTAAGAACGTCCCCGATGACTATTTGAATTGCTAATTTGTGCGGGTTGTGGTTTTGTGACCTGCTGTAATTTAGGATACTGTACATCTGTACGTTAACTTATCTTCGTAGTATATTGCTACCCGCAAAACTCAACACCATTGTGCTTTGAGACGTTAAAGCGCCTACTACAATGGTTGTCGATAGTACGATTCGATTTAACGACAGGATGGATGGTCCAAGCGTGAGTCTCGGCAGCAAACTATCCAATGCAAAGGTGTCCTTTGCGATATTTAAGCGCGACATTAAGCGACTGCTTGTGAACCCCGTCGCCCTGGTGGTTACCCTAGGCGTGTGCGTTATTCCCTCGCTGTATGCCTGGTATAACATCGTGGCAAACTGGGATCCGTATGGAAACACCCAAGGCATCAAGATTGCTATCGCCAACAACGATCGAGGCACCCAAAACGACTTGGTGGGTGAGCTCAACGCTGGCGACAAAGTGGTCGACCAGCTCAAGGAGAATCATCAGTTGGGCTGGACGTTCGTCGACTCGGCGGCCGATGCCAAGGAGGGCGTCGAGAGCGGCGAGTACTATGCCGCTATCGTGATTCCCAAAAACTTCTCGGATAACCTGGTTTCGATGCTCGACGGCAACTACCATCAGCCCAAGCTCACGTACTACGTCAATGAGAAGAAGAGCGCCATTGCGCCCAAGGTTACCGATACCGGTGCAAACACCATCGAGGAGCAGATCAACTCGGAATTTGTCTCTACGGTAGGCAAGACTGTTGCCGGTATCGCCAAGGATGCTGGTGTCGATTTAAAGGACAAGGCAACCCAGACTCAGGACTCGCTGGCAAGTTCGGTGTCCGAGGCGTCCGACACCTTGGGCGAGGTGCGCGATTCGATTGGCGATATGAATGCCGCCATCGATAAGACGAGTGGCGCTATCGCCTCGGCTGATGCGGCACTTGCCGGCTTGCAAGGCCAGGCACCGTCGCTGACGCAGGCGATCTCCCAGGGCAACGACCTGCTGAGCGAAGCTCGCACCACGGCGGGCAACTCCATCACCTCGCTCTCCAAGGCGCTCTCGGAAGGCAGCCTTGCGCTCACCAAGACGTCGGCCTCTGCGAACGCTGCCATCGGCAAGCTGACGGGCGCGGTCACATCTACGACCACCCGTATCGACAACTCGCTCGAGTCTCTTCAAGCGACGATCGACCACAATAAGGCCGTTATCGGGCACTTGGAGATTCTCGCCAATGACACGTCGACAGGTTCCGAGGAAATTGACGCGCGCATTGTATCGACCATCGATTTGCTTCGAGAGCAGAATGAAAAGCTTCAGAGCATCAAGGACGGTCTGTCCGCGCAGTCGAGCGCCATGGCGAATGACGCAGCGGCTGTTTCGGGTGCCAGTGACGCTATCAATAACGCAATTCATACCGGTGCGACCAACCTTGGTCAAGCCCAGACGGACTTGGGCCAAAACGCGCTGCCGAAGGCCTCGAGCGCGCTCGACTCTTTTGCTGCCGTTTCGGGCGACCTGACCGGTATCGTCTCGGGTATGACACCTACACTTGCAAATGCGCGCGGCACGTTGGCGCAGCTTAGCGCTACGCTCGGCCAGGCCAAGACCACGCTGTCCCAGACCGATTCCTCGCTTGCCAAGGTCCAGGACAAGCTTGCAACCGCCGCCAATGACATCGCGGCGCTGCAGACCTCCGAGTCCATGGGCGAGCTGGCCGATCTGATGGGCGTCGATGTCAATGACGTGGCAGATTTCATGGCGTCTCCGGTTGAGTTGACGTCCAAGTCAATCTATCCGGTCAAGAGCTTTGGCTCGGGCATCGCTCCCTTCTACACCAATCTGGCGCTTTGGGTGGGCGGCTATGTGCTCATCGCCATTTACAAGCTCGAGGTCGACCGTGAAGGTGTTGGCAGCTTTACGGCGCGCCAAGGCTACTTTGGCCGCTGGTTGCTCATGGTGATCCTGGGCGCGTTGCAGGCCATCATCGTTACGGTAGGCGATCTGGTGATTGGCGTGCAGTGCGTCAGCCCGCTGCTGTTCGTGCTGGGCGGCATCGCCATTTCGTTCACCTACGTCAATATCATCTATGCGCTGTCCACCACGTTTAAGCATATCGGCAAGGCTATCGGCGTCATTCTCGTCATCGTGCAGATCCCGGGTTCGTCGGGCATGTACCCCATCGAGATGATGCCCGGCTTCTTCCAGTGGCTGCACCCGCTGCTGCCCTTTACCTACGGCATCAATCTGCTGCGCGAGACGGTCGGCGGCATGTATTCGTTCAACTACCTGTTTAACCTGTGCATTCTGGGCGTGTTCTTGATCGTGGCGCTCTTTATCGGCCTGCAGCTGCGTCCGCTGCTGCTCAACCTTAACCTGCTCTTTGATAAACAGCTCTCCACGACCGGTATGATGATTTGCGAGTCCAACGACCTGCCGCGCCAGCGCTACTCGCTGCGCACGGCCATGCGCGTCATGCTCGATTCCGATTCGTACCGTCGCGAACTGCTCGATCATGCGGTCGCCTTTGAACATCGCTACCCGTACTACATCAAGGGCGGTTTTGCCGCCGTGGTGGGCGTTCAGGTCCTGCTCTTTGTCCTGTCGACGGTTCTCGATATCGACAATAACGGCAAGATCATCCTGCTTGTCATTTGGATCATCTCGGTTATTGCCATCTGCGGCTGGCTTATCAATATCGAATATATCCGAGCGAGCCTCAATACCCAGATGCGCATCTCGGCGCTTTCGGATGAGGACCTGCGTCGCGAGATGCGCGAACACACGGCCGCCATTCCTGCCGCCCGCCACATGTTTGGCCTCAACGCCAGCGAGCGTGGTGCCAAGGGCGGCGATCAGTCCACGGGCCGCTTGCCGCATATCGGCTCGCACCATAAATCTCAGGGCAGCGACAGCACAGCCACAAATGATGGAGATACCACCGCGCTTGGCAAGCACTCCAAAGGAGGTGAGGCATAAATGAAGAACATCCTGCATCTGTTTAAGCGCGATGTCCAAAACGTGTCTCGCTCCGTGATCGGCTTGGTTGTCGTGATGGGCCTCATTATCGTACCGTGTCTGTACGCGTGGTTTAACATCGCCGGCAGCTGGGATCCGTACGGCAACACCGGCAATCTTAAGATCGCCGTGGTCAACACCGATGAGGGTTACGAGAGCGATTTGATCCCCGTCGAGGTTAACGTGGGCGAAAACGTGACCGCCACCCTACGCGGCAACGAGAGCTTCGATTGGGTTGTGCTCAACAATCGCGAAAAGGCTATCGAGGGCGTTAAGTCGGGCGCGTACTATGCTGCCGTCGTTATCCCCAAAACGTTTAGCGCTGACATGATGACGCTTTTCTCGACCGACGTGAAGCATGCCGATATCGAGTTCTACGAGAATCAGAAGGCCAACGCCATTGCGCAGATCGTGACCGAGAAGGGTTCGAGCGCCGTCCAGAGCCAGGTTAACAAAACTTTTACCGAGACCATTACGACGATCGGTCTTAAGACGGTGTCCAGCCTGCTCGATTACATGAGCACCGACCAGGTGGGTAACTTTATCGCCAACCTGTCCTCGACGCTCGGCGATTCGATTGAGGACCTGCGAGACGTTCGGGCAAATGCTTCGTCGCTGGCGGGCATTTTGAGCTCCACGTCCGATTCGCTGACGTCGGCGAGCGGCATGCTCAAGCAGACGGGCACGGTCGATGAGTCAACGAAGCAGCTGATGGAGCATGTCAAGAGCGGTATTAGCGATTCCAAGGAAGCGCTGAAGGACGCCAACGACGCCATCAATGCCGCGATTGACGGAAGCGCGGGCTCGTTTGACAACGTGTCCGCCGAGCTTGCGAAGGCATTTGATGCCGCGAATCAACATGTCGACCTTACAGTGTCCCAGCTCAACGATGCCGCGGCGGCGCTCAATACGCGTGCCGACGATATCGACGCCACGGCCGACCAGCTCCGCAGCTTTGCCGATCAGGTGACTGACGAAAAACTCCAGGACAGCCTCAAGTCTGTGGCAACATCGCTGAGCAGGATTGCTGTGGAGTATCGCAACAACGCCAAGGACTTGACGGCCACCGCGAAGTCTCTCTCTGACAGCATGGCAGAGGTTAATAAGTCGCGTGCCGAGGTCGATCAGGCAATCGCGGATGCCAAGGCTGGTATCTCGGGCGCCAAGACTGACTACGACTCTACGTTTTCGGCCAAGGCAAAGGAGCTCAAGAAGACCATCTCGGGCGTTTTGGATTCGCTGAACGGTATTTCGAACGATCTGGATAGTGCTGTTGCTGGCCTGACCGACGCATCCGGTTCGCTGGCAAAGGGCCTCTCCAAGGCTGCAAAGCTGGTCAACAAGGCTTCTGATCAGCTGGGCGAGGCGTCGGACAAGATCAGTGCGTTTAAGGACGAGCTCGACGGCGCCTTGATGTCGGATGACCTCGCTACGATCAAGACGATGATCGGCAATGATCCCGAGGGTCTGGCCGTGTCGCTTTCCGGCCCCGTCGCGCTCGATCGCAAGCCGGTCTATCCGATCCGCAACTACGGTTCGGCCATGGCACCGTTCTACACGATTCTGTCGCTCTGGGTGGGCTCGATTGTGCTGGCGGCCATGATGAAGGTCTCGGTTGACGATGAGCTTATCAACGAGCTCATCCCCGTGCGCCTGCACGAGATCTACCTGGGCCGCTACCTGTTCTTTGGCGGTCTGGCCCTGCTGCAGGCAACGCTCGTGTGTGCGGGCGACATCCTGTTCTTTGGCATCCAGTGCGACGACCCGCTGCAGTTTGTGCTGGCGGGCTGGGTCGCGAGTCTCGTGTTCTCCAATATCGTCTACACGCTTACGGTTTCGTTTGGCGATATCGGCAAGGCGCTCGCCGTCGTGCTGCTGGTCATGCAGGTCGGCGGTTCGGGCGGCACGTTCCCCATCGAGATGACCGGCCCCGTGTTCCAGGCGATCTATCCGTTCCTGCCGTTCACCCACGGCATCAACGCCATGCATGCCGCCATGGCCGGTGCGTACCACATGGAGTACTGGATTGAGCTAGGCATTCTGGCGAGCTATCTGATTCCGTCGCTGGCACTGGGCGTCGTCTTCCGCCGCCCGGTCATCAAAGCCAACGACTGGATCATCGAAAAACTGGAGTCAACCAAGCTTATTTAGTTACGCGGTTTTACCAAACCGCGTAACGGCTCGACGCTGCAAACGGCCCCAAGCGGCAATCTGACGTTCAATTTCAAGGGCGCGACCAGAAGGTCAGCGCCCTTTCATTTCACGTCACCTTGCTCGCTTGGGGTCGTTTTCGCTGATATTGCCGGAGCATCGAGGTTTACTTTGCCGGTACTTTAGCGGGCTGGATTGCGTGGGCTGCTTGGATGTTGCTACAGTAGCGGGGCGTGCCGGGGGTCCGGTGCGCCCCGTTTTTATTTGACCATGAGGCGGCACGCAGCCATACGCGTGCGGACACCACGCCCAGATTGAGTGTGAGGACGTTCCATGGCCCAATACGCTGCCAACGAAATCGAAAACTTGCCCGACAGCCCTGTGGCCCGCGAAGACTTGGGTGCCGGCGGCGCCTCTCGCGGTGCCGGCGCACGCTCGCCGCTGTTCTGGAAGGTCTTGCTGCTTTCGATAGCGGTCATCTGGGGCTATTCCTTCACCACCATGAAGGATGCGCTCGATACCATTCCGGTGTTCGAGCTGCTCTACGTTCGCTTCCTTCCGGCTTCGCTGGTTATGTTCGTCATCTTCCACAAACGCATCATCGCTCATTTCAATGCCCGCAACCTAATCGTCGGGCTTGGCATGGGCGCGCTCATGTGGGGTGCCTACGGTTTGCAGACGATTGGCCTGGCACAGACCACGGCAGGCAAGAGTGCATTTTTGACGGGTACCTATTGCATCCTCGTGCCGTTTGCGAGCTACGTCCTAAGCGGCGAAAAGCTTACCCGTTACAACTTGGGCGCCGCGTTGCTGTGCCTGGCGGGCATTGGCCTGGTGGCGCTCGATAGCGTCGAGTTCAATGTCGGCGATGTCATCACACTGGGCGGCGCGGTCTTCTTTGCCATCCAGATGGCGGTGACCGCCAAGTACGGCCGCAAGATGGACATCAACGTCATCACGTTTTGGATGTTTGTGGGCAACGGCGTGCTGAGCCTGATCTCGTCGCTGTTATTCGAGACCCAAGCGCCGCTGTCCGTGTGGACGCCGAGCTTTATCGGTGTGATGGCGTTTCTATCGGTGGGCTGTACGTGTGTGGCTCTGCTCATCCAAAACGTCGGCCTGGCGCATGTCCCGGCCTCAACGGGCTCGCTGCTCCTTTCGATGGAGTCGCCTTCGGGTGTGCTGTTCTCGGTGCTGCTGATGGGGGAGGCGCTCACCTCGCGCCTGCTCGCCGGCTTCGCGCTCATCTTTCTTTCGATTATCTTGAGCGAGACGCATTTCGATTTTTTGCGTCGAAAGCCGCGTCCGCAATTGTAAACAATTTGTTGCGCCGCCTCCCGGGGCGGCATTTTTTATGCGTCGCCCTTAAAGTAGTACCTTGCACTTTACGCTATCAAAGTGCTTGCTGCAAAAACGTTACTGGAGGGCATCTATGGCACCAGCACTGTCCGATCTTCAACCGCAATCAGCGCCCAAGGCCACCGCGGCGGCGCAGACCGCTATCGGTGACGGTCTTGTTGCAGAAGCTCAGGCTTTTGCAGACGAGCTCGCTGCGTGGCGACACGATTTACATCAGATGCCCGAGCTGGGTAATAGCCTCCCGCAGACCTCTACGTATATCCAAGCGCGCCTGACCGAGATGGACATCCCATTTGCTACGCTCGTCGATGGTTCCTGCGTTGTGGGCCTTGTCGGCGCCGGTGCCGCCGCGGCCCAAGGCAATGGCATCTGCACGAATGAGCAGGCCGGTACGGTCATCATGCTTCGTGGCGACATGGACGCCCTGCCCGTTGCCGAGGAATCCGGCGAGCCCTTTGCATCCACCAACGGCTGCATGCACGCTTGCGGTCACGATATGCACGCGACGGCGCTGCTTGGTGCGGCTCGCCTGCTCAAGGCCCGCGAGGCCGAGCTCGTCGACGCCAATGCCACCGTCAAACTGCTGTTCCAGCCGGGCGAGGAAACCTTTGAGGGTGCCCGCGCCGCCATCGCCGACGGTCTGCTGCAGAACCCGCGTCCTCAGGTCGCCTTTGCCATGCATGTCAATAGCCAGTCGCCGCTCGGCCTGGTGCTCTACGGCAGCCCGGCGCTCTCGGGCGTGTACGGTTTTCGTATCACGCTTCAGGGCAAGGGCGGCCATGGCTCGAGCCCCGAGATTTGCATCGACCCCATCACGGCCGGCGTGCATGTGCATCTGGCGCTTCAGGAGCTTATCGCTCGCGAAGTGCCGGCGGCTAAGGAGGTCGCGCTTACCGTTGGTAAGTTTGCTGGCGGCTTGGCGGCCAACGTCATCCCTGACACCTGCGTGCTCGAGGGAACGCTGCGCGGCTTTGATGTTGAGCTCATGGCTCACCTAAAGACCCGCATCGCGGAGGTCGTAAACGGCGTTGCTGCAACATATCGTATGTCGGCGACCATCGAGACGCTTTCGGATGTTCCCCCGCTCGTACTCGATGACGACATGACCCAGGCGTCGCTTGGCTACGTGGGCGTGGTGCTGCCCAAGGCCGCCTTCCTGCCGCTGTTCCACGCCATGGCGAGCGAGGACTTCGCGCTGATCTCGAGCGAGATCCCGAGTGCGTACTTTACCGTGGGCGCAGCTGTGACCGATACGGACGAGCATTTTGCCCAGCACCATCCCAAGGCACGTTTTAACGATGCCGAGCTGCCGCTCGGTGCTGCGGCCTATACCGCCGTCGCTTTGGGCTATATCGCCGACCACCGGTAGCATCCAACCTTGCCTTTCAAGCCTGCGGGCATGGCCATAAGGCCTATGCCCTTGTCTTTCAAGGCAATCTTGGGCACTACCGGCGCCCGGCGCCGGCTATTCGTTTGTTAAATAAGGAGCAGTATGCCCCAGCAGCGTAAGTTCTTCCCCGGCTGGCTCGTGGTGGCCTCCGGCTTCGTGATCATGGCCACGTGCTACACGATTTTCGTCAACTGCATGAGCCTGTTCCAGCCGCTGATCGTCAGCAACCTGGGTATTTCCCTTGCGCAGTACAACGTCTCCAATGCCATCTCCACCGTGGTGAGTGTCGTGGGTTCGCTCGTTATCGGTCATGTTGCCGATAAGGTGAGTGGCCGCGTATTGGGCTCGCTTACCGTTATCGCTACCTCGGCGGTGCTTGCCGGCATGAGCTTTGTCGGTGAGCTGTGGCAGGTCTACGTGCTCTTTGCCGTTTCGGGCTGCTTCGCTGTGGCCTCGACCCGTCTGCTCATCAGCCTTGTGACCGCCAACTGGTTTACCGCTAAACGCGGCCTTGCCATTTCCATCGCACTTTCGGGCTCGGGCTTTGGCGGAGCCATTCTCTCGCCGATCGTGAGCTCTCTTATCGTGAGTGTGGGCTGGCGCTCTGCGTTCCTGGTACTCGCTGCCGTCTGCATGGTGGCGGCACTGCCCATCACGGCTTACTCCTTCCGCACCAAGCCTTCCGAGATCGGCCTTAAGCCGCTCGGCGAGAACCCGGGCGATCCGTCCGTCTCGACGGCTGGCGATAAGGACGAGCACACGGCGCCCGAGGTTAGCGTCGGCTGGTCTCGTATCAAGAAGAGCCCGGCGTTTTGGCTGCTCGTCGTCGCCTTCCTCTTTATGGGTCTCGTTAACGGCGCCATCTTGCCCAACCAGGTCACCAACATGACGAGTGTTACCGTCAACGGCGCCAAGATCGTCACGGGCGGCCACGATCCCATGTGGGCAGGTACCGTGCTTTCGGCCTACATGGTCACCGTCGTTATCGCCAAGATTTCGCTCGGTGCGATCTATGACCGCTTTGGTCTGCGCTTTGGCAATATCCTTGGCTCCATTGCGTGCATTATCGCCTGCGTCGCCCTGTGCTTCCCCGCGACCGATCTTGGTCCCATCGTGGCTGCCGTGAGCTTTGGTATCGGAACGTGCATGGGCACCATCACGCCTACCATCGCCGCGTCCGAGCAGTTTGGCATGGCCGACCTCGGTAAGGTCACGGGCACCATTACCTCGCTCGAGATGGTCGGCGGCACCGTGGGCGCCATTGTCTCGGGCGTGCTGTTCGATGCCACGGGCTCCTTTGCGAGCACCTGGATCGTGTGCCTGGCGTGCTCCGTGGTCATGCTCGTGTTCCTGCTGGCATCCGAGCCCATCGCCGCCAAGCTGCGCGCGAGCGTGGCGGGGGAGTAGGTAGGCCAAAGCGCATCGCCGCTTGTCCGCTTCGTCCGCGGCGGCGCGTCTGGCCGAACGAGTCCCCATACCCTCGTTCGGTCAGACGCGCCGCCGCGTTGCTGCTTTGTGCCGTATAATGACCACTACCTATGACGCGATACAAAAGAAAGGTGTTTGCCCATGCAGGCACAGAAGGCGGAGGGAACCCGCGACCTTATCGGCGCCGAGATGCGCGCCTGGCAAAAGATGCAGCAGATCGCTGCCGGCGTGTTCGAGCCGTTTGGCTTTAAGCCCATCGAGACGCCCGCGATCGAGCAGGTGGACGTGTTTGTCCACGGTATCGGCCAGTCGACCGACGTCGTGCGCAAGGAAATGTTCCGCGTGTTTAGCGGTGCCAACCTGGAGCGCGTCTTTACCGAGGGTACCGACACCAAACTCAAGCCCAAGCAGCGCCTGGCACTTCGCCCCGAGGGCACGGCCGGCGTGGTGCGCGCCGTCGTCGAGAACAACCTGGTGCCCCAGGGCTCCACGCCGTTTAAGGCGTACTACGCTGAGGCCATGTTCCGCGGCGAGCGTCCCCAGAAGGGCCGCCTGCGCCAGTTCCACCAGGTGGGCATCGAGTGGCTCGGCGCTCCCGATCCGGCGGCAGACGCCGAGTGCATCATCATGCTCATGGAGTTCTACAAGCGCCTGGGCTTCGACCTTTCCAAGCTTCGCCTGCTCATTAACTCGATGGGCGATGCCCAGTGCCGTCCGGCCTATCGCGAGCAGGTCAAGCAGTTCATCCTCGATCACGCCGACGAGATGTGCGACGAGTGCCGCGAGCGCGCCGAGCTCAACCCGCTGCGTGCCTTCGACTGCAAGAACGACCATTGCCGCGAGATCATGGCCAACGCTCCGCTGATGGGCGACAACCTGTGCGACGAGTGCCGCGAGCACTACGAGCAAGTCAAGCGCTATCTGGATGCCGCCGGTATCGAGTATGTCGAGGATCCCACCTTGGTGCGCGGCCTGGACTACTACACCCGTACTGTCTTTGAGGTCGAGGCCCCTGGCGCCGGCGTCGGCTCCATCGGCGGCGGCGGCCGCTACGACGGCCTGGTCGAGCTCGAGGGTGGCAAGCCCACGGCAGGCGTCGGCTTTGCCGTCGGTTTTGAGCGCGCCCTGCTGGCCCTGCAGGCCTTTGGCAGCGATCTGGGTGCCGAGGAGGCCCCGTGCGTCTATGTCGCCAACGCAGGCAAGGAGCTGCGCCAGAACGTCTTTGCCATTACGCAGGAGCTTCGCGCCGCAGGGATTGTGACCGAGGCCGACTATCAGGGCCGTTCGCTCAAAGCCCAGTTTAAGCAGGCCGATAAGGTGGGCGCCAAGCTCATCCTGGTCCTGGGCGGCGACGAGCTTGCCGCCGGCAAGGTCAAGGTGCGCGACATGGAGAGCCACGAAGAGGTTCTTGCCGATCTGGCCAACGTCGTCGAGGCGGTTCGCGAGCGCCTGTAGCGCATCTTTTTGAGCTGCGGGCCTGCTAACGTGCCCTGCTCATGGAGAGTAATTGTTACGGGGGTGTTTCGCTTTTATGCGGAATGCCCTCGTTTGCATATGCCGCCCACCGAGAAATACGACCATTTGGGGCAAAAACCCTTGCAATGCAGAAAATACTTTTGTGTGGTAAAGCGCAATCAGTGTCGAAAGTATTTCTCAAGCGCCTATAATGAATACCGCATGTTACGTGCATAGAAGGAGGAATGGGAGGAAACGTGGCTGAGAACCTAAGCAACCAGTCTGTACCCGAAGCCGCGGCGCGCGTCGCTGCCGTGGTCAACCGCCTCGTTAACCGAATCGGCTCGAATGCCGAGTCCAGGGAGCGTCTCGCCGAGATCGAGATCCCCGAGGAGCTGCGCGACAATCTGGCGCTGTTCTTGCGCCTGGAGCGCCGTGTGCTTAGCGAGTATGATCCCGAGATCGCGGACCTGTTCGACAAGATTTTGACAGCCGAGATTGTGGTCAATGCCGGCAACCCCGGTACCTGCGCTGCCGACGAAGCCGTCGACGAGCAGGGCGTGCCCACCGCCGACGAGCCCACTGCCGTGGCATTTCGTGAGGTCGTCGATTTGATCGACAGCCTGCCGCTCGATAAGCAGCAGGTCATCGTTCGCGCCTTTACGAGCTTTTTCCATCTGGCAAACCTGTCGGAGGAGAACTACCGTGTGGCGCAGCTGCGCGAGCGCGAGGCCGGTGCGTCGACCGATACCGAGGTCGATCCTGCCAACGAGCTTACCGTTGCCTATCACCAGCTGGTGAATGAGCTGGGTGTCGAGGGTGCCAACGAGCTGCTCGACAAGCTCGAGTTCCACCCTGTCTTTACCGCACATCCCACCGAGGCCCGTCGTAAGGCCGTCGAGGGCAAGATCCGCCGTATCTCCAACCTGCTGGAGGAGCGTCCGCGTCTGGGCGGCTCCGACCTGGTGGAGAACGAGCGCCATATGCTGCAGGAGATCGACGCCCTGGTGCGTACGAGTCCCATCGCGCTCAAGAAGCCCACGCCGGTCGAGGAAGCCGATACCATCATCGACATCTTCGATAACACGCTGTTCGACGTTATCCCCGTTATCTATCGTCGTTTTGACGATTGGGTGCTGGGCGACAAGGCCGGTACTGTGCCGCCGCTGTGCCCGGCGTTCTTCCATCCCGGCAGCTGGATCGGTTCCGACCGCGACGGTAACCCCAACGTCACCGCCAAGGTGAGCCGTGAGGTCGCCGCCAAGTACTTTACGCACATGGTGCTCAAGCTCGAGGACAAGTGCCGCCACATCGGCCGCAACCTCACGCTCGAGGCTACCTACAGCAAGCCTTCTGCCGAGCTCATTAACCTGTGGAACCATCAGGTCGAGATGAGCCCTCGTTACACGGCCCGCGCCGAGCTGATCTCCGAGCACGAGCCGCATCGCGCCGTCATGCTCGTCATGGCCGACCGCCTGAACGCCACCGTGCGCCGCATCACCGACACCATGTACCACAGCGCCGACGAGTTCCTGGATGACCTGCGCGTCGTCCAGCGTTCGCTTGCTGCCTGCGGTGCCGTCCGTGCCGCCTACGGTCCGGTCCAAACCATCATCTGGCAGGTCGAGTCCTTCGGCTTCCATATGGTCGAGATGGAGTTCCGTCAGCACTCCGTGGTGCACGCCCGCGCCCTCAAGGATATCCACGAGAACGGTATCCATGGCGACTTGCAGCCCATGACGCGCGAGGTCATCGATACCTTCCGCGCTATCGGTTCCATCCAAAAGCGCTACGGCAAGAAGATGGCGCACCGCTACATCATCTCGTTTACCAAGAGCGCCCAGCATGTGGCCGACGTCTTTGAGCTTGCCCACCTGTCCTTTGCACACGAGGAGGATGTCCCCGAGCTCGACGTGATCCCGCTGTTCGAGCAGCTCGAGGACCTCGAGGGCTGCGTCGACGTGCTCGACCAGATGCTTACGCTGCCTGTGGTGCAAAAGCGCCTTGCCCAGACCAACCGCCGCATGGAGGTCATGCTGGGCTATTCCGACTCCTCCAAGGATGCCGGTCCTACCACGGCCATGCTCGCGCTGCACTCCGCGCAGGAGCGCATTGCCAAGTGGGCCGAGAAGAACGATATCGACCTGGTGCTCATGCACGGTCGCGGCGGTGCCGTGGGCCGTGGCGGCGGCCCGGCCAACAAGGCCGTGCTGGCGCAGCCCAAGGGTTCGGTCAACTGCTTCTTTAAGCTCACCGAGCAGGGCGAGGTCATCTTTGCCCGTTACGGCAACCGCACGCTGGCTCAGCGCCATGTTGAGTCCGTTGCCGCCGCAACGCTTTTGCAGTCGGCCCCGAGTGTCGAGAAGACCAACACAGAGACCACGCAGAAGTTCTGGGATATGGCCGAGAAGCTTAACGCTGCAAGTCACGAGCGCTATCTGGACCTGCTGAACACCGAGGACTTTACACCGTGGTTCTCGACCGTGACGCCGCTGACCGAAGTCGGTCTGCTGCCGATCGGCTCGCGTCCCGCTAAGCGCGGCCTGGGCGCCAAGTCGCTCGACGACCTGCGTACCATTCCGTGGATCTTCAGCTGGAGCCAGGCACGCATTAACCTGGCCGCTTGGTATGGCCTGGGCACCGCCTGCGAGCAGCTGGGCGACCTTGACCAGCTCAAGGCTGCCTACCAGGAGTGGCCGTTCTTCCGCACCTTTATCGACAACATCGAGATGTCGATCGCCAAGACCGATCAGCGCATCGCCAAGATGTATCTGCACCTGGGCGATCGCCAGGATTTGTCCGAGAAGGTCTTCACCGAGATGCAGCTCACGCGTAAGTGGGTCCTTGCCATCGTCGGTGACGAGTGGCCGCTGCAGCGCCGCCGCGTGCTCGGTTGCGCCGTCCGCGTGCGCAA
Organism: uncultured Collinsella sp.; assembly: GCA_902494165.1. Taxonomy (GTDB): domain Bacteria; phylum Actinomycetota; class Coriobacteriia; order Coriobacteriales; family Coriobacteriaceae; genus Collinsella. Next base: position 4,878 of record CABUSD010000005.1, on the reverse strand, counting down.
CCCCTACGTCGACGCCCTGTCCATCGCCCAGGTCCGCGCCCTTCGCGAGGTGCGTATGAACCAGGACGAGATGGCCGAGGAGAAGAAGGCCGAGTACATGAGCCTGATTCTTTCGACTGTGACCGGCGTCTCGGCAGGTTTGCAGAACACGGGGTAATCGATAGCCCTGTAGTCGTCCGGGCCCGCCATTAGTTTACTTTTAGGCACGTCCTCGGACATGCAAGAAGCCCTCGCTGCGCACTTCGTGCGGCGAGGGCTTCTTGCGTCCTGCGGAGTGTGCCTAAAAGTAAACTAATGGCGGGCCCTGCGATGTCCGGTCTTCAGTGGATTACTGCTGGGGGAATAATGGCGCGCTTCGCGCGTTTGGAAAGGGCTTCGTGCTGCGGAATGCATTCAGAGGGAAACCCATCGGGTCCCTTCGTCCTCGGTTTACGGCGGATCAGCCGCTGGGTGAGGGTGGTGCTTGGGGTGACGTGCAAAAAACGGAGTTTTCAGCAGCCAAAGATTGATGTATAAGGCCATAGCCGGCTTTCGCTGCCTTTGTTGATGCTTTTGCACGACGATTGGGCTTTGGTGATATTCATATATGGCTGGTTTCTCGCCGCATGCTATTCAGATGGGTCGAGTCATGAGGACTATCTACTTTTTGAAAGACTTTTGACACCAAAATCTTATCCCGCGATGCTGAATACTCGCAAAAATGCACGCTCCGGAGGGTACTACCCTGTTACGGCTAGAAATCCATTCGCCATTATATGCAATTAATTAACGCATTTATGCAAAATGGCTTACGTGCGAACGTCTCGGGGTAGATGTTTGCCTCGGCGCTGCGTAAATCATCCTGTCTATAGTGTCTTTGACAGGCGGTCGCGGTCCCGTTTGGGGTCGCGGCCGTTTTGTTGTGGGTCAAATATGAACGTTGTGTTAATGAGTCGGTGGACGGTGGTGTTTATCGGTGAGCGGCGTATCCTTCCAACGGTTTATCTAGTGTGTCAGTTGAAAAGGAAGAGGGCGCTCGTCATTGTTTGAATGTGAACTGCCGTTTGACCACAAGACGTTACATCTGGAGCTCGAGGATAAGAACTTCGCGGGTGTGATGGAAGGTCATCAAAACGAGTTTAAGACTACAAAATCGCAGGAAGAGCTGGTAGAGGAGTCACTTGCCAACCCTTATGGCTCGCCTTCGCTCGAGGAGCTTTGTGCTGGCAAGAAGGATATCGTCATCATTAGCTCCGATCATACGCGTCCCGTTCCCTCGCGTGTGACGATGCCTATTCTGCTGCATCACATCCATTCCGCTGCGCCCGAGGCTCGCCTGCGCATTCTGGTTGCTACGGGTATGCACCGTCCGTCGACGCACGAGGAACTCGTCAACAAGTATGGCGAGGAGATTGTTGCCAACGAGGAAATCGTTATGCACGTCGCGACTGACGACAGCATGATGAAAAAGATTGGCACCCTGCCTTCTGGTGGCGAGTGCATCATCAACAAGATTGCCGCCGATTGCGATCTGCTGCTTGCCGAGGGCTTTATTGAGCCGCACTTCTTTGCCGGTTTCTCTGGTAGCCGCAAGTCCGTCCTGCCTGGTATCGCCAGCTACAAGACCATCATGTACAACCATAACGGTCAGTTTGTGAATGATTCCCACTCGCGTGCCGGCAACCTGTGCCACAACCACGTGAGCGAGGACATGTTTGCCGCTGCCGAGATGGCTCACCTTGCCTTTGTGCTTAACGTGGTGCTCAACGGCAAGCACGAGGTCATCGGCTCCTTTGCCGGCGATATCCACAAGGCGCACGAGGCTGGCTGCGAGTTCGTGAAGAGCCTTGCCGGCGTTGAGCCCGTCGAGTGCGAGATTGCCATCACCACCAACGGCGGCTACCCGCTCGACCAGAACATCTACCAGGCCGTGAAGGGCATGTGCTCTGCCGAGGCCACGCTTCCCGAGGGCGGCGTGATTATCGATGTCGCCGGTTGTGCCGACGGTCACGGTGGCGAGGGCTTCTATCACAACATCGCCGACAACGATCCTGCGGAGTTTGAGCGCGCCTGCATCGACCGTCCTAAGGACGAGACCCTGCCCGACCAGTGGACGAGCCAGATCTTTGCCCGCATCCTGGCGCATCACCCCGTGATCATGGTTACCGACCTGTGCGATCACCAGATGATCAAGGATATGCACATGACGCCGGTCAACACTCTCGATGAGGCGCTCAAGCTCGCCTTTGAGATGAAGGGTGCCGATGCCAAGGTGGCCGTCATTCCCGATGGCCTGGGCGTTGTCGTCGCGCAGCACTAGTACGCGGCCTAAACGAATCGTTTATAACCGACAAGAAAGATAAGGTTTTATGCTTACCAAACTCCTCTGCGAATTCGGCGCAACGGCCCTCATGATCATCTTTGGCGTGGGCGTGCACTGCGATACCGTGCTTAAGGGCACCAAGTATCAGGGCTCCGGCCACATGTTTGCCATCACCACCTGGTCTTTTGGCATCTCGGTTGCTCTGTTTATCTTTGGCGGCGCCGTGTGCATGAACCCCGCCATGGTGCTTGCCCAGTGCATCGTAGGCTTGGTGCCGTGGAGCAGCTGCATTCCCTTCATGATTGCCGATATGCTCGGCGGCTTTGCGGGTGCCGTAATCGCTTGGCTTATGTATGCCGATGAGTTCAAGGCGTCCGAGGGCGTCGTCGACCCCATTGCCCAGCGCAACATCTTCTCGACCAACCCCACCACCGAGGGCACGAACTATGCTCGCAACTTCTTCTGCGAGGCTATCTGCACCTTTGTGTTCATCAGCGCCATCCTTGCTGCCGCTAGCCGCGCCGGCGAGAACGTTTTGATGCTCGCTATCTGCGTCGGTCTGATCGTTTGGGCTGTTGGCATGGGCATGGGCGGTATCACTGGCTTCGCCATGAACCAGGCCCGTGACCTTGGTCCTCGCATGGCCTATCAGGTGCTGCCGATCAAGAACAAGGCTGACAACAACTGGAAGTACGGCCTGCTTGTTCCTGGCATCGCGCCGTTTGTCGGTGCCGCTCTGGCCGCGCTGTTTGTGCACGGTTTCTTGGGTATGTTCTAGTCCAAGGCTACATAGTTGTCCGCTGGCCGCATGGGGTAACTTCCCAGCGCGTCCTCGGACATGAAAGAACCCCCGCTGCGCACTGAACTGCCTCCCATTTCTTGGACATGAGAAATGGGAGGCTTTTTATGCGTGTCGACTTGAGGGTGAAGCACGACATCGAGGCCAGGAAGGCGGCGATCGGGCTCTTCGAGCGAGGCCACGGCTCCGAGTCGGCGGCGAAGGCGCTGTCGGTCCCGCGCGACACCGTGAGACAATGGCTCTACTTATACCGGTCGTTCGGAAGCGAGGTGCTGCTATCCATGGACGGCAAGCAGGCCAGGTACACATACGAGCAGAAGGTCGCCGCCGCCTCGGCCGTGGTCGACGGCGGCATGAGCAAGCGGGACGCCATGGAGGCGTTCGGGGTCATGTCCCTGACGCCGCTCAAGAGATGGTGCGCGCTCTACCGCGAGGGCGGCGCGGAGGCCCTGCGCCCGAGGCCCAAGGGCCGGCCGAGCGGTTCCAAGGCGAGGCCGCGCACGCGCGAGCAGGAGCTCGAGGAGCGCTGCCGAAGGCTCGAGACCGAGGTGGCCTACCTAAAAAAATTGCGTGCCCTGGTCGAGGGGGACGGACTCTGACCGGGGCGAAGGTCGAGGCCGTGAGCGCCCTGCGCGAAGAGGGGCACGGGCTGGGGTGCCTGCTGGAGTGCGCCGGCCTGGCGAGGTCGAGCTACTACTACGCGCTGTCGCACCCGAAGGCTCCCACCAGGCCCGAGCTCTGGGAGGCCGCCGCCGAGATATTCTCGCGCGCCGCCAACGGGTGCGGCCACAGGCAGATCGCCATGTGCCTGCGCGCCGAGCGGGGCGTGCGCATGGCCTGCAAGACCGTGCTGAAGATGATGCGCGAGATGGGCATCAGCTGCGGGATCCGCCGCGAGACCGACTACCACAGGTACAACTCGTACAGGGGCAAGGTCGGAAAGGCCTTCGAGAACGTCATCGGCAGGGACTTCGCCGCCGACGGGCCGTGGGAGAAGATGGGCACCGACGTCACCGAGTTCAAGCAGCCCTGGGGCAAGGCCTACTTCGCGCCGGTCTACGACTTCGGCAGCAAGGAGATCGTCGCCTGGTCCACGTCGCTGCACCCCAACATGGCTCAGCAGCACGAGCTGCTCGACCAGCTCGTGTCCAGGAAGCCCGAGGGCTCCAGGCCGATCCTGCACTCGGACATGGGCTGGCAGTACCAGCAGGCCGGTTGGTGCAGGCGGCTGGAGGAGGCCGGCGTGGTGCAGAGCATGTCCCGGAAGGGCAACTGCATCGACAACGGCGCGACGGAGCAGGTGTTCGGCCACATCAAGGACGAGTTCTTCCGCGGAAGGACGTGGCCGGACTTCGAGTCCTTCAAGGCGGACCTCGACGACTTCGTGGTCCATTGGAACACGAGGAGGCGCCAGGTTAAACTGAAGGGACTGACCCCGGAGGAGTTCCGGAGACAGTCCCTTGCGACGTAGTTCTTATTTAAGCCGTCCAAGTTTTGGGGTGCAGTTCACACTTCGTGCGGCGGGGGTTCTTTCGTCCTGCGGAATGCGCTGGGAAGTTACCCCATACGGCCAGCTGCGGGGTCTTTGCTGCGCTCGAGCAAGCAATCCAACATATAAATCTTAATTTGGATTTGGATGGGAGGGGCTTGTTGCTGTTGGGGGTGTTCCTATAGTTTTGTCAACCTGGGAATGCCGTTTGCGAGACTGAATCGCGACATGCTGACGCCAGGCCTTTCGGCCGGTGGGCCCCAATCTGTTCAGAGTGCTTCGACTAGG
>CABUSD010000004.1:0-153947 GCA_902494165.1 uncultured Collinsella sp. | reverse complement strand
CCTAGTCGAAGCACTCTGAACAGATTGGGGCCCACCGGCCGAAAGGCCTGGCGTCAGCATGTCGCGATTCAGTCTCGCAAACGGCATTCCCAGGTTGACAAAACTATAGGAACACCCCCCAGCGTAGGGCAAGAGTAGCCTTTACAAACCCTCTCGATATTAAGTTGACAGCTGAATATAGCTGTTTACCTCGGGGTTATAATCGTCTCAACCATATATTTCCTCTAGATAGGTTGCCCATGATGTTCAACACCGCCGAATCGCTTCTTATTGTCGAGGCCGGAAACACCGGCAAGTTCTCCAAGCTTCTCTACAACATGATTGGAAAGAACGATGACACAGAGGCTGGTCCGACCGGCCCCGTCGACGGCAGCGTCGATGCCTCCATCTTCAACGAGGACCAGTTCGCTCAGACCGCCATCTCGTCGAGTCAGAAGGTCGTCTTCATCGGCTGGCCGGAAGGCACCGGAGACTACATCGATGCGATTCGGCTCGACAACCCCGAAGCCATCGACGAGGAAGGCGTCTACATCGGCGTGAGCGGGAACCACGCCTGCATCACGGTGAATACCGAGCCGCCTTCCAAGGAGGACTACTGGAAGTTCCTCGAAAGGGCAAGGGAGCATGGCATGGAGTTCGATGACCTTCTCGCGGCCCTGCGCCCCGGAGAGAAGGCGGCGGAACCCGAAGAAAGCAATGATTCCAATCCCGTGCTTGGTTTTGCCAAAATGGTAGGCAAGACCCTCGGGAGGGCTGCCGCCGATGGCGCGAACGGCATCAACCAGGCCGTCGTCCTCCATCAGAAGGCGGGCGAGATCCGCGACCAACGCTACCAGTACGCTGTGAAACGCTTCTATCACGAGAAGCTCAGGAGCTTCGTCGAGGCGTAGGGATGAACGATTTCGACAAGGGGTTCGAGTTCTCCGCGCGCCATGCCGCCGCCGTGCCCGCCGGGATGGATGCTGCGAGCTGGGTGAACAGCGTGGAGGCCGCCATCGAGGAGCTGTACTCCGCGATGAACTCCTACGACCACTACAAAAACAGCAAGGCGGCGCAGGACTCCCTCAAGGGATTCCTGGCGGAGGAATGGGCCTTTGGGACGGCGAACGTCGACGCTGCCGTTAAGAGGGTCGACGCCAAGGGCATCAGGCTCGACTCGCACGACCTCGGGTCTGCGGATGTGGCCTGGGGCGCCGATCAGTACCAGCTCAAGTTCCTGACCGACCCGAAGAACATCGCGCGCAAGCTCGCGACGACGCTTCGCGATTCGTACAACGGCAGGCCGAAAAGATATGCGGATCTCTCTTTTGACGAGTGGGCCGTCGAGAAGGGCTTCGCGGGCAAAACCCCAGACGACTTGCTCTACGGCGACATGGGTGGCCTGATCCCGTCGGACAAGCTTGAAGCAGCCAAGCAGTACACGCTGATACGCATCGAGCGCGCGAAAGGCCGCGGCTTGGACGAAGAGGTGCAGCGCTGGACGAAGGTGCGCGACAACCTGACGGACCGAATCGAGACACCTGAGGGCGTCGAGGGCAGGCCCGCCACGAACGAGGAGATGCGCCGAAAGGCGATCGACGTCTCGAACAAGAAGAAGCTCGACCCTGCGGACGACGGCATGACCACGTCCCAGCTAATCGCTGCGAGCGACATAGTGAAGCAATCGCTCAAGGCCGGCGGCACAGCCGCCGCCCTGAGCGCCGCCCTGAGCGTTGCCCCCGAGATCTACCGCGCCATCGATTACCTGATCGCGGAAGGAGAAATCGACGACGAGCACTTGAAGTCCATCGGGACGGCGGCATGCGCCGGCGCCACCAACGGGTTCGTGTCCGGATCGGCGACCGCGGCAATCACTGCCGCAGCAGCAAAGGGCGCCTTCGGCGAGACGGTAAAGGCCGCCGCAATGGGATCGAGGGGCGCGAACGTCATCGCATCACTCGTCGTGCTAGCCATGGAGACGTGCCGAAACTCCTATCTCGTGGCGTCGGGGAGGATCGAGCCCGTCGAGATGGCGAGCAACATGGGCCAATCCGTGTTCTCAACCGTCATGATGCTCGGCGGAGCCGCTGTCGCGACCGCCCTGACAGGCGGGGCGACCCTCCCTGTGCTCATTGGATCCTTCGTCGGCGGAGCGGCGGGAAGCATGGCGTTCAAGCCCGTCTCGTCTTGCGTCATGAAGGTGCGCGTCGATTCCGGCGTCACATTCTTTGGCCTCATCGAGCAAGACTACGAGGTTCCCAAGCACCTGCTTTCGATGCTCGGCATCAAAGGGGCGAGCATTAAAACGGCAAGGGTAAAGACAGCCGCCGTTTCGACGGCGCCCCGACTCTCTGCGCCATCCGTGAAAACGGCGTGCCTGCACACCGCAGACGTCGTCTTCTTTGAGCGAGGGCTCGTCGGCGTCAACAAGGTTGCATATTCGTAGGGCGATGCCGGTGCGCATGAAGCGACCTGCGGTTTCGCGAATCAATCGAGCCATTCCTGAACCCGCGAATAAGGGGTTGATTCGCACATCGGACACTTAAGACCTCGCGAACAGAATGCATGCGCTACAATGCAAACCAGTTAGCCTCGGTACGACCGCTGATGCAAGTCGCCGGGGCTCACTTGCCTCAGCAGGCAAGTTGCCCGTACGGAACACGCCGACAATCGGCGGGGGCATGCTGCACCTCGGAATCTCCAGTGCCAGAAACCCACTCGCGTTGCGGGAATCCTTGCATAGCCGGCTTAGATCTGGTATAAGAATTTTGGTGGCTGTTTCAGCTACCTCCAAGTGCCGGGGGCTTATCCCCCGGCTTTTATTCTATCCAGGGGCATATATTGGCGCGAGACCTGAGCATATTCGTCGACGAGAGCGGCGATCGGGGCGGAAAGGCCCGGTACTACCTTTTGACCCTCGTGGTCCACGACCAGTCGGAGGGCATTGCCGACAAGGTCTCCCGATACGAGCAGTCCCTCGCCAGCTCCGACCTCCCGAACATACCGTTTCATTCTGAGCCGCTGCTGAACGGCCACGGGCCGTACGAGGGGATCGACCTGCGGGCGCGCAAGAAGATGCTGTACTCGTTCAACGTTCTGGTTCAGCGCCTTCCCGTCTCCTATAGAACGTTCGTCTACCGCAGAAGCGAGTTCGAGGATCTGGCGAAGCTCACCTCGCGCATGAAGCGCGATATTTCGGGCCTTTTGTTTGATCGCTTAGAATTCTTTCAAAGCTTCGACGAGGTGAAGGTCTATTACGACAACGGCCAGGACATCGTGAAGCAGGCGCTCGACCAGTCGATCGGCTTCGTGCTTTCCAAAGGGGTCGTCGAGCGGCGCAAGACTTCGATGACCGACTACCGTCTCGAGCAAGCAGCGGACTACCTCTGCACCATCGAGCTTGCGGCGGTCAAGTACGCGGCGAAGGAAGACGGCGAGACTTACAACAAGTTCTTCGGCGGCATAGGCACGTTCAAGAAGAACTGGCTCAAGCAAGCGCGCCGCAAGATGATCAAGTAGCGGGATGCTGCCAAGGGGGCTTTCCCGCCCCTGTCCTCTGATCTTCCGAATCACCCTTTTCCAAGCCACTCGCTACGAATCCCTACGGAAACCCGGGAGTGATTAAAAAGGCGACCTGCGGTTTCGCGAATCAATTTAGTCATTCCCGAAATCGCGAATCAGAGGACTGATTCGCCCAAATTGCGCACGAATCAGTCCTCGGGCGGTACGACGCGACACGCATCGACAACACTCGGACTGGATTAGTTATCGAGTGGGAGTAGTAATAGAACATTTGCTCTGTTTTTTCATACGGTTTCGTACGGTCCGATGGCGACCGATGGGGACGTTTCGGAACCGTCGCACCTGCAAGCCACATGGTTTCACAATCGGGCAAAAACTCAGAAGGCTCCTCGAGAAAAACGAGGAGCCTTCCTGTTTCCTTCGGCGCGGGCGGATCGGGACCGAGCGCCGATCTAGAGGCACTCGGTCAGAATCTGGAACACCTCGCTGCGCTCCAGTTTCTTGGCGCAGCCGCCGGTGAGCACGCAGGTGTCCGCAACCTTGTGCAGCGTCTCGTTGGATGCGTCGGAGCCCATCTCGGCGAAGCTCGTGGGAAGCCCCATCTCGCCGATGAACGTCTGCAGGCGGTCGATGCCCTCGAGCGCCACCGTAAGGTCGTCTTTGCCCTTAGCGTCGACGTCCCACACCTCGCGTGCCCAGCGGGCGAACTGCGCGGGCGCCTCGGGGGCCAGGTGGCGGTAGAGCGCAGGGTGGATGACCGCGAGGCCCATTCCGTGGTTGGTGTGGGTGTACGCGCCGTACTGGTGCTGGATCATGTGCGCCTGGAAGTCCGTTGACTTGCCGATCTTGAGCACGCCGTTCTCGGCCATGGCGGAGTCGTATACGAGCTCGCTTCTGGCATCGAGGTTCTGGTCGTCGTCCGCGATGATCCGCATGTTGCGGATGACGTTACGCTGGATGGCGAGGTTGATGTCGTCGGTGACGTTGCGTCCGCGCGGGCTTCCGAAATAGCTCTCCATGCAGTGCGAGAGCGTGTCGAATGCGCCGCTCATGAACTGCGCGTGCGGTACGGTGAGCGTGAGCGCCGGGTCGAGCGCCGCCCACATGGGCATCGCTCCAAGATAGGCACCCTTCACGTGCGTCTCCTCGTTGGTGATGACGGCGCCGTTGTTCTGCTCGGCACCCGTGCCGGAGAGTGTCACGATGCAGCCCATGGGGATGAACGAGCTCGGCATCTTGCCGTCGGCGTGCTCGAACGTCTCGATGTCCTCGTCAAGCATCGCCTGCGCGGAGACCACCTTGCAGCAGTCGAAGACCGACCCGCCGCCGACGGCGAGGATGAAGTCGACCTGCTCCTCGCGTGCGAGCGCGGCGCCTTCCTGGCACTTCTCGTAGGTCGGGTTGGGCATGATGCCGCCGAAGTCCACCACGCGCTTGCCCGCGCTCGTGAGCTTATCGACCACGTGGCCGTAGACGCCGGTTCGCTTGACCGAACCTCCGCCGTAGGCGAGCATCACTGTCCTGCCCATGGCACCCATCTCGGCGTCGAGTGCCTGGTCCATGGCCCCCTCGCCGAAGTAGTTCCTGACCGGGTAGTCGTACGTGAATGAGTTCATGGCAATTCCTCCTAGTAAGTTATCAGTGTGGTCTGACCGCTCGTCTACACGTTGCGCGCGAGCCCGGACAGCCATTCGATGGTGGCGGGGTCGTGGTGGTCGAAGAACGCGCTGCGCCCGGTGTCGAGCGCGGCGATGGCGATCATCTCGTCGTCGCCCAGCGCGAAGTCGAAGACGTCGAAGTTCTGCTCCATGCGATCGCGGTGCGTGCTCTTAGGGATGCAGACCACACCGCGCTGCAGCAGCCAGCGCAACACGACCTGGGCGACCGTCTTGCTGTGCGCCTCGCCGATGCGAGCGAGGACCTCGTTGCGGAAGAGGTCGTTTCTGCCCTCCGCAAAGGGCGCCCAGCCCTCCATGGCTACCTCCTTGCCGACCATGTACTCCTGCGCCTCGCGCTGCTGGAAGAACACGTTGCACTCGACTTGGTTCACGGCGGGGGCGATGCGGTTGAACGAGATGAGGTTTGCGAGATGATCGGGGTAGAAGTTAGCTGTGCCTATGGCGCGGATAACGCCCTGCTCGTAGAGCTCCTCCATGGCGCGCCACGCGCCGAAGACGTCGCCGAACGGCTGATGGATGAGGTAGAGGTCGACGTAGTCGAGCCCCAGCCTCTTGAGCGACGCGTCGAAGCCGCGCTTGGCCCCCTCGTAGCTCACATCCGACATCCACAGCTTGGTCGTCACGAACACCTCGTCGCGCGGCAGGCCGCTCGCACGAATGGCGGCCCCGACCGCCTCTTCGTTGCCGTAGCTCGCGGCCGTGTCGAGCAGCCGGTAGCCGACCGAGAGCGCGTCCTCCACGGCGCGCTGGCATTCCGCGGCGTCCGGGATCTGATACACGCCGAAGCCGAGCTGCGGCATCCTGACGCCGTTGTTCAAGGTGATGTAGTTCATGGTGCCTTCCTTTCTCGCAACTTGGCGTATCCACCATACGAGGGGAGCCGCGTCGGCGGAAGTTTCCGTTGGTGAGGGTTCTATAACGCTGGGGTGCGCACGGTGTTATAACCCGCGGGTTCTAGGCGTCACCTCAAAGAGATCGGCGCCGAGCTCGTCGGCGATGGCCTGAGCTACGACAGCGGTGTGGCCCTGTGCCGAGTAGTAGGCCACGAGGACGTTGCCGTCTGCAGCGGGCACTGCGGCGGGCTCGTCCTCGACAGCCGACTGGTCCTCGGCGGCGGCTTGGTTGGTCCGTTATCGTCTGAGCGCTACTCCTGCGCGTCGAAATCGGGGCGCATGGCCAGGTAGCCCTCGAGTGCTTCCTCAGTGGCGGTGTAGTAGGTCATGGTCCCGTCGAGCTTGGCAATCTCGGCCATCTCGTCTTCGGTGAGGGAGAAGTCGAAGATGTTCGCGTTGTCGGCGATGTGGGCGGGGTTCTTGGAGCCGGGGATGATGGAGGTGCCCATCTGCACGTGCCAGCGCAGGATCACCTGGGCCGGGGTCTTGCCGTACTTCTCGGCGAGAGTGACGAAGACGGGCTCCTCCAGAAGACCTTTGTCGCCGTGGCCGAGCGGGTACCACGCCTCGATTACCGTGCCGTACGGCGCGAGGTAGGCGCGCAGGTCGTGCTGGGCGTGGTAGGGGTGGCACTCAACGGTCACGAGCTGCGGCTTGATGTCGGCGACCTCGATGACCTCGGCGATCTTGTCTTGCGGGAAGTTGGAGAGGCCGAGGGCGCGCACCTTGCCTGCGCGGTACGCCTCCTCCATCGTGCGCCACGCGGCCAGGTAGTCGCCTACCGGCTGGTGCAGGATGAGCATGTCGACGTAGTCGAGCCCCAGGCGCTGGAGCGTGGCGTCCACCGCCGGCATGCCCGCGTCGTAGACGCTCGGCCAGAGCTTGGTGGAGACGAAGATCTTGTCGCGTGCGATGCTGCTTTTGGCGATGGCACGGCCCGCGGCGCGCTCGTTCATGTAGGCGTTGGCGGTGTCGATGTGCTCGTAGCCAGTCGTGAGCGCGGCGGTTGCGGCCGCCTCGGCCTCGGTCGGGGTCATGAGGAAGGTGCCCAAACCCTCGATGGGCATCTCTACGTCGTTGTTGAGCTTTAGATACTCCATGGTCTCCTCCTTAATGGTGACTTTTCGAATATAAGGCTACGGCGTTTACTGACGTGCGAGAAGTTCACGTTGGAATGATGGATATAACCATGGGGTATATACGGCACATAATGCGTGACAGGAGGATCGATGTACAACCCACAGCTTGACACTTTCATCCGCGTGGCGGAGGCGGGCAGCTTCTCCAAAGCGGCACAAGAGTCCTTCATCACGCCCACGGCCGTCATCAAGCAGATGAACCTGCTGGAGTCGCGGCTAGGCCTTACGCTGTTCCACCGATCGCATCAGGGGCTTTCGCTTACGCGAGCAGGCAGGTCGCTGCTCGCCGACGCCCGCCATATCGTTCAGTACTCTCAAGAATCAATCGCACGCGCCCGCGTCGCCGAGCGTGGAGAGAAGCGCATCATCCGCGTGGGAGTGTCGCTCATGACGCCCAGTACGCCGCTCACGAAGCTGTGGCCGAAGGTGAAGGAACGTTGCCCTGGCATGAGCCTTCAGGTGGTCACGTTTGAAAACACACCCTCGGCGGCGCGCGGTTTGGCGAACCTCGGGCAAGACATGGATATCGTGGTGGGGATTTTCGACGATGCCTTTCTTAAAGAGCGCGGGTGCCTGGGCCTCGAGCTTTCGCGCGAGCCGCTCTGGTGCGCCGTTCCCGTCGACAGCGAACTCGCCAAACGCGACATCGTCACATTCGACGACCTCCACAATCACAGTCTTATGCTTATACGCCGGGGCTGGAACGCCGAAATCGATCGCGTGCGCGACGAGATACTCTTGCATCATCCTCAAATCGCGCTCGTAGACTTCCCGCAATATCGGGCGGAGGTGTTCAATCGCGGCGCGAACGAGGACCTCGCGCTTGCGACGCTGCCGTTGTGGGCCAACGTCCACCCCATGCTCAAAACCGTCCCTACCGATTGGGACTGTCTCGTGTCTTACGGGCTGCTTCATTCGTCGCACCCCGCAGACCATGTGCGGGAGTTCCTCGATGCGGTGTCTGCCGCGCTCGAGGCAGAGCATCGATAGGCAATCGCGAACAGATGCGCTTATGCCTATGGGAATAACAGCCTCCGGACCCTCTGGTTCGGAGGCTTTCTTTTTCGTTCTGCTCGGAAAGAGCCCCTTGCCAAAGCCCCTTGAGCATCGGGCGGCATTATTGAGTGTGGGCGTTATCGTAGGTATCTTTGATTTCTTCCGGCAAATTGTCGGGAATCAGCGCCTTCACTCTATCTTCGTTGCCATCTTGGATCGCCTGCTCGTAGTACCAGCATTTGAACTTCAACATATCCAGCGCACGGTTCATGTTCGCGATCTCCGATTCCATGTGGGCCTTCCGCTCCTCGAACATGGCCTTGCGCTTGGGATATGTCGATGGGCCCTCCGCGCACCATTCCATGAACAGCCGGATGTCCTTGATCTCCATCCCAGCCTTCTTCAGGCATTCGATGACCCGAAGCGCCTCGAGTTCCGTATCGCCGAATCGGCGAATGCCGGACGTTCGCTCCAATTCCGGGAACAATCCCTGCTTGTCGTAATAACGCAGCGTGGAAACGGGCAGATCGAACATCTCCGCCACCTGTCCGATTGTGTACATGGTCCCTCCGGACAAGTCTCGAATTTACTCCTTGACCTAAAGTTAGGTTTAGGTATTACCTTTATTTTCGTCAATACAAATCGGGAGCGCAAGGGATTTTCGCCAAAGGCGCACGCTTGCCGGAACGGTATTCGCCGGCGGCTTGAACGGCGTGGGCGAAATCGGCGGGCATCCCGCTCTTGAGCAGGCGCGACGAATGGGCACAGGAGTCTAGGCGCGGCTTAGCTGGACGGAAGCAGTTTTGCACTCAAAACCATCGACAGGAGGAAATCGATCATGGCAATCAAACAGACAGCGGGCAGAGATGCCCTGGGGGACTTCGCTCCCAAATTCGCTCAGCTCAACGACGATGTGCTGTTCGGCGAGGTATGGAGTCGAGAAGACGGGCTTTCCCTTCGAGACCGCAGCGTGGTGACGGTGGTGGCTCTGATGGCGCAGGGACTGACGGACTCTTCGTTCCAATATCATCTGATGTCCGCAAAGAACAATGGAGTGACCAGGGCTGAGATAGCGGAAATCCTTACGCACGCGGCGTTTTACGCGGGCTGGCCCAAGGCGTGGGCGGCCTTCCGCATGGCGAAGGAGGTCTGGGCAGATGACGATGCCGCTGATGCAAGAGCTGAGCATCAAAACGAGATGGCCTTTCCCATCGGTGCCCCCAACGACGCATTTGCGAAGTACTTTATCGGGCAAAGCTACCTCGCGCCCCTTTCCACCGAGCAGGTCGGCATTTACAACGTTACGTTCGAGCCCAGTTGCCGCAACAACTGGCACACCCATCACGCCAAAAGCGGTGGCGGACAGATCCTCGTCTGCGTGGCTGGTCGAGGGTATTACCAGGAATGGGGCAAACCGGCACAGGAGCTGTGCCCCGGCGATGTAGTAAATATTCCCGCGGGCGTAAAGCACTGGCACGGTGCGGCGCCCGACAGCTGGTTCTCCCATCTCGCGGTGGAGGTTCCGGGCGAGGATGCCTCCAACGAGTGGTTGGAGCCCGTGGACGACGAGCAATACCTTAAAGCGACTGACAAGGAGGCGTAGGCATGGAGCAGTTGAAACTGACGCAGGAATGGGACAAGGTATTCCCCAAAAGCGACAAGGTTGAGCACAGCAAGGCGACCTTCCACAACCGATACGGCATCACGCTAGCTGCCGACGTGTACGTGCCTAAGAACGCGGAAGGCAAGCTGCCCGCCATCGCCGTCAGCGGCCCGTTTGGCGCGGTGAAGGAGCAGTCTTCCGGTCTGTACGCGCAGAAGATGGCGGAGCTGGGCTTTTTCGCGATTGCCTTTGACCCGTCCTATACCGGCGAGAGCGGCGGCACGCCCCGCTATGTAGCATCCCCGGACATCAACACCGAGGACTTCTGCGCAGCGGTGGATTTCCTCTCTGTGCAGGAAAACGTCGATCCGGAGCGTATCGGCATCATCGGTATCTGCGGTTGGGGCGGTATGGCAATCAATGCCGCAGCCATCGATACCCGCATCAAGGCCACTGCGGCTATGACCATGTACGATATGACCCGCGTGACCGCAAACGGCTATTTTGACGCCGAGGATTCCGAGCCGGCGCGCTTTGAAAAGCGGAAAGTGCTGAACGCGCAGCGCACCGAGGACTATAAAAACGGCAGCTATGCGCTGGCGGGCGGCGTGGTCGATCCACTACCGGAGGATGCGCCGCAGTTTGTAACGGACTATTACGCCTACTACAAAACTCCGCGAGGCTACCATCCCCGCAGCCTGAACTCCAACGGTGGCTGGAACGTGACGTCCTCGCTGTCGTTTTTGAATATGCCGATTTTGCAATACAGCAGCGAAATTCGCTCTGCGGTACTGCTGGTGCATGGCGAGAAGGCGCACTCCCGCTATTTCGGCGAAACCGCGTACGGCAAGCTGACGGGGGACAACAAGGAATTGCTCATTATCCCTGGTGCCAGCCACACCGACCTTTACGATCAGATGGACATCATTCCGTTTGGAAAGCTGAAGGCATTCTTTGAGGAATATCTGAAATAAGGCGTGCCTTGATTTAATGGCAAGTCTCCAGCAACGATTCTTCTAAAGAGTGGGAGTAGCTGAAACGAGGCGATTGAATAACTCCATCTGTTTTGGTTAAAACAAAAAATATGCCGCGCGCCTGCGGCATAAAGGAGGGAGATTCTTATGAATATCGTTGTATTGAGTGGCAGCCCGCGCAAGGGCGCCAATACCGACACCATGGTCGAGGCGTTTGCCGAGACCGCGCGCGAGGGCGGTAATACGGTCGAGGTCGTCCGCGTTGCCGGCAAAAAGATCGCTGGTTGTCTGGGATGCCAGTACTGCTTTACCCATGAGGGCACTTGCGTGCAGAAGGACGACATGGCCGACGTGATCGAGTCGCTGAAAGGCGCCGACATGGTTGTCTTTGCTTCGCCTATCTACTGGTTTGATATCACTGCGCAGGAGAAGGCCGCCATCGATCGCCTGTACGCCTTCGGTGCTACGGGCTTCCCGTTCACCAAGACGGCCCTTTTGCTCGATAGCCACAGCGAGGGCGTCTATGACGCGGCGATCGCCATGTACAAGTCAACCTGCGCGTACTGCAAGTGGGAGGACCAGGGCATTGTCACCATCAGCGGTATGACCGAGCGCGACAGCATGGCATCCTCGCCCAAGTTGGAAGGGGTGCGAGAGCTCGCCCGCAAGCTCGCCTAAGGACAAGAAGAACGCATGGCAATCGGTGTTGGTGGAAAATGCTTGCTATCCTTACCAAGAGGAATGCTGATTGCCATGCGTTGATGCTTCCGCGGACAATTCCGGCGTGCTAAAACGCCTTCTCGTTCAAGAATTCCCTGAACGTGGGAATGTCAAAGCCAACGAGACCACGCCCGCGCTCTCCAATGACGCCGTCCTCCAGGAGGCGGCGTTTGTATTGGCTTGCGTAGTTGCTGGCGACGCCCATGCGTTTGGCTATCTCCGAGACCCTGCTGGGGCCAGAATCGGGCAGCATCGCGAGCAAAAACTCAATGTCTTTATCGGAAAGCTCTCGATAGGTCGTTTCGAGAGAAGCCCGACGTCATGCTTCTCGAGTTGCCTGAAGACGCCATTCATGCCCGTGTGCCAGTTACCCTGAGTCTCCTGAGCATATGTCCAATCGATGCCGACTGGCTCAATCTGAACGCCGCTTATGCACGCGCGAGACTATGAGAGGCGGCTATCTGCCGCTTCTTTGGTTCGCTCGATAATATCTTCGAGCATGCCTGGCATGGCGGAGACATTTGCTGCAATCCATGGTGGCCCCTTTGCAGGTTTTGCTAACTTTTGCAACTTTTGCTAAATTTTGCAAGTTTTGCTAATGGCTTAACATGCCTTGTGCCGTGGGATTGCAGGAGTGAAAAACGGGGAGTTCTATTATTCCGACTACGTTGCAACGAGCGGGGCCCGGAGCGCGATGTTGCTGCGCTCCGGGCCCCGCTGCTTTGTAAACCCATGACGGTTTGGCCACCGTTGTTTTAGTCAAACAGGCTCGGCATGTCGTTTTCTTTCATAAGGGCACCGGCGGAGGGGAGGTTCTGCGCGGTGAACTTCTCGGCCGAGACGCCGGCGCCAAGGATCTCCTCGGTCGTGCCGACGGTGGTGACCGAGCGACCCTTCTTGGCTGTAAAGGCCTGGACGCCCTGCGTGTTGGTGGTCGTCTTGGTCTTGAGCAGCGACGTGTTGAAGTTCATCAAACGATAGTCGCTCGAGACCAGCGCGATGTCACGATCTGTGTTGAGCACCTGGGCATACAGCAGCTTGCTGCCACCGTAAATGGCGTTCTTGAGGCGCTTGCGGTTGGTCTTGGTGACGTATCCAGAAAGCGCGACGCGCACCACGCGGCCGTTCTCAAAGACAAACAGCACGTCGGCCTTGTAGTCCTCGGGGTCGATGACCCAGATGACGCTCTCGTCGGGTTCCATCTCGAGATCGGTCGGCAGGTACGAGCCCAGCTGTGCCGACTTGGTATCCTCAAACGCCGCGACTTTGCACTTATACACCTGGCTCTTGTTGGTAAACACGAGCAGCTCGTGCGTATTGGAGGACGGGAACTCGATAAAGGGTTTGTCGCCGTCCTTGTACTTGAGCGTGGTCGCCTTCTTGAGCACGCGGTCCGTCATCTTCTTAAGATAGCCATCGCGCGAGAGCATGATGGTAACCGGGTACTCCTCGACCTCGGGCTCCAGGCTTACCTCGATGACCTCGTGGGGCTCGATCCTGCCCGTGCGGCGCGGCATCACGTACTTCTTGTTGACCGCGGCCAGCTCGTCGCTGATGACCTTCTTGATGTTCTCCTCGCTGGAAAGGATCTCCTCAAGCTCGGCAATCTCGCCCTCAAGCTTGGCAATGTCCTTGGTGCGGTTGAGGATGTACTCCTCGTTGATGTTGCGGAGCTTAAGCTCGGCAACAAACTCGGCCTGGGTCTCGTCGATGTCGAAACCCTTCATAAGGTTGGGCACGACCTCGGCTTCGAGCTTGGTGCCGCGGATGATGGCGATGGCCTTGTCGATGTCGAGCAAGATCGCCTCGAGGCCGTGCAGCAGGTGCAGGCGCTCGGACTTTTTGCCCAGGTCAAAGTTAATGCGGCGACGCGTGGACTCAATACGCCACTTGACCCACTCGTGCAGAATCTGGCGCACGCCCATAACGCGAGGGTAACCATCGACCAGCACGTTGAAGTTGCACGAGAACGAATCCTGCAGCGTGGTCGAGCGATAGAGCTTGGCCATGAGCTTGTCGGGGTCGACGCCGCGCTTAAGGTCGATGGCGATGCGCAGACCCGAAAGGTCGGTCTCATCGCGGATGTCGGCGATCTCCTTGACCTTGCCCTCCTTGGAGAGCTTGACGATGCGCTCGATGATGACATCGGTCTTGGTGGTGTAGGGAATCTCGTACACCTCGATGATGCGCTCTTCGGGAATCCAGCGCCAGCGGGAGCGAATCTGGAAGCTGCCAAGGCCGGTCTCGATGATCTTCTCCATCTCCTCGCGACGGTAGATAATCTCGCCGCCGGTCGAGAAGTCGGGCATGGGCATGTACTCGAGCAGGTCGCAGTCGGGATCCTGCAGGTAGTGCATGGTGGCAGTACAGACCTCGTTGAGGTTGAAGCCGCAGATGTCGGATGCCATGGCGACGCCGATGCCCTTATTGGCCGAGACAAGGATGTTGGGAAACGTGGTGGGCAGCAGGCGCGGCTCCTTCATGGCGCCGTCGTAGCTGTCGACGAAGTCGACCGGATCCTTGTCGATGTCCTTGAAGATCTCGGCGCTGATGGGGGAGAGCTTGGCCTCGGTATAACGCGAGGCGGCGTAGCTCAGGTCGCCCGAATAGTACTTGCCAAAGTTGCCCTTCGACTCTACGAAGGGGGCAAGCAGCGCTTCGTTGCCCGTCGCCAGGCGCACCATCGTCTCGTAGATCGCGGCGTCGCCGTGCGGGTTGAGCTTCATGGTCTGACCCACGATGTTGGCGCTCTTCTGGCGCTCGCCCTTGAGCAGACCCATCTTGTACATGGTGTAGAGCAGCTTGCGGTGCGAGGGCTTAAAACCGTCGATCTCGGGGAACGCACGCGAGACGTTGACGCTCATGGCGTAGGGCATGTAGTTGACCTCGAGCGTCTGCGTGATCGGCTGGTCGGTGACCTCGGAGTGCAGGCCGATGACGTTTTCGGCGTTGACCTGCTTTTTCTTTGGCTGGTTCTTCGTCTTCTTCTTTGCCACGATTTCCTCTTGAACTTCTTATGGGCCGTCGTTATCGATTTGCTGCTATTGCAGGTCCAGCTGGTCCAGATATTCCTTGCCGTGCTCGGAGATATGGCGCTTGCGGCCTGCCTCGTCGTTGCCCAGCAACAGGTTGAACATGGTTTCCATCTTGGTGACGTCCTCGGGCTCCACCTTGATCAGACGACGCGTCTCGGGATTCATGGTGGTGAGCCACATCATGTCCGGGTCGTTCTCACCAAGACCCTTGGAGCGGTTGATGGAGCACTTTTGGTCGCCAATCTCCTTGAGGATGCCGTTCTTCTCGAGCTCGGTGTAGGCAAAGTAGGTCTTCTCTTTGCAGTTGATCTCGTAGAGCGGCGATTCGGCGATATACACGTAACCCTCGTCGATAAGCGTGGGCACCAGGCGGTAGAGCATGGTGAGCACGAGCGTACGGATGTGATAACCGTCGACGTCGGCGTCCGTACAGATGATGACCTTGTTCCAGTTGAGGTTGTCCAGGTCAAAGGCACCAAGGTTCTTGATGCGCTTGTCCTTGATCTCCACACCGCAGCCCAGCACGCGCATAAGGTCCATGATGATGTCGGACTTAAAGATGCGCGGGTAGTCCTCTTTCAGGCAGTTGAGGATCTTACCGCGGACGGGCATAACGCCCTGGAACTCGGCATCGCGCGAGGTGCGAATGGCGCCTGCTGCCGAGTCGCCCTCTACGATGTAGATCTCGCGACGGTTCTTATCTTTGGAGCGGCAGTCGATGAACTTTTGCACGCGGTTGGCCATGTCGGTCTTCTGCTGCAGGTTGGTCTTGATGCTCTGACGCGTCTTCTCGGCGTTCTCGCGCGAGCGCTTGTTGATGAGCACCTGCTCCATGATCTTGTTGGCGGCGTCTTTGTTCTCGATCAGGTAAGTCGAGAGGCGCTCCTTAAAGAAGGCCGTCATAGCCTGCTGGATAAAGCGGTTGTTGATGGCCTTCTTAGTCTGGTTTTCATAGGACGTCTGGGTGGAGAAGCAGTTGGTCACCAGCACCAGACAGTCCTGGACATCCTGCCACTTAATGCCGCTCTCGTTTTTGTTGTACTTGCCCTGTTGCTTAATGTAAGCATCGATGGCACTGGTCAGAGCGCTGCGGGCGGCCTTCTCGGGCGAACCGCCGTTCTCGAGCCACGATGAGTTGTGGTAGTACTCCTGCATCATGAAGGTGCGCGAGAAGCACATGCACGCGGTAATCTTCACGTTGTAGTCGGGCAGGTCCTCGCGGTCGCGACCGCGACGGTCGGCCTCGATAAAGAAGGGCTCGGTGAGGTAGTCGGTACCGACCTTCTCGAGCACGTAGTCCTCGATGCCCTTGGGATAGCAAAAATCCTCTTCGGTAAACTCGCCATCGTCGCCCTCAATGCGCAGGCGGAAGGTCACGTTGGCGTTGACCACGGCCTGGCGGCGCATGGTCTCGCGATACCAGTCGTGGGGAATGCTGATCGAGGTAAAGACCTCAAGATCGGGGCGCCACTTGATGGTGGTGCCGGTGCGGTTCTCGTCGCTGGGCTCAATCTCGAGTGCCTTCTTTTTGGCACCGACGACCTTGCCCTTCTTAAAGTGCAGGGAGTACTTGTTACCGTCACGCCAGACGGTAACGTCCATGTATTCAGAGGCGTACTGAGTCGCGCAGGAGCCCAGGCCGTTGGTACCGAGCGAGAAGTCGTAGTCGCCGCCCTGGTTGTTGTTGTATTTGCCACCTGCGTAGAGCTCGCAAAAGACGAGCTCCCAGTTAAAGCGCTTCTCGGAGGGGTTCCAGTCGAGCGGGCAGCCGCGGCCGTTGTCCTCTACCTGAATGGAGCCATCGCGAAAGGCGGTAAGGGTGATGAGCTTGCCGTAGCCCTGGCGCGCCTCGTCAACGGCGTTGGACAGGATCTCGAAGGCGGCATGCGCGCAGCCGTCGAGTCCGTCCGAGCCAAAGATGACGGCGGGGCGCAGGCGTACGCGCTCCTCGTCCTTGAGCTGGCGGATACTGTCGTTACCATAGTTTGCGGTGTTTTTTGCCATACTCGCTCTCTCGGTGCTCCCTTGCTGCGTTTAAGTCATATAGATAGTCAAGGTAGCATAGCCCAGCCCACAGGCGATTCCAACCAACACGAAATCCATCGAACAATCGTTCGAGCTTAGGCTGAAAAGAGCTTACTCGGACAAAACCGAGTCGGTTTTGTCCGAGTAAGTTTGAAGACGGCCGAATGTGTCTTGCTGCGTTTGCGGTTGGATACGTTGTCGAAGACGTGTCGTGCGGATTGTTGGCGAAAAGACGGCGTGCCAAGCTCGAGGCAGAACTCGACTCCTCTGACGATATCTAATGCGTAATGGGCTGGCTCTGGGTATCCAGAACCAGCCCATTTTGATGGTCGATGAGCCGAGTCGGCGTCTCTCGCAAAGGTAACTGAGAGCTAGTGAGGCTTATCAGAATTGACCTCATCGGCGGTGTCGTTTTCGAGCGCCGTGCGGCGGGCGCTGTAGGCGACAAGGCCGGCACCAGCTGCGGCGAGTGCTGCAGCGGCTGCCATGAGGGGAGCGTTGACATCGCTCGTGCCCGCAAGCGCGCCCGCTTTTCCGGGGCGCTTGTTAGTGCCGTGGTCCTTGCCACTGCCGGAGCTGCTTCCGCTGGAGCCGCCGCCCTCGTCAGCACCGCCGCCACTCGAGCCGCCATCGCCGTCGACCGTCATCGGGGCGTCGTGAAGCCCTGTCGTATCCGCGCTGTCGCATACGCCGACCTGAACTTCTGAGCGCTCGCATGCCACGTCGGGCACATGAAGCTCGTGCAGTACGGCACCCAGCGCCGAGTTTGCGCCCGGTCGAATTTCCTCGAGCGTTACGGGATCGAGCGCCACCAGATTACGCGCCTTCGCATATAGCGTTACGCGTTTGCCCACCTCGTCGCTCCAACTCTCGGGGATGGCGAAGCTCATGCGGAACTGTGCCGTGCAACCCGGTGCCAGCACGGCGTTGCCGCTGTCGGCTACCAGCGGGTGCGTTGCAAAACGTGCGCCCAGCGTCTCGAGCGCGTACTTCACGTGTGCCATGTCGTTGGCCGAAGCATCCTCGGCAAGCTCCGGATCGTAGATCGAAGCCATGCGTGCGTTTGCTCCGAACCCGATGGATGCGCTGGAGAACGGCTGGCTGGAGCCCTCTCGGTACAGATCGATCGTGCCGGCGGTCAGCAAGGTGTTGCCGTCGTTTCGCACCGTGACCATGAAGGATTCGCCTGCTGCTCCGGGCACCACCGCGCCCGAGGTAGCGACCGCGCCCGTCGGAGTGGCACACGCCACTAAGGGCACTTCGATGCCGTGTAGTTCTGCCTCGCTCTTCTCCGCGCTCACAATGTGCGTGGCGAGCGCGGAGAGCATGCTCCCCGACGTCAAAAATGTCGTTATCTGATCGACGGGATGGTCCAGCTCGCACATCACGAACGGCTCCGTAAACAGATCGCCTGCCAAGGTGCTGGCGAAGATGCGGAAGTGCTTGCCCATCACTGCTACCGGGTTGCCTTCTTCGTCGTAGGTTTGCCCCACCTTGCCATCGGTGTTCTCTACATAGAACACGCACCTGCCGTTGTTGCTTACGCTAAACGATGCCGGGCCACAGCCTGCGGCACCCACGGGCTGAGTTGCAAACGCCGATGCGCCTCGCGTCCAAGTAATATGCTGCAGTTGCTCGTTGACGGTTGCCAAAAAGCCCGAATGTTGTGGCCACGGCACCGCGTGGGGTACTGTGGCATCTGGCGGCATAACGCCCCAACCCGCGATGGACTGGCCGATCACGGCATACGATGCGCAGCCACAACCGTTTGCAGTTTCGTATGCAACGGGCACCACCATTTTGCCGTTGATATTCTCGGGCGCGCCGAGCTCGATGCTCGACGGTGCTTGCGGAAAGCGGAGAACTTGACGGAACGTGAGACTGTCGCCCAAATCATCCGACCACAGGGTAAAGCATTCCAGCGCAACCTCGGCCTCGCTGCCGAGCGCCTTCTCTGCGGTGGTTCCGCGGCGGTGGAGGTAAGCGCCCGACAGGCGCCCGTCGACAAGTGTCTTGCCCACCGTGATACGCGGGCACTGCAGGCAATGGTAGCCATCCTCCTGAAGGCGGCCGCGCGAGATGCTGCGCCACGACGTGTGCGATATCACGCGAACTCCGTCGTTGCTTATGCGCAGGCGCACAACGGACAGTATGCCGGATGTGCTCGCCGTATCGAAAAGGGTGTTGTCGCCGGCGGGGCGCTCGCCCGAGACCAGCAGCACGTAGGCGTCCTGGTTTCCCCTCCCGTCTGTATATTCCACCACGTCGAAGTCGTAATCGAATATGCCGTCGCGCTCCACATCGCCCTCGCCAAACCCAAGGGGGAAGTCCACGGGCGTGGGAGCGGACCACGTGCCGTTCGTCTTTGTATGCACCACCAGGCGCGAACGACCATTCTCGCCGTAGCGCACCGAGGCGATACGGAATAGGCACTCCACGCCGGCAATCATCGTTAGCTTCATGTGGGCTTCGCTGAGCACGCCGGAAAACAGCACGTTGTCGCTCGAGGGTTTTATGCCGCCACGCTCGTCCTCCGACACGCCGGCAGAATTGGCGTTGGGGTCCGCAACGGCGTTCGTCGCCTGCCCGATATAGGTGTACTCATACATCGGTGCGGCGTTTTCGTCGTTTCCCATCAGTGCGTGGACGAAATGCTCAACCTGTCCCGTGTCGTCGCTTTCTGCATCCGCCTCGAGCTCAATGCGCGTGACCGCTTGATCCCAATCGCGCACGACAGGCGCAGCGTTTACGGCAGCGGCCTTAACCTCGGCGCGTGCGAGCAGTTCGGCGTTGGTGACGATGGTGGCCGATGCGATAAATTGCGGCACGCCGCCCGCCTCAATGTTGCCGGCCGAGCCGAAGCAGGCATCCAGCGTATAAGGCGTATCTCCACCCAATGCGAGCTCAGAGCGCTGGAGCACATACTGGTCGCCATTGTTCACCGACATATTCCACGAATCGATGAGCGTGGGCCACGACCCCGACCAAGCCTTGGTGGTCCACTTGAACATTACGAATTGGAGTATCACATCGACATCGACGTCTGCACCTACGCGCAGTCGCGGAAGCTGGTGTCCATCTGCCTTCTCGTACCCAATGAACAGCGTGAGGGATGCGGCGCCGCGCACGGCAGACGAAGCGACGCCTGCAACGCCGGCGCCAAAGGTGACGGCAAGCCCGACCTGGATGGTGAACGAGCCCGACGTGTTTGAATAGTCGAGCGAAATGTTTTTAAAAAACGCCGCGCCGCTGCCGTGCGTGTGGGCACCCACGGCGAGCGCCAGTTTTGCCAGCACCCAGGGGTTGACGTTTAGGAAAAATGGCACCGGTCCTAGGGTAAACTGCTCGGTCCAATTGAGGTCGGTTCTTACCTGGAAGAGGGCCTTAATATTGCCGTATGCGGGGTCGTTGTTGTTACCCCAGGTTTTGCCCACCCAATCGTAGGCGAGCGAGCCGTACAGCTGTGTGGCGATATCCATCGTGAACAGCGGCGTGCAATGGTGGCGAAGGAGCTTGGTGTTTCTTGGATCGGTGCCCGAACCGGCACTCATCCTCTTGTACTGATTCCACTTCCCCTCCATCTCGTCGAGGTAGCGGTTTGCCTGCTTGGCGCCCGACTCGCGCGGTGACTTCTTCCAGTATTCCGGATCAGGGTTGCCCGAATCGTTCATATAGCTAGCTGGTTTGTACCCTCCGCCAAACAGCACGTATCCAGCAAACGAGAAATCGAACAGAATGGGAAATGTGGGCATCCAGCACGTGAACTTATTGCCGCCGATACCGGGAAACGCCGCGGGGAAATCAAACGGAGTGATCTCTTGGTCCATGGTGGTGGGAATGATGGTGGTCGAGCCCGATTCCGCCTTTGCGGCCGGCGCGGTGACAACGGCCATAGGGGATGAGAGCGTGTAGGTTTTGCCCTGGTAGTCGAGCATAAAGCGCAGCTTGCACCCTTCCTCCAGAAGGCCCGAAGCTGCATCGAGGAACGTGTCTTCAAGCGTGAACGTCGCCAGATTATCCGCGCCCGATGCGCTGGCCTTGATCTGGCCGATCTGCGTGACGGTTTCGGGTGAGCTGCCCGCAGCGGGCATCACTTTATTGATATGCAACGTTGCCTGCCCGCCCTGCGGCAGATGAGCCTGCACGGTAAAAGCGTGCGTGTCGGGCTGGTCGTTTGCTGCTTCGTCCGCTGGCATTGCCATAAACGTGGCGTCGGCGTACTGGATGTCCCATTCGTCGAACGTGAGCTGTCGAAAGTACGGCTCGCCATCGGAGAGCGGACGTGTGGGTGCGGTAATAGCGGTGCCGCCCTGGATACGCGCAAGGGGAATCTCGACATCGCGGTAGCCTGCCATGCTAATGGAGATGCCGCCGTTAAAGTCGTACGCGTCGAGAAGCGTTGCCTCGTCCACGTAGCCTTCTGAAAGAGGGGCGACCTCAAAGATGGCCGTGCCTTCGTCATCGGTCGTGGCGGTGAGCTGCTTGCCTGCGGCATAGCGCGATATGAGCGTGACCTGGGCACCCGTGATGGGCGTATTCTTGTTGGCGACGTCGACCACGACCACACCAAACATGGTGCGCGAGAGCACCAAGACCTTGAAGGGATCATCTTCGTCGGCGTATGCCTCGGCGGGGGCGAACGGCAATATGAAGGCGTTTGCGCTTCCCGGCACGCGCGGCAACATAATGCTCGCCAGCGAGGACGCTCCGGCAACAAGTAACGAACGGCGATCAAGCATCTTTGGCTCCCATCCCGCAGGTATCGGTGGAAATAATCCAATTTTGCGAGAAGGCATCCTGTCACGGTAGTGCCGTCCGAGGGCCAAAATGTCCAATTTGAGCGAGCGAAGCGCCGGGGCTCCGGGGCGCACGTGCCGCGCTAGGCAGTCTGGCCGCTAACGCAGCATATGCGCGACCAGTTCGGTGCGCGTGCCGATGCCAAGCTTTGCATACACGTTGGACAGTCGATTTTTAACGGTACCTGGCGACACGCCCATGTGGCGTGCGATTTCGGCGTTGGTCCATCCGCGGCAGGCGAGCATGGCCATGGTGAACTCCGTGGTCGTTAAATCGTCGGCAACGTCCTCGCCCGAATCGGGGTTGTGGATGCGCCGCCAGCCGTAGCTGAATCGATACGTAATCTCGATGATACGTGCGAAATCGTCAGGGTATTGCGATTTTAGGCATGCCTCGATGAGCCCCTGCAAAAGGCCGTGGTGCTCGCCAATGAGCTCGATAAGGCCGTCGGGGCGCGCAATGTTCCAAGCGGCTCCGAAGTGCGTTTTTGCGGCGTCGACGTCTTTGAGACTCATGCATGCCATGGAAGCTGCCAGGTGCAGGAACAGTTCCGAGATCGGATAGCTCCCCTGTTTCATGATCAGGGCGTTTTCCGCCATGCCCAGACTGCGGCCATATTCGCCGCGCAGGTACAGGGCATGCGCCATCACGTAGCTGGCGAACAAGCGCAGGCCTTCGGGCAGATGCGCCGCAAGCGGATAAAACTCTTCGGCAGAATACGGGGAAGACAAGTGCAGCAGGACGCTTGCGGCCGAGGCGAACAGGATATGCGTGGCGTGGACGGCGGGTGATTCCTCGTCAGTTGGCGTATCGAGGATGCCCGCAAGACAACGGCGGGCGTCGGCGATACGGTTGAGCGACAGGCTGGCGTATCCGCAGATAAAGCATGCGGAATAGCGCAGTGCGGAATCGGTGGCGTCAAGATAGGGGCGCGCCGTCTTGGCAGCGAGGGCGGCCTGTCCGCGAAAGTACAGCGCTTCTGCCGTGGCGATGGTGCGTGAATCGGGGTCGGAAATGCCTGCAACCGCAGCGTCAATCTGCCCCGGCACAAAGGCAGTGCACATCAACGGCATGGGAACGCATGGGTAGCCATCGCAGTCCATCTTCCATCTCCCAACAGCTGGCAACAATAGCAGCAATTGTACTCCTGTTGCTCGGGACCCCTTTCGTTTTACTGCTCGGTTGACGCTGCGGATCGTTTTGGAAGGCTTACGAGCATGGTGGTCCCGTTCTCGGAACTTGTTTCGACCTCTACTGTGCCACCGTGAAGAGCTGCAATCTCCCAAACGAGCGCTAGTCCGAGTCCTGCGCCGCCGTATGCCCTGCTGCGGGATTTGTCTAGACGAAAGAACGGTTGGAAGATGCTCTCACGGTACTGCTTGGGTATTCCCGGGCCCTGGTCCTCGACTCGCAGGATCACGTGGCTGTCGTTGTCGCAGATGGAGACGTTGACAGTCGAGCCGGAGCGGCTGTAACGGATGGCGTTTTCGACCAGATTAAACACCAGCCGGTAGAGGAGCGTATCACTTCCGATTACTAAAGCGTCTCCAGCACAATTGAGGGCTATGCCCTTATTTTCGGCAAGTGGCGCAAGGTCGGTGAGGACCTCTTCGGACAGGGGGCCGAGTTCAACATCGTCCTCGCAAGGAACGCTGCGGAGCTCACTCATCTCAAGCAATACCTTGGTCATTCGAGACATGCGCTCGGTTTGTTCTTGTAGCAGGCCGAGCAGCTCGGCTGTTTCGGATTGCAGACCGGAGTGCTCGGAGATGAATAGTTCAATCTGTGCTTGCATAAGGGCGAGCGGGGTGCGCAGCTCGTGTGCGGCGTTGCCGGTAAACTGACGCTGTGCAGAGAACCCTTCGCCAAGACGGGCGATCATGTCGTTGAAAGAGGCGCTGCATTGTTGTAGCTCGGTGGGCACATCTTCACTGAGTCTGATTTCGCTTAGGTTGTCAGGCTGCACACGCTCAACCTGGGCTGCAAAATCCCGTAGCGGTTTGAGCGCACGGCCGCTCACAAAGTATGTCAGCACGCCGCCAAGGAGTGTGACTCCAGCCGTGATGTACCAGGTTGTCGTGCCAAAAGACTCCTGTGCGTCGTTTACGACGATCGTGACCTTGTCATCGGGGGTCGCTTTCGTTGGGTCGAACGCCTGGGGCGAATCTTCGCCGGTTGCGTTAAAGGCCGAGATGTTACTGCCGATGGCATCCATGTAGCGCATGCCCGTATAGCCGACCAGGCAGTTTGTCAGCACGCATGCTGCACACGTCAGCAGTGCCGTCATGATCGTTATGCGCCATTGCAGCGAAAGCCCTTTCATTCGCCATCCTCCATAACGTAGCCCTCTCCAATCCGATTGCGAATCGGGTCGTATCCCAAAGCGCTGCGTAGCTTTTTGCGGAGTGACGAGATGTGAACGCGGATTGCGTTGCTAAAGCTGTTCACGCTGCTATCCCAAACGTGCTCGATAAGCTCCTCTTGGCTTACCGGACGCCCCTGATTAAGCATCAGGTATTCCAAGATTCCCGTTTCCTTGCGCGTAAGAGATAAAGCCTCGCTGTCCACGGAGGCGATGCGCGCCTTGGCGTCAAAGCGGAGCTTTCCGCAGGTTAAAACTATGTCGCTTTGTGTAAAGCGTCTGAGGGTAAGGCTGCGGATCCTTGCCGCAAGCTCGTCCAGATGAAACGGCTTGGTGAGGTAATCGTTGGCGCCGGCATCGAGTCCGGCGACTTTATCGGATACTTCGCCACGCGCGGACAGAATCAGTACCTTGGTCTCGCAGTCGGTTTTCCTAAGTTCCCTGAGCACGGTCATGCCGTCGATACGGGGAAGGTTGAGGTCGAGTACTACGAGGTCGAAGGCCTCAATGTCCAGTAGGTCGAGCGCCTCCTGTCCGTCGTGACAGCAGTCGACACTGTACGCCAAGTTTCGCAAGCTGCGTGCGATTGCATCGCACAGTGCTCGCTCGTCTTCGACGATCAAAATACGCATAACAGTCTCCTTGCACATTTCAAATCGCGCTTAACACGGATTTTATAGCCGATATGGTCCAATGGTCGCGTAACGAAAGGAGTGGTCAGGTTGTTCAAAGCGGTAAAACCCGTGGTACAGGTCGCTTTGTTGATCGTCGGAATTGCCATGGTGTGCTTTGGCGTTATGCGTGGCGAGGCGGATGCCGTGCTGGCCAAAGCGATTAGGCTGTGCTTGGAGTGTATCGGAATTGGATAAAAGAGAAAACACTGCGTCGCATGTTTTGGCCCGATTTCGCGGATTCATTCAGGCGGCGGCGACGCTGGTCACCAATATTCACCTGCCAAACTTTGCCAAAGGAAGCATCTATCAGGGCGCGGGAAAAACAGTCTGCGTACCTGGACTTAATTGCTATTCGTGCCCCGCGGCATCGGGTGCGTGCCCTATCGGGTCGTTCCAGGCGGTGGTAGGTTCATCCAAGTTCAACTTTTCTTACTATGTTACCGGTACGCTCATTTTGCTCGGCGTGCTGCTGGGACGCTTTGTATGCGGCTTTCTGTGCCCGTTTGGCTGGCTGCAGGAGCTGCTTCACAAGATCCCCGGCAAAAAGCTTTCGACAAAAAAGCTCAAGATGCTTACGTATATCAAATACGTTGTGCTGCTGTTTGCTGTGGTATTGCTGCCTGTGCTGGTGGTCAACGACCTGGGGATGGGGGATCCATTCTTTTGCAAGTACGTCTGTCCGCAGGGCGTGCTCGAGGGTGCCATTCCGCTGGCCATTGCCAACGCCGGCATTCGATCTGCGCTGGGGCAGCTCTTTACTTGGAAACTTGCCGTTCTCATTGCCGTGGTAGTGCTGAGCGTTTTGTTCTACCGCCCCTTCTGCAAATGGATTTGCCCGCTCGGCGCGTTCTATGCGCTCATGAATAGGGTGTCCTTGTTGGGGATTCAGGTTGACGCGTGCAAATGCGTCTCGTGCGGCAAGTGTTCAAGGGTTTGTCAGATGGACGTTGATGTGGTCCGCGCGCCCAATCATGCCGAATGCATCCGGTGCGGAAAGTGCATCGGGGCCTGTCCTGTCGATGCCATCAGCTATCGCTATGGCCTGGATGTGTCGGCGGAAAAGCTCCCCTTGACCGCCGATAAAAAGTAAACAAGCTTCGACAAAACGGAGGAATGACCATGAAGCTTTCTAAGATTGCGGCCCTGTTTATGGTGCCGGTGCTGGCCTTGTGTCTTGTGGCGTGCTCGGCGCCCGGTGGCAATGCGAGCGAATCTGCGGGCTCCGATCCTAAGATCGCAGAACTCACTGCGCAGAAGCCGACCAATGCCGACGAGGCCGCCGAGCTGTATGCGAAGCTCATGCAGAAGGAGAACGAGATCTTTTCGAGTGATAACGCGCTGTGGGAAAAGGTATTCAATGCGGCAAATAAAGACTCGGCAATGATTGAGGACGGCAGCAATTACGGCGATTTCCTGCTCAAGACCATCGACGGCGCCAAGGATGAGTTCACGGCGGATGAGCTCAAGACGCTCAAGGCCGGTGCACAGCAGATCAAGGAGATCGAGGACAAGCTCGAGAGCTTGGAGAAGGAGTTCCCCGGCTGTGGAAGCACGCCGAGCTCAGGCGAGAGCGTCGACGCTTCGACCGCTGGCATGACGGCTGGTGCCAATGCTTCGAGCGAGGCGACGAAGTTCCCCAGCTTTACGGGCAAGGACCTGGATGGCAACGACGTGAGTAGCGACGAGCTGTTCTCTAAGAACAAGGTCACCGTCATGAACTTCTGGTTCACCACTTGCAAGCCGTGCGTGGGCGAGTTGGGCGATCTTGAGAAACTGAATCAGGAGCTTGCCAAGAAGGGCGGTCAGGTCGTGGGCGTCAATTCCTTTACGCTCGACGGCAACAAGGGCGAGATTGCAGATGCCAAGGACGTGCTGAGCAAGAAGGGCGTGACGTATAAGAACATCTGGTTCAAGTCGGATAGCGAGGCCGGTAAGTTTACGTCAAATTTGTTCTCGTTCCCGACAACGTATGTTATCGATCAGAATGGCAACATCGTAGGGGATCCAATCGTGGGAGCCATCAGCTCCGCCGAGCAGCGCGCAGCGCTCGACAAGCTTATCGACCAGGCGATTGCGAATAGCGAGCAGTAGAAAACGCGTAAAGCATGGCGAGGATCGCGCGCCGCTGTGCGGAGTAGTCCGCTGCCTTTCAAGATAATCTCCACCATACAGAGGTCCCGCTCGGGACCTCTTCTTTTGGGCACCATCCCGTTCGTTTTTGGCGCGGTTCGTTACATTCCTCACTGGCGCCGGCAAAAAATGGGGATAGAGTAGGACAAACGCGTCGAATACGAACGGCGGAGGAGAGCGGGTGAACGTGCCCGCGCAGGAGAGGTTGCCGTCCATGCTGGAGCTCAAAGGAATTTGCAAAAGGTACGTTACGCAGTCGTTTACGCAGGTGGCGCTCGACAGCGTGAGCCTGGCTTTTCGCGATAACGAGTTCGTGGCCATTCTGGGACCTTCGGGGTCGGGTAAAACTACGATGCTCAACGTTATCGGTGGGCTCGATCATTTCGATTCCGGTGACCTGCTCATCGACGGCATCTCGACCAAGGACTTTCACGATCGCGATTGGGATGCCTACCGTAACAACCGCATCGGCTTTGTGTTCCAAAGCTATAACCTCATTCCGCATCAGACCATTTTGGAAAACGTGGAGCTGGCGCTCACGCTCACGGGCGTGGGGCATGCCGAGCGCCGCCAGCGTGCGCGCGAGGCGTTGGAGAAAGTCGGCCTGGGCGAGCACGTTAACAAGCGCCCGAGCCAGCTATCGGGCGGACAGATGCAGCGCGTGGCCATTGCCCGCGCCCTGATCAACGATCCCGAAATCGTGCTGGCAGACGAGCCGACCGGCGCCCTGGACTCAACGACATCCGTGCAGGTCATGGATTTGCTCAAAGACGTTGCGCGCGACCGTCTGGTCATCATGGTCACGCACAATCCCGAGCTGGCGTACCAGTACGCCACGCGTATCGTCAATCTGGCGGACGGCAAGATCACCGACGATTCCGACCCCTTTGATGTTGCCAAGGCCGCGCGTCGCGAGGCTAAGCCTACGCGCAAAACCTCGATGAGCTTTGTGACGGCGCTGGGGCTTTCTGCCCGAAACCTCATGACCAAGAAGGGCCGCACGGCCATGACTGCCTTTGCGGGCTCGATTGGCATTATTGGCATTGCGGCGATTCTGGCACTGTCCAATGGTGTAAACGGCTACATCAAAAAGGTCGAGGAGGATACGCTCTCGAGCTACCCGCTCACCATTTCCAAGCAGGACTACGACCTGTCGTCCATGATGGGCGGACAGGGGGCTGCGGATGATGGCTCGTCTGAAAGCGTGGATTCGTCTGACGACAGTGTCGGCGGCAAGGCTCAGGGAACCGATAAGATTCCTGTGGTCACGGCCGTAAAGGATATGTTTGCGAGCGTTAAGTCCAACGACATGACGAGCTTTAAGGCATGGCTCGATGTCGGTGGCGACGGCATCGATAAAGAGGTCAACGCCATTCAGTACGGCTACGGTGTATCGCCGGTTGTCTATCGTGCCGGCAAGGGCGATGAGAAGCCTGTCCGGCTGGTGCCCAACGCTATGACCGAGGCCATGAGCGGAGGCGCGAGCTCGGCGGCAACGGTGAGCATGGAATCCATGGGAACCTCGGTCTTTAACGAGATGATCGACGACCAGAGCCTGCTCGACAGCCAGTACGATGTCGTCGCCGGTCATTGGCCCACGTCCGCCAACGAAGCTGTAATGGTGCTTTCGAGCCGTGGCACGGTGGGCGACTATACGCTCTACAGCATCGGCGCGCTGGATATCGATGAGCTTAACGATCTGGTAAACAGCGCTATGACGGCTGATGGTGGGGTCGAAACGCCCAAGACCGGCACCGACTTTACCTACGATGATGCGTTGTCCACGACGTTTAAGGTGTTGTCGCCGGCTGATGCGTATCGCAAAAACGAAGAGACCGGCATGTGGACTGACATGTCTGGCGACGCCGACTTTATGGCCGCCAAGGTTGCCGACGGTATTGACGTGCGCATTGTGGGCGTGGTGCGACCTGACGAGACCGCCAACGCGAGTGCGTTGTCTCCGGGCATTGCCTATACGCATGCGCTGACTTGCCAGCTTATGGAGCGCGCCGCCGATTCACAGATTGTGAAGGAGCAACTTGCCCATCCCGAGACGGATGTCTTTACGGGCAAGTCTTTCGATGAACTGCAAGGCGAGGCCAAACAAGGCGTGGATCTGAGCAGCATGTTCAGCGTGGACGAGGCGGCGCTCAAGAGCGCGTTCTCGTTTGATGCGTCTGCACTCTCGGGTGCGGCCGGCGGTATGGACCTTTCTGGTATCGACTTATCCGGGTTGGACATTGACCTCTCGGACGTTGGCAAGGACATCGACTTCAGCGACATCATGGCACAAGCACCGGCTCCAGATTTCTCGGGCATCTTTGACGGTCTGGAGCTCACGCCCGAGCAAATGCAGCAGGTGGGAATACTTGCCAACCAACTGTTTGAGGGCTTTTTGCAGTCTGATCAGTTTAAGGAGCTGTCACCCGAAGACCTTAAGGACGCGTCAAAGCTCTCTGCCGCATTCTCGACGTATCTTGAGAATGATGCCGCAGCCCAGCAAATCCTGGCCCGGCTGAAGGCCCTCGGCGGCGATGCCCTGGCCGAGCGCCTGCAGCAGGCGATGACCGACTATGTGCAAAAGCAGCTGGCTCCGTATCTGCAGCAGGCTATGGATCAGGTGATGAAGGCAATCAGCGAGCAGGTAGCGTCGACGGTATCGTCCCAGCTCAAGGCGGGCGCGGCAGGGCTCATGGACCAGATGGCGACGCAGATGTCGTCGAGTTTTGCCAACCTGGCGAGCGCCATGCACGTGGATGCGAGCGCCTTTGCTCGTGCCATCCACTTCAACATGGACGCCGAGGACCTGAGTTCGCTCATGATGAGCTATGCCAAGGCGTCGAAGCTCACCTATGACAACAATCTGACCACGTTGGGTTATGCGGACGAGGCGGACCCCATCTCGGTCAAGATTTTCCCGCGCGACTTTGAGGCCAAGGAGCGCGTACTCGATCACATCGATGCGTACAACAAGCAGGTCAAAGCCGCTGGCCACGATGATCGGGCAATTTCGTACACCGACTACATGGGCATCATCATGGGTTCGGTGACCGACATCGTGAACACCATCAGCTTGGTGCTCATCGCATTCGTAAGCATCAGCCTGGTGGTGAGCTCCATCATGATCGGCATCATCACGTACATCAGCGTGCTGGAGCGCAAAAAGGAGATTGGCATTCTGCGTGCGATTGGCGCGTCGAAGCGTAACGTGGCAAACGTGTTCAACGCCGAGACCTTTATCGAGGGCCTCATTGCCGGCGTCTTTGCTGTTGTCGTCGTGGTGGCCGTGAGCTTCCCGGTCAATGCTTGGGCGCTTGCGGCCAAACAGGTCCCCAACCTAATGAGTCTGCCCGTGCAGGATGCGCTGGCGCTCATTGCAATTTCGGTGCTGCTGACGGTTGTCGCTGGCCTGCTGCCGGCCCGCAGCGCATCCAAAAAAGACCCCGTGGAAGCCCTGCGCTCCGAATAATGCGACAAAGGGGCGGTCCCTTTGTCACGTTCGTTGATATGAGAGAAGAGTAGATGATCCTTTCGCTGGCCCCTATGGAGGGGATTACCGGGCATGTGTTCCGTCGCGTGCATGCGGAGTGCTTCGGCGCGCTCGATTGCTATTACACGCCGTTTTTGCCGCCGCCGCGGGTGGGAAACCGCTTTGGCGGCAAGGCGTTTAAGGAGATCGATCCTGCCAATAACCAGGGGCTCAACGTGGTGCCTCAGCTGATGTCCAAGAACGCGGACGAGTTTGTGTGGGCGGCACAGGTGCTCGCCGACATGGGCTACCGCGAGGTCAATCTCAACCTGGGTTGCCCCTCGGGAACGGTTGTTGCCAAGGGCAAGGGCTCGGGTTTCTTGCGTAATCTCGACGAGCTCGAGGCGTTCTTAAGCGATGTGTGCGAGCGGTCGCCGTTGCCGGTGTCGGTCAAGACAAGGTTGGGGTTGGAAAGTGATGACGAGTACGAGCGCGTGCTCGATCTGTATTGCCGCATGCCGTTGGCAGAGCTGATCGTGCACCCGCGTGTGCAAAAGGACCGCTATACGGGATCGCCGCGCAAGGAGTTTTACGGCGAGACGCTGGAACGCGCGCCGTTCCCCGTGGCCTATAACGGCGACATTTTCGATCTTGAGGATATGGACGCGCTGGTGGGGGCCTATCCCGGCACGCGCCATGTGATGTTGGGGCGTGGCCTGCTCGCGAACCCCGCTCTGGCTCGCATGGTCAACGGCGGTCCTGCTGCCACGACAGCCGAACTGCAGCGTTTCCACGACACGCTGTTTGCGGCCTATGCAGAAGAGATTGGCGGTAACGCGGTCTTTCGTATGAAGGAGTGGTGGTTCTACGCCAAGTGCGCCTTCGCCGACCCCGCTACCGTTCACAAGCTCGTACGTAAGACCAAAAAGGTCGACGAATACCGCGCCGCCGTCGAGCGCGTCTTTCGCGAGCAGCCACTCGCACCCATAGCTCGCTTCCGCGGCTAGTTAGACATCGGGGACGTTCTTTAGCGACTAGTCATTTAAGAACGTCCCCGATGACTACCCGCAAAAACTGTACACCAGCATCCAAAGATGTCGAAAAATGTCGACTTTGGATGCTGGTGTATATGTTTGGGTCGGCGGGGGAGTTGAGTCTAGGCAATCATTGCATCGAGCGTGATGAGCTCCCTGAGTCGCTCCGTGCGTGTTTGCCCATGGCGCTTTGCTTTTGCGTCAAACGCATCAAGAACAGACTCACCCACACGTGCCGATAAAACAACGCTTGGCTCATCGGAGATCGACGGCCTTCCCAGCTTGATGGTGCGACCCTTCGGCCACTCATCTTTTTCGTATGCCTCCGCGGCTTTCTCCAACTCTCCGGGAGCAAACCCCATCATCTTTTCGAGCTGCTTAGCGTCCATAGCGTCTCCTATCGATCGACATAATGTCGAGCGTCGCTTCTCGGATTCTCTTTTTGTATACAATTTTGTAGACAAAAATACAAGCAGTTTATCGGGCTAATTAGCTTGTTTTGACCCGCCTGTTCGATAGGAAATGAGCATTGACGGCTTCGATACTCCTTTGCTTTTCAGCTTGGAATTTAGATGCCCATTGAACTTCCGGAGGGGAGCGCTTTATTAAGCTATCGAGATTCTGGGCAGGAGCTCTCACTGGTCTTCGGTAATGGGATCAGCTTAATTCGCGACACAGTGTGTCGCGAATGGGAGTAGTCGTTAGGTGTCCTTTAATGGCTACTCATTATAAGAACGTCCAAGTGTCGGATTTTGTCATTTAGTGTCGTTCTTTGCGACTATTCTGGAGGGTCGTGGTCAAAAAAGGGCAAATATGAGTACTGTTGCCATTATGGTTGCATTTATTTTGCTATAAATAGTAGCTTCTGATGAGATTTGTTCCCATTAGGAGCTACTTTTATTGAACATATGAGGAGAAATAACGTCGTCTGCGGACGAGTGGAACGTTGAATAGTTCCTGAGGTGATCAAAATCGCTGCTACTAAACAGGTAACAGTACTCATATTTGCCCTTTTTTGACCACAGCCCTCTCGGAAACCTTTCCAGAGGCGTCAAACAGCCATAATCCAAAGGTCGCCTCAAACAATTAGCCGGCTAAGAGCGTCCATGGCTACCCAAAAGTTGTACGCCAGCATCCAAAGATGTCGAAAAATGTCGACTTTGGATGCTGGTGTACATGTTTAGGCCGTATGGGATGGGGCCTTGGACGGACGGGATGCGCGCTAGAGCAGGTTCTCCTGCACCCATGCGATGATGTCGCTCGATTCGTAGAGTGGCTTGCCGTCGATGAACAGGCAGGGAACCTGGCGTTTTCCGCCGACGGCGATGAGCGTCTGCTCGGCATCGGAATCGGTCGAGATATTGCGCTCGGGAATGGTCACACCGTTATCGACAAGGAATCGCTTGACTTTTATGCAATACGGGCAGCCGGTCATAACGTACAGCGCGAGCTCGTGATCAGTAGCCATAGGTCTCCAATCGGTTGAGGTTTTGATTGAAATACCCAAAGCAGCCGCGGTCTATGCGCGCGTCAACGACGACTCGACGGCCTGGACCAGAAACGCTGTGGCGCCGGTGCCGCACGGCTTGTCGTAGTAGTCAACAAAGCGCTGGTCGGCGAGGTAGCCGCGGGCGAGTCCCAGATATGCCTCGTCTTGGGGCTCGCTGCCCCAGTTGAGAGCTATCCAACGGCGATGCATCGCGACGAGCTTGCGAGCCTCGCTTCCATTCGCATCGCCGTCGCCCATGGCAATCGAGAGCTGACCCAGAATGGCGCGTTCAAGTTCCTTCATGTCGTTCCATGTCTGAGGATCCATGTCCAGCAGCGCCTCGTTTGCCGCATCGATAGCCTCATCGCCATAGCGCGCCCGCGCTTCGGCGCCGTAGCGCTCCTCGTTTTCCTGCACGTTGCGCCAGCGCTCCAGTTGCGGCAGGACGGCGCCCATGAGCGAGACGGCTTCGTCGAGCGACATGCCGGTGTTTTGTGCCAGTCGCGGGGCACAATCCTCGATCATCGCCTCCATGGTGGTGTCGTAGGTGTACCTGCCGTGGTCGTAGCACCACTTGCAGTAATGGTCGGTCGTGGCGCCCGTGGCATCGGTGCCGCAGTCGTCGGGCGTGAGTATCATGCCGCAGCTCTGACAATAGTGCTCGGGCATTTCGAGCAGATGAGACAGTGGCTCGCCGGTCACGGCTGCGATGAGCTTCATCATGTCGATGCCCGGGGTGACCTCGTCGCGCTCCCAACGGCTGATGGCTTGGCGCGTGACGAAGAGCTTGGCGGCGAGCTGCTCTTGGGTAAGGTGATGGGCGCGACGGACAGCGATGAGCTTTTCTGCAAAGGCCATAGCGGCTCCTTTCTGCTGGTTGATGGCTTAAGTATACGCGGCGGCAGGTGCCCTTCCAAGCAACCGTTGGTTGCACGACGGGGGACCGCGGCGAAGAATTGCGCGCAACGTCCCACGCCTCCATGCCGTACAATGACCGGCATGGAACCTATTGCACACATACATACCGACCTGCCGCAGAAGTTCGGCATTCCGCGCAACAGCTTTTTGGCGCCTCATCTGCAGGGACGCATCGTTTTTGAGCCGGAATTTGCCTCCAATGCAGCGGTTGAGGGTCTGGACTCCTTCTCTCACCTGTGGCTGCTGTGGCGCTTCGAAAACGGAACGCCCGGCGGCACGGCTAAGGACATAGTTGCCGACGCCAAGTCGCAGGACAGGTCCGGCACCAACGCAAAATGGTCGAAAACTGTGCGTCCGCCGCGCCTGGGTGGAGCCGAGCGTGTGGGCGTGTTTGCCACGCGCAGCCCGTTTCGCCCTAATCCCATTGGGCTTACTTGTATCAAGCTTGATCGTGTCGAGCTCACCGACGATGGTCCTATCATCCATGTGCTGGGGGCCGATCTGCGTGACGGCACGCCCATCTACGATATCAAGCCCTACATTCCGTTTGCGGACTGCCACCCGGATGCGACCGGCGGCTGGATTGAGGGTGCTCCGTGGCAAGAGCTCGATGTTGAGTTTCCACAAGCGCTGCAGGATATGGTCCCGCCCGCAAAGCTCCCCGGCTTGGTCGAGGTCCTTTGCCAAGATCCGCGCCGCGCGGGCAGCAAGCACGAGCCAAACCGCGTTTACCACTTAGCTTATGCTGGGCTCGACATATCTTTTACGGTCGATAAAACCCAGCTAACCGTAGTCGCCGTCAACGACGCGCAAGACTAACCAGCCATTCGTCTGAACCCGTCAAATTAAGCGCCAAACCCCATGTCAAAATCGCCCATGCTGGTGGACAATAACGCCTACCAAAATAGTCCGCTTTGCATGGGAGCTCAGCATGAAATACGACTTTAGCTCGCTTATCGACCGCCACGGCATGGATGCCATCGCCGTTGACTCTTGGGGCGAGATCCCCGGTATGGCTCCGAACGCACCCGACGAGGGCTTCGACCGCATTCCCATGTGGGTGGCCGACATGAACTTCGCCACGGTGCCCACGGTTCAGGAGTACATCATCAAGCGCGCTCAGCACCCCATGTTTGGCTACTTCAATCCGCGTCCCGAGTACTTCGACCGCATCATCGAATGGCAGAGCCGTCGCAACGGCGTTGAGGACTTGGCGCCGGAGCATATCGGCTACGAAAACGGCGTGCTGGGCGGTGTCGTGTCGACGCTACGCGCGTATGTCCAGCCAGGTGATGCGGTGCTGGTCCACAGCCCTACCTACATCGGCTTTACCAAGTCCATCGAGGCCGCGGGCTATCGTATTGTCCACAGCCCGCTTAAGCTCGACGACCAGGGCGTGTGGCGCATGGACTTTGAGGACATGGAGCGCAAGCTCGCCCAAAACTACATCCATGCCGCGGTGTTCTGCTCGCCGCACAATCCCTGCGGCCGCGTATGGGGGCGCGACGAGATCGAGCGCGCCATGGACATTTATCGCCAGCACGATTGCGTGGTGATCTCGGAC
Organism: uncultured Collinsella sp.; assembly: GCA_902494165.1. Classification (GTDB taxonomy): domain Bacteria; phylum Actinomycetota; class Coriobacteriia; order Coriobacteriales; family Coriobacteriaceae; genus Collinsella. The sequence goes on along the minus strand of CABUSD010000004.1, from coordinate 118,945 downwards.
GAGATTTGGTCCGATATCATCCTGCCGGGACACAAGCACATCCCGACGCAGTCGGTGAGCGAGGATGCCCGCATGCGCACGGTTGCCCTCTACGCGCCGAGCAAGACGTTCAACCTGGCGGGCCTGGTTGGCAGCTATCACATCATCTATAACGAGACGCTGCGTGACCGCGTGTGCGCCGTGTCCAACAAGACTCACTACAACGAGATGAACGTCCTCTCCATGCATGCGCTTATCGGTGCCTATCAGCCGCAAGGCTACGAGTGGGTGGACGAGCTCAACCAGGTGCTTGCCGGTAATATCGAGTACTTCTGCAATTACGTGGACGAGCATTTTGAGGGCGTGTCCTATTCACGTCCGCAGGGCACGTACATGGTGTTTCTGGACTGCACCGAGTGGTGCCGCGAGCATGGCCGCGATATTCAGTGGTTGCTCGACGAGGGGGCGCGCGTGGGCGTGGGGTATCAGGACGGCCGCCCGTTCCACGGACCCTGCCACATTCGTGTGAATCTGGCGCTGCCGCTTTCGCGCGTAAGGGAAGCGTGCGACTGCCTGGACCGCTACGTTTTTAATGCACGGTAAGTGCGCGCTGCATGCGGGGCCTTCTGCCAAGTCGGCTAAAAGGCCCCGCATGGTAAAGCATCTGTAACTATTGGGCGCCCGAGTGGTTTCATTTGCTATGATTTTTAACCATTTCAGTCTGTAAACAGGATCGTCTGGAGCTCGATGAAAAGACCCCGTCGCTCGGTTGCCATATCGTTGTTTGTTGCGCTTGCGGTAGCGTGCGCCTTTGTCGTAGCGATAGCTGGCTGTTCTGGGCGTAATGACGAAGCCTCGACGTCTGCATTAGAAGGCCTGGACGCCTCGCAAGTCAAAGACGACGACCTCAAGACGCTCAACGTCGGCAGCGACCTCTATCCACCGTTTGTGTATACCGACGAGTACGGCGATATCGTTGGCCTGGATGTCGAGATATTGACCGAGGCTTTGGCCCGCTTTGGTTACAAGCCAAAGTACCAGCTGATCGATTGGGAAAAGAAGAAAGAGCTGCTGGCGAGCGGCGAGCTCGATTGCGTCATGGGCAGCTTTAGCATGACGGGTCGCGAAAACGAGTATCGTTGGGCCGGCCCGTACCTTGCGAGCCGCCAGGTGGTCGCGGTCGATCCCCAGAGCGATATCTACACGCTTGCCGATCTTGAGGATAAGGTCGTGGCGGTCCAGTCCACCACCAAGCCCGAGGACATTTTGCTCAATCGCGTAAATGAAAACGTTCCGCAGATCAAGGAGCTCTACAGCTTCTCGGACCGCTCGTACCTGAACCCGGCGCTCGTCGAGGGCCTGGTCGACGCCATCGCCGCGCATGAGTCCTCGCTGCTCACCTACGAAAAAGACTATGGTGTGACGTATCGCATTTTGGATGAGCCGCTGCTAGAGGTTGGTTTGGGTACCGCTTTCGATATCAATGATACACGCGGCATCGACGTTAAACTCACCCGTGCCTACCAAGAAATGCTTGCCGACGGCACCATGGAACGCCTGGTGTCAAAGTACTTTGATGACCCTTCGCCATTTTTGAATGTGGAGGGTCTGTCATGATCGATGTGCCTGACCACGCCGCTCAGGAGCGGGGCAATCGTTCGGCAGGGGCATGGCTCCTTGTCGCTCTGCTGGGGATAGTGCTCTCGGTTGTTGCCGGCATGATGAGCTACGGTTACATGACGGCCCAAGCCGAGCAGCGCTTTGCCGACGTTGTCGATTACGTGGCGACGCAGAGCCTTTCCTACGATGCATTCAACAGCGCCTATACGACCAAAAACCTGATTCGCGTTATGGAGATCGCCGGAGAGGCTGCCCGCGATATGGAGCGCGACGGTTCGGTGGATAGCGCCATGCTGGAGCAATACGCCGACCAGTTCAACGTGAGCGCGTTGATCGTGACAGACGCATCGGGCAATTTGGTGTCCGAGTCCTCGACGGGCGATGTGGGCTACGAGTCGCTCGCTACGTATCTCAAAGAATCACCCGTGCTGGAGGTGGCAACTCATCCGCTTAAGTCCTATACCGCCCGCATCACGCTTGCGGATGATTCGGTCGCAGACATTGGCTGCGTGACTCGGCAGGATGGCGAGGGCATCGTTATCGCGGTAAGGCATCAGAGCGCGAAGGCGGTTGCAAGCAATACACTCAAACTGCAGAGTTTGCTCGAAGGCTATGAAACCATCGATAGCGGCAATATCGTGATCGAAAGCGACGGCAAGGTCGTTGCGACCAATGCCGTTGAACCCACCATATTGGGCGTATTCGATCTGCCTGCGACGGACGTCTTCATTGTCGACGGTATAAAGGATCGGTGTCCGGCTGGTAAGGTCAGATTGGTTAACGCCGACGGCGAGTGGTATTTGGGCACATTTGGAAAAGCGCGCGGGTTCTACGTGTACACCTATGCCTCGGCGCGGCGCTACTTTGAGGTCGTCGCGGCTGTTGCTGCCGGCGTGCTGGCGCTCTACAGCGGTTTTATAGCCGTTGTTGTGATGGTGCGTCGCCGCGCTGATCGCCGACGTTTGACGGACTTGCTGCAGCAGGAGCGCGACTATGGCGACAAGCTGGCAAAGGCGGCGCGTGAGGCCTCGTCTGCCAACTCGGCAAAGACAGAGTTTCTGCGTCGCATGAGCCACGATCTGCGCACGCCCATCAACGGCATTCGCGGCATGGTCGAGGTTGGCGATGCCAATGCGGACGATCTGCAAAAGCAGACTGAGTGCCGCTCGAAAATCTGGACGGCATCGGGACTGCTGCTCGACCTTGCCAACGAGGCACTCGATATGAGTCGCCTGGAGAGCGGGCAGGTCGACCTGAACCTCGTACCCACAAATTTGGTGGCACTCAACTGTGAAGTGCGCGATATTCTGGAGCGCCAGGCCGAGGAGCGTCTGGTGACAATTATCTGCGACCAGCAGACCCTTAATCATCCCTATGCTCGGGTGAGCGTGACGCACCTCAAGCGCTTGTTGCTCAATATTGCCGGCAATGCCGTCAAGTACAACCGCCAGGGCGGCTATGTTCGCCTGGTGTGCCGCGAGGTGGAGCCAGCGGATGGCGCCCCCGTCTATGAATACACGATCGCCGACAACGGTATTGGCATGAGCGAGGAGTTCCAACAGCACCTCTACGAGCCGTTTTGCCGCGAGGGGCAACAGGTGGAAGGCGCCTCATCGGGAACTGGCCTGGGCGCGCCTATCGCAAAACAGTTAGTCGAGCTTATGGGCGGAACCATGAGTTTTACGAGCGTCTTGGGGCAGGGGACGACGTTTACCATCCGCCTGCCGTTCGAGAAATGCAAGCGCTCCGAGATTCCTCAGGCAGATCGCGCGGATGCGGGCGATGGTGATGCGCTCCAGGGCTTGCGCGTTTTGCTCGTAGAGGATAACGATCTGAATGCCGAGATCGCGCAGTTTACACTCAGCCGTGCCGGTGCCGTCGTGACGCATGCTAAGGATGGCGAGTCTGCCGTTGAGGCGTTTGCCGCGAGCGCACCGCACGAGTACGACGTGGTGTTGATGGACATCATGATGCCTGGCATCGATGGCCTTGAGGCCACGCGTCGGATTCGAGCACTCGATCGCGAGGATGCCGCGACCACGCCGATTATCGCCGTGAGCGCCAACGCCTTTGCCGACGATCGCAGGCTTTCGCGCGAGGCGGGCATGAACGCGCACCTGAGTAAACCCGTGAGCTCGCAGGAGCTCGTTGAGGCGCTTGCGCACATCGCTGCCGACGCTCTATAAGCATATGGCCCGGTTCCAAGGTGGGTCGGAACCGGGCCATATTGCTATTGATGAGACCTGCTGAGGGGCTTACTTTTCCTGAATCTGCTTACCGCAGAGATGCTCAATCGTAATCTCGTAGAGCTGGACGCCCTTGATGTCTTTGGCGATTTCCTCTTCGACTTCCTCGGCGGAAGGGTAGTACTTAAGGGCGAGCTGGCGGACTTTGTCTTCGATAAACGCGGGAGTGTCATTCGCCAAGCGACAGCGGCCAAAGACCACGGTGCTCATAACGTAGGGAGCCCAGTCACCGTCCTTGTACCACTCGTTGCCGTAAACGGTAAAGCAGACCTTGTCATCGCGCTTGAGTGAATCGACCTTGTGGCCAGCCTTGGCGCCATGGAAATAAATCTTGTCATGCTCGGGGTCAAAGAAGTAGTTGACGGGAATGGCGTACGGGTAGCCATCGTCGCCGTTGACGGCAAAGACGCCGCGCTTGCAGGTAGCGAGCAGTTCGCGCGCTTCCTCGTCAGTGATGGCGCGTTTCTTTCGACGTAAGGGCCTAAACATCGTTGGCTTCCTTTCTACTGGGCATGGTTGTTGAGCACAAACTATAGCGAAACGGATCCGTTTTTCTTGATGCGGGCGAGTATGTTTTTGAGCTTGTTAAAGTCGAGCGGTTTGGACAGATGGGCGTTCATACCGGCGTCGTGTGCCGCCTTGGCGTCCTCGGCAAAGGCATTGGCGGTGAGCGCGATGATGGGGATATCGGCTGCATCGACCTTCTCGCTCAGACGAATCGCGCGGGTTGCCTCGTAGCCGTCCATGTCCGGCATCATAATGTCCATCAGGATCGCATCGAAGCTGCCGGCGGGATGAGACAGGTACAGATCGACGACTTCGTTGCCGTTGACGGCGCGGGTGACCACGACGCCCTCGGATTCTAGCAGCGTCTGGGCAATCTCGGCATTCAATTCGTTGTCTTCGGCGAGCAGCACGTTCATGTCGGCGAGTGAGCAGTCGAGCGCCCTCTCGACCGTATTCGCCCGCGCCCGGGGGTTCTTGTCGATATCGAGCGGAATTTCCACGTAGAACGTGGTGCCCACATGGAGTTCGCTGGTGACTTCGATGGTGCCGCCCATCAGCTCAATAAGCGACTTGACGATTGGCATGCCCATGCCGGTTCCTTGGAACTTGCTGCGCGCATCGTCACCTTCTTGGGCAAACGGCTCATAGATATGCTTTAAAAACTCGGGAGCCATGCCAATGCCGGTATCCGAAACGCTAAAGCAAAAGAGCGCGCGCCCGTTATCGAGTGGCTTGGTCTTTGAACTAAAGGTGACGGAGCCGCCGTGCTTGTTGTACTTAATGCTGTTGTCTAACAGGTTGATCATGATCTGTCGGATATGGGTGGGACTGCCGATCATGTATGGCCCCGTGGCGTACGGCAGACTATTGTCCTGCATTGTTATGCCGTTACTGGACGCGCGGAGCTTGCACAGCACTAGCGTATCGTCACAGAGCTCTTTGAGGTTAAAAGGCGCATGCTCCAGTGTTAGCTTGCGGTCTTCGATTTTACCCATCTCGAGGATGTCGTTGATCAGCGAGAGCAGGTGATTGGCGGCAACGCGCGCCTTGGCACGGCTCTCGCGGGCGACTTGCATATCGCCTTCCTTCAATTCCTCGATCTCGATAAGGCCCAGGATACCGTTGAGCGGCGTACGGATGTCGTGGCTCATGCGCGTGAGGAATGCCGTCTTAGCGGCGTTGGCGGCATCGGCTTTTTTGCGCTCGGTTCGAGCGCGCACGAGCGCCCAGATGAGCAGGACGATGCCGACCGACAACATACCGATGAGGGTAGCTGCAATGGCGGTGCGGTTGCGATAAAGGAATTGAAGCGTGTTGGATTCCTGGGCCGTGTACGACGTGGAGGAGAAATTGCTTGCGGAGAGCGATTCTCCGGCATTGATGATGCCCTTGTTGATGATTCCCAACAGCTCGGGTTTTCCGCGCGAAATCCAGCACGAGAGCTCACAGGTGTCAGGGAGCTCGGTCGTCTCGCAGTCCTCGAGATCGTAACGGTCACCGATGGTTTTTACGCGTGAACTGGGAGCGACGATGCAGTGCGCCGTTCCCTTCCTGAGGGCGTCGAACGCTTCATCGTCGGATTGGTATTCGGTTACGGTCGCTGTGGGGAACAGACTTTCAAGTGCATTTTTGTTGACAAACGATGATTTGGTACAGGCAATGTTCTGAAGGTTTTTGTTCAGGTCGCTGCCGGTGTGGATAGCGGTGAGGGATATGGTTCCCAACGATACCGACTGCACAACGCCTGTTTGCTCGGCAAACCAGTAATCTCGGTATACCGGCAGCGCAACGTCTATGCTTTCCTTTGACAGGGCCTTTGACATCATCTTGTAGCTATCAAAGGCGACGGTTTTGACCGTAATGCCAAATTTATCGTGTAGCGTCGTCGCAAGCGATGCGAGCGAGCCTTCCATTTCGCCGTCTTCGTTCTCGTTGCAGTAGGGGAGTTTGCCCGTAATGTAGCCGAGCGTGATGGTGTTGTCATTTGCTTTGAGCCAGGAACGTTCGGGGCCGTTGAGCGATGATGAGCCGCTGTTTTGGGTCGAGTAGTGAGATTTTACTTCGTCGTTATAGCGTGGGTTGACGCGGGCGATTGCCGTCATGGCAGCATTGATGTCGTCCATCAGGTCGGGGCGGCTTTTGGGAACGGCAAAGTAGTAGTCGCTCGAACCGACGTAGAACATGGGCGACGCCTCGGGCGACGAAATGGTGTCGTTCATGATGACGGCATCGACTTCGTCGTTTGCGAGCGCGTCAAAGAGATCGGATCCTCCGTCATACTCCTTGTATGTGCAGGCGATTCCTTCGCTGGCGAGCCATTGCTGGCCAACGAAGGTTTGCATGACGTCGGGGTTGCAACCGATAGTGAGACCCTGGAGTGCTTGAGGGTCACCCTTTGCAAGGTCGTCACGGTCGGGCCTGGCGTAGATGTAGTAGCGCTCGGTGCCCTCGGGGTTCGAGGAAAAGAGCAGCTTTTGGGCACGTTCCTCGGAGTAGGAGATGTTGGGCATGAGGTCGATCTCGCCTGCCTCGAGCATGTCCATAAGCTCGGTGAAGGTGCCGGAGACGTATTCGTACCGCCAGCCGGACGTGTAGTACGACAGGGTCTGGAGGTACTCGTAACCCCATCCCGAGAGACGCTCGCCGGGGGTGCCGTCCTGGAAGCCCTCGTTGCTGACGAGCCAGCCGACGCGGACCGTCTTGACTTGCTGATCGGTATTGGCGGCATAGGCGGGGGCGGGCATGATGGTGCTCAGTACGGCGAGCGCGGCAAGCGCGACGGCCAGGGTGCGATATATAACTGAACGAAGGACAGTGGCAGCTCTCACATGCAATCCTAACGAATCGAGACATTACCGCATAAGGATACCAGCTCAGCCTGCCCAGCCGGCAGCTGCACCGCTAAACGGTCCCGCCCGGCAGTCATCGGGGACGTTCTTAAACGACTAGTCATTGGGGACGTTCTTGTTTGACTAGTCATTTAAGAACGTCCCCAATGACTAGTTCCCAATGACTAGTTTCGTTTGCGGGGGAGGCGTGGGACAATACCGAGCGAACGAGATTGGACGTCTGGGAAAAGGGGTCGCGATGAACAAGTTGAGGACGCTTGCCGACGTGTTGCGCCAGGCTGGCTTTGCGCGCATCACGGGTCTGTTTCTTATCTTCTATCTGCTGTGCTCGACGGCTGTCTGGCTGTCCGAGCCCACGACCCTCACGTTTGGCGATGGTCTCTGGTTTAGCTTTGAGACGGTCTCGACGATCGGCTTTGGCGATATCCCCGCCGAAACGCCGGTTGCCCGCGGCATTACCGTTATCCTAAGCGTCATCAGTATCTTCTACATCGCCATGCTCACGGGCGTGGCGGTGAACTACTGCAATACGCTTATCAAGCTGCGCCAAAAGGACACCATGGCGCGCTTTATGGACGATCTTGAGCATTTGGAAGAGCTCGATCGTGACGAGCTCGCCGATCTTTCGCGTCGCGTGCGCGAGTATCGTCGACGCCAGCGCTAAGACGAACGTCGTGCGCCACAACAAGGGGGACCAAATATGAATATCACCGTGTATCTGGGTGCCAGTGCCGGCAATGATCCGGCGTTTCTGCCCGCGGTGCAGGAGCTGGGCAACTGGATTGGCGCCAACGGGCACGCGCTGGTATACGGCGGGTCCAAATCGGGCCTGATGGGTGCGCTCGCCGATAGCGTACTCGAGGCGGGTGGACACGTGACGGGTGTTGAGCCGAGCTTTTTTATCGAGGCCGAGTTTCAACATGACGGTATCAACGACCTTATCGTGACGAGCGATATGGCGGAGCGCAAGGCCAAGATGATTGAGCTCGGCGATGCGTTCATCGCATTTCCGGGCGGTACGGGCACGCTCGAGGAGATTGCCGAGGTCATGTCCGCCGTGTCGTTGGGACACCTGAGTGCTCCGTGCATCCTGTATAACCTGGACGGTTACTACAACGACCTCAAGGCGCTGCTCGGGCACATGATTGATAAAGGGCTTTCGAGCCCGAGGCGCCAGCACGGCATCTACTTTGCCGACGATTTGCGCGAGATTGCCTCGATTATCAACGGATAAGTCTTGAGCCTGCCCCACCATGACTCCCAATGGTGCCGTTTGCGGCGCAGATGGTTGGCTCGTTCGAGCAACGCTCACTCTACAATAAAACGTATCTATGTCGACTTTAACCGCGGGAGGACCCGATGGATAACCTTGCCAAACCCACAAACCGCGCGCTGTTTTTGGTCAGCGTTGCCGTGACCGGTGCACTCGCAGGTGCTGCGGTCTGGCTGTTCTTTTTTGCGATGGAGCACGGTATCGACTATCTATGGACCGAGATTCCGCACGCGCTGGGCGTCGCTTCGCCCGAGCTTGCCAGCGGCCCGTTTGGCTTTCTGCCGTACCCGTTTTTTATCTGCCTGCTGGGCGGCCTGTTAATCGGTCTGTACGAAAAGATGACAGGCACCAAGACCGATGACCTCAACCAGGTGATGGCTAAGGTTAAGCAAGACGGGCGCTATCCGTACGACAACCTGGGCAAGCTTTCGCTCGCGGCATTGCTGCCGCTGCTGTTTGGCGGAAGCATTGGACCGGAGGCCGGCCTGACCGGCGTTATCGCAGGTCTGTGCAGCTGGGTCGGCGACCGCATGCGTCGCTTTGGCGCCGAGTTTAGGGAGCTTACGCTGCTGGGCACCCAGGCTGCCCTGACGGCGCTCTTTACCGCGCCCGTCTTTGGTTTTGTGGCACCGCTTGCCGGCAGCGCCGACGGCCAGGGCGAAGACGCCGACGATGAGTCCGTGTCCGACGAGGTCACCATCAAGCTGCCCAAGGCGCAAAAGACCGTGGTCTACGGCATTGCGATTGCCGGCGGTCTGGGCACCTACCTGCTGCTTGGCCAGCTTGTGGGCGGCGGCATGGGTATGCCGAGGTTCGAGTCCGCCGAGGTGGGCAACCTGGAGCTTACCTGGCTCATTCCTCTGTCGCTGATCGGAACAATCTGCGGCTGGCTGTACTTTGTCTCTGAGCACGCGAGCGAAGTGCTTGCCCACGCAATAGGGGAGCACCCCATCGCTAAGGCCATGCTGGCCGGTCTGGTACTTGCCGCCTGCGGTACGGCTCTGCCCTTCACCATGTTTGCCGGCGAGACGCAGGCCGACGTGCTCATGGAAACCTATCTGACCATTCCCGCCGGCGTGCTTATCGCGACCGGTCTTGTTAAGGCCATGCTGACGCCCGCCCTCATCAACCTTGGTTGGCGCGGCGGCCACTTCTTTCCGGTTATCTTCTCGGGCGTAAGCCTGGGCTATGGCCTTGCCATCCTCACCGGCGCAGATCCGGTCTTTTGCGTCGCCGTCTGCACGGCATCGACGATGGGCGCCGTCATGCGTCAGCCGGTCATGGTCGTGGGCCTGCTGCTCATGTGCTTCCCACTCAAAGGCATCGTCTGTATGATCATCGCTGCCGCCATCGCCGCCGGCATTCCGCTGCCCAAGCCGCTGCGCAAGTAGTACGGTGGCTCACGCTGGGGATATGCCATTTGTCACGGATTTACGGGGAGGGGCGGCGATCGCGTCCTTCGTGGATTGAGACACGCGTGGCTACAGATCGCGTACTCGATAAACCTTGGTGCTGACAGCGCAGCTGATTGCACATAGTGCGAGCGCCAGTACTGCAATTCCTGCACACAGACAGCCAAGGACGGCGGGATCGGGATTCGCTCCGGCAATCGACATGAGCCAGTTGCTGATGGGGTTGGAGGAACTCAGCATTGCCATGGTGCCGCAGCCAAACAGGGCAAACAGGCCAAGGGATAGGCGCAGCGCCTCCATGTGTCCAAATCGGAAGAACAGCGGCTGTGCCAAGAATACCATCATGAGGGAGATGAGCATTGATGCCGCCGAGGCGGTTGCGATTCCAAAGATCGTCTGTCCCGTCGAAGGAATGCCCGCGCTGTTGAAGAGCGGGATGGAGGCGATGCTCAAAAGCGTGGCTGCACATGCCATGACGACCGAGAAGACAACGATGCACAGGTAGCGTGCGCAAATAATGTCTTTGCGCGAGAAGGGCAACGTTGCTCGATAACGCTCCCAGCCGTTTTGGTTATCGTAGCCAGCTAGCGAGTTCATGATTATGATGGGCGACATTGCGCTGACCGCACAGGCGCCGGCGCTCATACCGGAATCGCCGTCTGTCGCGTTGGCGAGGGTCAACACGACGAAGATGAACAGCCCGACACCCGCGATGCTCGGGGTGAGCGTGCGAACGATGGCGAGCTCGGACATAAAGGCACGTTTCATTTCGAAGTCCCTTTCAGCGTGAGGCGCAGATAGTCGTCAATGGTTGCCCGATCGCAGGGAATCTCGGGGAAGGCCTCGAGCGTTTCGCGACGGTTGGGCACGAGCACGTCCACGCTGTAGGCGTGGTGGACGGCACGGGCGCCTTCGACGCAAACCATAAGCTCGGCGGCCTGTGCTTGGGTACAGTGGGCGATGCCGGCGCGGTCGGTAATATCCTCGCGCGGCAGGTCAAACACAATCGAGCCAGCATCGATGCAGATGACGCGATCAGCGGTGCGATCGAGGTCGGACGTAATGTGGCTCGAGAGCAGCACGCTGTGCTGGCCGTCGGCGACAAAGGCAAGCAGCTCGTCGAGCAGTTCCTCGCGCGCCATGGGATCAAGGCCTGCAGTGGCTTCGTCCAAAACGAGCAGCTTGGCATTGTGGCTGAGTGCGCAGGCAAGTTGCAGCTTCATGCCCATACCGCGGGAAAGGTCCTTGACCTTTGTTTTGGGATCCAGGCCAAATCGGCTAATGAGGTCGGCGAAGGTGCCATGGCTCCAGGTGGGGTATGCCGGGCTTACGAGTGCCTCGACTTCGGCCACCTTGAGCGTGGAGGGGAAGGGGCATGTGTCCAGGACAAGACCGACGTGGGAGCGCAAGCAGCGCTGCGCTTCACCGGGTGCGTCGGCGCCACAGCGCTGCCCAAACAGGTGCACTTCGCCGGCATCGAGTTTGATAAGCCCGAGCGCGGCTCGAATCGTCGTCGTCTTGCCGGCGCCGTTTGCGCCCACAAAGCCAACAATCTGGCCGGGCTCCACGGCGAGCGTGACATCGCGTAGTGAAAAGCGGTCGCTCACACGGCGTGAGATACCTTTGAGTTCTAGCAAGTTCTGCATGGTATAGCCTTTCTTGCAGATGGCTACTGCATGGTTTCGGGGGCTACCAGGTCGAGCATCTCGTGCAGCTTGTCGCGTGTGACGCCCAGGGTTTCGGCTTGGCTTGCCGCTTTCGCAAGTAGCTCTTCGATATGGCAGAGCTGGTTTTCGCGCAAGAGCTCCTGGTTGCCCTCGGCGACAAAACAGCCCTTGCCCTGCACGGTGCAGATAAAACCGAGCTGCTCCAGGTCGGCGTAGGCGCGCTTGGTGGTGATGACGCTCACGCCAAGGTCGCTCGCGAGTGCACGGATGCTGGGGAGTTTGGCTCCCGCAGCGAGCGTTCCCGAAAGGATCTGGGCTTTGACCTGCGAGGTTATCTGCTCGTAGATGGGCTTGTCGCTCGAATTGGATAGGATGATGTCCACAGCGGCTCCTTAGCTGATGGGCTACACGTGTATATAACCGGTAAGCACAGTATATATACACTATGCACAGTTATGCAAGAGGCAAATACGGATTGGGCTGGCTACCCAGGCCCCAACTGATGAATTTGTCCTGATAGGTGCCCTATGGCGGGATTTCGCGGCTAAAATAGTACGGTTACATCGACGTAATGCACTCAATGCAAGAAAGGATCCGCATGGCAAGCCTGTCGGATGAAATCTCGTCGCGCCGCACATTCGCGATCATCAGCCACCCGGACGCCGGTAAGACCACGCTTACCGAGAAGCTGCTGCTCTATACCGGCAGTATCCAGACCGCCGGCTCGGTCAAGGGCAAGAGCTCGGCCAAGCATGCCGTCTCGGACTGGATGGACATCGAGAAGGAGCGCGGTATTTCCGTTACCTCCTCGGTGCTGCAGTTTACCTACAACGGCGCCTGCGTCAACATCCTCGATACCCCCGGCCACCAGGACTTCTCGGAGGATACCTACCGTACCCTTATGGCCGCCGACGCCGCGGTCATGGTCATCGACGGCGCCAAGGGCGTCGAGGCCCAGACCAAAAAGCTCTTTAAGGTCTGTACGCTGCGCCACATTCCCATCTTCACCTTTGTGAACAAGCTCGACCACGAGGCTCGCGATCCGTTTGAGCTCATGGAAGAGATCGAGAATGTTCTGGGCATCAATACGTATCCCATGAACTGGCCGATCGGCAGCGGCCGCAATTTCCGCGGCGTGTTCGACCGTCAGACCCGTCGCGTTATCGCCTTTGAGGGCGACGGCCACGCCAACGCCACCAAGAAGGTCGCCGAGGTCGAGGCCGAGCTGGGCGATCCTTCCATGGACGAGCTCATCGGCGAGGAAAACCATAAGAACCTGATGGACGATATCGAGTTGCTCGATGGTGCCGGCGACGAGCTCGACTTGGATGCCGTGGCCTGCGGCAAGCTGAGCCCGGCGTTCTTTGGCTCAGCGCTCACCAACTTTGGCGTGGAGCCCTTCCTCAAGGAGTTCCTGCGTCTGGCCCCGACGCCGCGCGCCTATACCGATACGCTCACCAGCGAACCGGTCGATCCCTGCCGCGACGACTTTAGCGGCTTTGTGTTTAAGATCCAGGCCAACATGGACAAGAACCACCGCGACCGCATCGCCTTTGTGCGCATTTGCTCGGGCAAGTTCGAGCGCGGCATGGACGCCTTCCACGTGCAGGGCAACCGCAAGCTCAAGCTTGCTACGGGCACGTCGATGATGGCCGATGACCGCGCCATCGTGGACGAGGCGTACGCGGGCGATATCGTGGGCCTGTTCGACCCGGGTATCTTTAGCATCGGCGACACCGTGTGCTCCGGCAAGCGCCACGTGCAGTATCCGCAGATCCCGACGTTTGCCCCCGAGATGTTCGCCCGCATTACGCAGGTCGACACGCTCAAGCGCAAGCAGTTCGTCAAGGGTATGGAGGAGCTTGCCCAGGAGGGTGCCATCCAGATCTTCCGCGAGCTTGGCGCCGGCATGGAGAGCGTCATCGTGGGCGTGGTCGGCGTGCTGCAGTTTGAGGTGCTCGAGCGCCGCCTCAAGGCCGAGTACCGTGTTGAGGTCCGTCGCCAGCCGCTGCCCTATACGGACATCCGCTGGATCCAGAACGACCCCGACACCATCGATATCCCGGGCCTTTCGCTTACGCGTGACACCCTGCGCGTCGAGGACATGCGCGGCGGTAAGCTGCTGCTGTTCACGAGCCCGTGGAACGTGGACTGGGCTACCGACCACAACCCCGATCTTATCCTGTCGGAGTTTGGCAACGTGGCCTTTTAACGCATCGGCGCGGTGGTCCTGCGGGGCTGCCGCGCCGTTTGCTTGCCTGATGCCGTGTGAGCGGCTATCATACCCACCGTCGTCTCAAGACCGGGGCGTCCGAGCAGTTCGGGTCCGATATCCTGCTCGTTAAACCTAAAACCAAAGGAGTACATAATGATCAAGAAGGTCATGGAGGACTACAAGGTCCTGTTGCGGAGCATTCCCGCGGCAACGGTTTCGCTGTTTTTCGTGAGTGTCATCATGATGAACCTGCTGGCCAACAAAGAGCTTATCAGCCTGCCGTATCTGGCACTCGATTGCGGCTTTGTGGTGAGCTGGGTTTCGTTTTTGTGCCAGGACATGATCTGCAAGCGCTTTGGCGCCAAGGCATCCATCAAAATCTCTATCCTCGCGCTGCTGGTCAACCTGGCCGTGAGCCTGTGCTTTTGGGCATGCTCGCTTACGCCCGGTATGTGGGGCGCCTACTACGACACCGGCATGATCGAGGTCAACACCGCCCTTAACGCCACCATCGGCGGCACCTGGTACGTGGTGCTGGGCTCTTCGCTGGCAATGCTCGTTTCTGCCGTGGTTAACTCCACGCTCAACCAGTCGCTCGGCCGCATGCTCAAAAAGAATAACTTTGCGAGCTTCGCCTTCCGCTCCTATGTGTCCACGGGTGTTGGCCAGTTTATCGACAACTTGGTCTTTGCCATTGTGGTGAGCCACACGTTCTTTGGTTGGACCTGGGTGCAGGTCCTTATGTGCTCGCTGACCGGCGCTGTTGCCGAGCTGCTGTGCGAGGTTTTCCTGAGCCCCGTGGGCTACAAGGTCGTGCGCGGCTGGGAGCGCGAGAATGTGGGCTCCGAGTACCTCGAGCGCCACGCAACCGCCTAAGGAGCAAGTATGCGGGTTTTGATCACGGGCGCTTCGGGCGGTATCGGAGCCGCATGCGTGCAGCGCTTTTTGGACGAGGGCCACGAGGTCGTGGGCTTTGATCTGCTGCCGGCGGTGATCGAACACGAGCGCTACCGCCATCTGATCGTTGATGTTCGCGAGCCGGACGCGTTTCCAGACGATCTTGAACCCCAGGTGATCGTGAACGTTGCCGGTACGCAGGATTCGGCTGACGACATCGCCGCCAACCTGTATGGCACCATCAACGTGACCGAGCGCTACGCCTTTGCGGGGGAGGGGCTTGCCGCCAAGCCGGCGCCGGCTATCAAATCCGTGGTCAATGTGGGGTCGGCGAGCGGGCATACGGGATCGGAGTTTCCTGCCTATGCTGCCAGCAAGGGCGGCGTTATCGCCTACACCAAGAACCTTGCAAACCGCCTGGCACCGCAGGCCATTGCCAACAGTGTGGACCCGGGCGGCGTTATCACGCCGCTCAACCGTTGCGTGATGGAAGACGAGCACCTGTGGAACCAGATTATGGAGCTCACGCCGCTTAAACGCTGGGCTACCGCTCGAGAGATCGCTGAGTGGATCTACTTTGTGGGCGTGACCAACCGGTTTATGACCGGACAGAGTCTGTTGATCGATGGCGGCGAGGCCGGCCGCACACAATTTATTTGGCCCGAATAGGAAACGCGCCCGATGGAAAGCTGTCGGGCGCGTTTTTGATGTATCGATTGTTAGCCGAGGCAAGTCCAGTTGACGGGGGTCGAGTCGTGCTGTTCGAGTAGCCGATTGGCTGCCGAGAAGGGACGCGACCCCATAAAGGCGGGGAGTTCTGCCGTGGCGCGGTTGGCCGAAAGCGGCGAGGGGTGCGTGGAGGCCAGGCAGAACTTGCCGGTTGCCTCGCCCGCACCAGTTGCGACGAGCTTGCCTTCGACCATCTGCTGAGCAAAGCGGCCCCATGCCAAAAAGACTACCGGCTGGGGCAGCTGACAGCAGCGTTCGATAACGTAGTCGGTGAGCGTGCTCCAGCCCAGTTTGGCGTGCGAGTTCGCGGCATGCTCGCGCACGGTGAGCGTGGTGTTGAGAAGCAGGACGCCCTGCTGTGCCCATGGGGTTAGGTCTCCCGTGGCGGGAATGGGGCAACCCAGATCGGCTTTGAGTTCTTTATAGATGTTGCGCAGGCTCGGCGGCAACTTGGTTTGCGTCGCGGGGACCGAGAACGACAGTCCCATGGCCTGGTTGGGTCCGTGATAGGGGTCTTGACCCAAGATGACAACTTTGACCTGGTCGGCCGGGGTGTAGGCGAGGGCATTGAGGATGTCGTCTTGTGCCGGGTAGATGGTCTGCTCGGCACGCAAAAGGGCGATACGCTCGAGCAGCTGGTTCGTAGTGTCACGTACCGGCTGCGGCGCATCGCCCAACCAAGTTGCTATGTTGCGGTCGCGGGTCGCGGCGTCCATGGGGCTCCTTTACGTCAGATGCTCTGCTGGCATCTATTGTAAAGGCGCACCGGTTGCCTTTATGCCGCGGCTGTATGAAGAGTGGGGTCTACGAGACGTGCTCGGGCGCTCCTGCCATGCGAGCCTGTCCATGTGCGCGGAGGCGCGGAAGCTCGACGGTTGCTACCATGACGCCGGTGAGGATGAGGGCGGCGCCAAAGAAGGCGATGGGGCTCAGGACCTCGCCGACCAGGAAGAACGAAAAGACGGCGGAGCAGACCGGCTCGAGCGAGAAGGCGAAGCCAGTGGTCTCGGCGGGCACGTGGGGCTGCACGAGCGTCTGGGTGATAAAGCCGTAGGCAGAGCAGATGAGCGCGAGGGCAACGACGACCACGATCTCGCTGGGCGTACTGGGAAGTGCGAAACCGCCAAAGACGCATGCGGCAATGCCCGAGAACAGGCCGCCAAAGCCCAGCTGCCAAACGCCCAGGGACAGCGGATCGACTTCTTCGACAAAGCGCTTGGCCACGATAATGTGGCTGGCATAGATAAAGGCCGAGAGCAGCATGATGATCGCGCCGGGATTCAGGCTGGTAAAGTCGGCGCCCGAGAGCAGCAGCATGCCGCAGGTGACGATAGCCGTGCCGATGAGCACCTTGCGCTCGGGGGCGCGGCGCAGCAGGGCGGCGTTGGCAAACGGCACGATCACGACCGTCAGGCTCTGCAAAAAGCCGGCAGTGGAGGCAGAAGTGAGGCTAGAGCCCAAGCACATGCAGGTGAGCTCGGTTGCCATAATGGCGCCGATGATAGCGGCACGAACCATAAGGTCGCGGTTGATGCGGAACGCGCGCTTGTGGAAGAGCAGCAGACAGGCCACAAAGGCGATGATGCAGCGCAACGCGACGATGCTCGTGGCGTTCATGCTGTCCATGCCGATCTTCATGAGGGGATACGAAAAGCCCCATGCGACGGGAACGGAAAATGAGAGCGCGATTGCTTTTTTGCGATCCATGGGACTCCTTTTGTTACAGAACGGTTTCGCACAAAGGATTCTGCTCTCAGATGTTGATGTAGTAAAGCGAATGTATCTTCAGTATGATTAAGAAACGCTAAAGTAGGCGCGAAAAGCGCTGGCAAAACGTTTTACGGCTGCATTGATGTGGAGGCACGATGGCATCGCGGTATCAGATTGTTTGTATGGTGGTCGACCGCGGCAGCCTTAAAGGCGCGGCGGACGAGTTGGGCTATACGCAAAGTGCGGTGAGCCAGGCCGTCAAGGCGCTCGAGCGCGAGCTGGGCACCACGCTTATCGAGCGCGGAAAGCAGGGCGTTTCGCTTACGCGCGACGGTAAACAATATCTGCCGTACCTGCGCCAGATTGTGACCGCCGAGCTCGAGCTCGAGGGCAAGCGGCAGGAGCTGCTGGGGCTTTCGTCGACTGATATTCGCATCGCGACGTTTACCAACGTGAGTCGAACCGTATTGCCGCGCGTGATCCGCGATTTTGGAGCCCTGCACCCGGGCGTACGCTTTACCCTCAAGCAGGGCGATTACACGCGCAACGCCCAGTGGGTGCACGATGGCGTGGTTGATTTTTGCTTTACGGCACGCGGATTTACCGCTGGGCTCGAGAAGCGCGTGGTCTATCACGATGAGTTGGTGGCATTGTTGCCGGCCGCGCATCCGCTGACGGCAAAGGAAAAGGTGACACTCGCCGACCTGGCGTCCGAGCCGTTTGTACTGCTGGATGAGGGCGAACAGAGCCTGGTGCTCGATGCATTTGCGGCGCATGGGCTGTCGCCGCACGTGACGAGCGAGGTGACTGACGACTACACCATCATGGCGATGGTGGAGGAGGGCCTAGGCGTGAGCATGCTCTACCGTCGTACTGTGGAGGGCATGCGAGCCGATATTCGTGTGCGGCCCATCGTGCATGCCCCCTCGCGCGACGTGGTGGCCGCCTGGCGCAGCTGGGACACCATGCCTATCGCCACGAGGCGCTTTATCGACTATATGAGCTCGCATATTGTCAATTAATGACTGTCGTGGCGTTGAGTGCGGTGTTTAGCGGGCTGTCGCTTTGGCTTGGGTGGCGCGATAGGTGCGTGCCGGGTGGCAAAGTAGTACCGCCACGACCATAAAGAACGCCGTGGTGCCCAGGCTGATGGGGTAGACCATCATGATGTTCGCAAAGGTGCGGAAGTGCGGGAACACGCAGAACACCCAGTAGAAGCGGATGCCGCAGACGCAGATCATGGTGATGAGGGCGGGTGTGAGCGAGATGCCAAAGCCGCGCAGGTAGCCTGACATGTTTTCGTAGAACATGCTAAAGGCGTACGCCGGGAAGATCGAGCACACGCGGATATAGCCGATCGAGACGATGTTGGGATCGCTGTTGAACAGCGACAAGATCTCGCGCCCCAGGCCGACAATAACGATGATCGTGGTGAGTGCAACGATACCGCCTTCGACCAGGCAGACCTTAAGCGTTTTGGTGCAGCGATCGATCTGGCGGGCGCCGTGGTTTTGTCCCACAAAGGTGGTGCAAGCCTGGCTAAAGCTGTTGAGCAGGTTATAGCACACGTACTCCAGGCTCATGGCGGCGCTCGATGCCGCCATGACCTCGGTGCCCAGGCTGTTGATGGCAGACTGGATGATGATGTTGGCGACGGCAAAGACGGCGCTTTGGATGCCGGCGGGCAGGCCGATCTTGACGATGCGCTTGAGGGCGACGGGGTCGATAGCCAGGTCGCGTAGGGTGACGCGGACGACGGAGTCGGTCTTGAGCAGGCGGATAAAGAGCGTAGCGGCGCTGACGGTGTAGGCGATGGCGGTGGCGATGGCGACGCCCGCGACGCCCCAGTGGAGTATTGGGACAAAGATGAGGTCCAGGCCAATGTTGAGGACGGTGGACACGGCAAGCGCCTGCAGCGGCATGCGGGTGATGCCGACGGAGCGGAAGATCGCGGCCTCAAAGTTGTAGAGCAAAATCGAGGGCATGCTGAGCAAAAAGACGCGTAGGTAGAGTGAGGCGAGCGGCATGGTCTCGGCGGGAACGTTGAGCGCGGCGAGCATGGGCTCGGCAAAGATCTCGCCCAGCGCGATGACGACAAAGCCCACGAGCGCCATTAAAATCGAGGTATGGACGGCGCGCTTGACCATGTTCTGATCGTTGCGGCCGATAGCGTTGGCGATGACCACGTTGGAGCCAAGCGACATGCCAATAAACAGGTTGAGCATAAGGCTGGTAAGCGGAACATTGGAGCCGACCGCCGCCATGGCGAGGGTTCCCTGGTCGCCCGAGAAGTTACCGATGATGACCGTGGCGATGAGGTTCGACAGCTGCTCCAAGATGCTCGTGGCGGCCACGGGGAAGGCGAACAGGGGAATATTGTGCCACAGCGAGCCGGTGGTCATGTCAATGTGCTTAGATGCGGTATCAGCCATACGCTCTCAATCTCTAACATGCTATTTCGTGCTTATTTGCGCAGACGATGATACTCCTAATGCAACCAGTCGGCACTTAGGGACGTTCCTTTTCTGCCGGCAGCTGGGGACACTCCTTGTAGTCATTGGGGACGTCCTTAAACGACTAGTCATTCAAGAACGTCCCCAATGACTAGGCGGGGAAGGCGTGCGACAATGGTGGGCGTTGTGTTGTTCGCGCTAAGGAGTTGCCATGTTGTTGTGTCCCGTTTGCCATGAGCCGTTGGTGGACAATGAGCGCGGTGCTGCATGTGCGGGCGGACACCGGTTTGACCGTGCGCGCGAGGGCTATCTATATCTACTGCGCTCGTCCAAGAGCGGCGACTCCATGGGCGATCCCAAGTCACAGGCGCGCAGCCGTCGCGACTTTCTGAACCGCGGTTACTATGCGCCGTTGCGCGATACGATGGTCGAGCTCGTGCGCGAACGAGCTCAGCGGTGCGCGGCTACGTCGGACAAGCCACTGCCCTTGCTCGACATTTGCTGTGGCGAGGGGTATTACACGAGTGCTATGGGCGCGGTGCCGGGCGTGGATGCTTACGGCTTTGACCTGGGCAAAGAGATGGTGCGCCTTGCCGCCAAGCGCGGCGATGCGACCTACTTCGTGGCCAACATGAAGGACATCCCCGTGGCCGATGGCGCCTTCGATATGGTGACCGAACTCTTTGCTCCCTTTAACGAGCGCGAGTTTGCCCGCGTGCTGGCGCCAGAGGGTTCACTCTATACCGTGGTACCGGGTGCTCGTCATCTCTTTGGGCTCAAAGAGGTGCTCTACGACACGCCGTACCTTAACGATGAGAAGCTGCCGAAGACCACCGAGCTCGAGTTAGTCGGAACGCAGCGGGTGTCTGCGAACATTACGCTCCAGACTCAGGCAGACATCGAGGCGGTGTTCCAGATGACGCCGTACTACTACCGCACGCGCCCTGCCGACAAAGAGCGCCTGGCAAACTTGGACACCCTTCAAACCGACATCGACTTCATCATCGCCGAGTACCGCCACAGCTAACAACCTGCCAAAAAGGGACAGGTTTATTTTGGTAGGTTTTATCTGGGCAAACGTAAAGGGCCGACCGCGGAGATGCGCGATCGGCCCTTTTTAGCTGCTTGATAGCAGGGGCTATGGGAGACAGGTGCCTACAGGCGGTCCTTGTTCTCGGCCTTAACGGCGTGTGCCTGCTGAACAAAGAACAGGTCGTACACCACGATGACAAAGGCGCCAAAGTTGATGGCGTCGCCGCCAAACGCGGGAAGCGTGAGCACCGCTTGGGCAAGCGTGGCGACCGCGGCAACAATACCGAGCTTAAACGCGCCGTCCACCTGCGAAGGCTTGTTGGCGCCCTTGATACCGGCGACGCCTGCGGCAAGGTCGACGAGACCCTTGGTGATAAGTACGACCGCTGCGAGCGTGGCGTACGAACCGTACGTGGAATCGAGACCGCCCGTGGCGATACCGACGCCGGCGGTGACGAGGCTGGCGATGCCCAAAACAAAGTAGATGAGAGCAAGGATTTTGAGAGTCTTGCGAGTGAAGCTCATGGCTGGTCCTTTCGATACGAGTACGCCAACTTGGCGCACCCAATGTGCTGCACATATGGTGAAGCACATTGTAGTTCAACGCGGCGATGCATGCGCCTGAAAGCGCATTGAGCCCGCGCAGCCAAACCCAACCTTTCAAAAAAGAAAGCTGGGCGTAAGTCAAATCGATGGCAGCGTATGCGCGGCGCTGCGATGATGGGTCCATGGTAAGAGCTGGTCTCAAGGAGGAGCCATGATGTACGGAGCAGGGCAAGTGCGTGAACCGCGGTCGTTGGGAAGGCGCATAAGTGATTCTGCGATCGCTGCCGTGTGCACGGGATTGATGGCGGTGCTTTGCATTGGGATGCTGTGGGCCATGTCGCATGTGGGACAATAGCGGACGGTTGGGTGCCGACATGAACGGCGCTCACGTATTCGTTTTGCTTGTTAAGGAGTGTCCATGGGTGTCGTCGATCCCTTTTCTGTTGCTCGGGCCGCGGGGCTTGAGCTAATCGGGAAGTCCGAGGGCCTCACGCTCACCGACGGCACGATGGAGCTGCGTGCCGATTTTGGCCGCATGCTTCCACGGCTCAAGCAGGGCCGTCTGCAGCAAGAACTGCTGGTAAAGGCTGCGCGCGCAAAAGGCATCGAGAGCCCATGGGCGATTGACGCCACGGCAGGCTTTGGCGAGGATTCGCTGCTGCTGGCGGCCGCGGGCTTTACCGTCGATCTGTATGAGCAGGATTGCGTGATCGCGGCGCTCCTCAAGGATGCCTTGGATCGCGCGGCAGATGATCCGGCGCTTGCGACAGCCGTGGCGCGCATGCGCTTACATGCGGGCGAGGACAGCATTGCCGGCCTTCGCCATACAGCTGAGCTGATCGGGCAGGGCGAGCTCACCGTTCCTGACGTGGTGTATCTGGACCCCATGTTTCCCGGACGCACCAAGAGCGCGGCGGTTAAAAAGAAGTTCCAACTCTTGCATCATCTGGAACAGCCGTGCGCCGATGAGGAGACGTTGGTCGAAGCTGCGCTTGCGGTGCACCCGCGCAAGGTCGTTATCAAGCGACCGGTGAAGGGGCCACTGCTTGCCGGCGTTAAGCCGAGCTATCAACTTGCGGGCAAGGCCGTTCGTTACGATGTTTTGGTGCCGCCGCGCCCGTAGCTTGCGTGCGATGGCTGGCGCTCCGTCAATGCCGTGCCGATGCGGCGCCTATTTCCAAGGGTGCGACGTCAGGTGCCATCCACCGCAGTATTCGCATTTGTAGCAGGCCAAACCGCGCCGCCCGCGGTTTTCGCAGTCGGCCATAACGGCCTCGGCCTCGGCGCGCGTGTCGTAACGGTTTTTGCGCTCGCACGACTTGTAGCGCCAGGCCTCATCGCGCTCGGCGTCCAGGGCGTCGCGGCGCTCGTCCTCGCGTGCAAACAGGTCGCTCATATCGCCGCCGGTGGCAGTGCTCAAAAACTCGCTTTTTGCTTTTGACCAGGCGGCTCGCTTTTTGCTCCCCATCTGCATCGCGCCCCTCTCCAAACGTTGGTATCATTGCTCAATCAAAGTGATACCAATAAACGTGAGGTCGCCGCGTGATGATCAGAAAAACCCTCGATACCGACATTCCCGCTGTCATGGCTATCTATGACGCGGCCCGCGCCTTTATGCGCGCGCATGGCAACGCCACACAGTGGCCCGAGGGCACGCCTTCTGCCGAGCAACTGGCTGCCGATATCGCCGCCGGTGGCAGCTATGTGTGCGAAGTCGATGGCCGCGTGGTGGCGACGTTTGCCTTTTTGCCGGGCCCGGACGAGTGCTATGACGTAATTGAGGATGGTCAATGGCGCAGCGACACTCCGTACGCCGTGCTGCACCGTGTGGCATCCGATGGCACCGTGCACGGTATCGCGGCTGCGATGTTTGCCTTTGCCAAGGAGCGTGCCGATCACCTGCGCATCGACACGCATCAGGACAACCTGCCCATGCAGGGCGCGAGTATTAAGGCGGGGTTCGAGCGTGCCGGCGTCGTGCATGTGTCGGACGGCACGCCGCGTGTTGCGTTCGACTGGCTGCGCGAGGCGTAAGAGCAGGGGCACGTGTCAACAATTCGCACGAACGAAAATGGTCCCGGGTGGGGCCATTTTCGTTCGCTGCGCTGATTTGCAAGCCGGCTTTCGCAAGGCGCGAACCTACGAAAATCGCCGCGCGGCAACGCAGGGCGATGAGCTTGGTCGGGGGATAGGGCCCGCTTCGCCCGCCGGCCCGTAAATTGTATCATCCAGTGTGGAGCGTGAACGCCCGTTGCCGCGTGCGATGGGCTTGCAATAAGAGGAGAGCCATGTCGAAGCAAGCGGTCGTTGGAATCTTGGCGCACGTCGATGCCGGCAAGACCACGTTGGCCGAGGTCATGCTGTTCAACGCGGGTCGCATTCGCAAGCGCGGCCGCGTGGACGATGGCGATTCGCATCTGGACACGAACGCGATCGAGCGCGAGCGTGGCATCACGATTTTTTCGTCGCAGGCCGTGCTCGACCACGGTGATACCCACGTCATGCTCGTGGATGCGCCCGGCCACGTCGATTTTTCGGCCGAGGCGGAGCGCACGCTGCGCGCGCTTGACTATGCGATTTTGGTTGTGGGTGCCAACGACGGCGTGCAGGGACACACCGAAACCCTGTGGCGCCTGCTTGCACGTTATGACATCCCGACATTCATCTTCATCAACAAAATCGATTTGGAGAATCCCGGCCGCGATGTTTTGCTGGCACAGCTTGGGCAGCGTCTTTCCGAAGGCTGCCTGGATGCCAACGAACTGCTGGCGGGCGGCTCCGTTCAGGAGGACGCTGCTGCGTTGGACGAGGCGGCGCTCGAGGAGTTTCTTGAGGCGGGTGAGCTTTCCGCCGCGACGCTGTCGCGCATGGTTGCCGAGCGCAAGCTCTTTCCTTGCTTTGCCGGATCGGCGCTCAGGGACCAAGGCGTGGACGAACTGCTGGATGGCATATGCGCGCTGATGCGCGAACAGGCATGGCACCCGGAGTTTGCCGCGCGCGTCTATCGTGTCAGCCGCGGGGATCGCGGTGAGCGCTTGGCATGGGTTAAAGTGACCGGCGGCACGCTGCATGCCAAGCAGATGATTGGCGGACGTTCCGGTGCCGAGGCATGGGAGCAGAAGGTCGATCAGGTACGCATCTATAACGGCGAGAAGTATGAGCTTGCCCAAGAAGTTGCTGCTGGCGGTATTTGTGCCGTGACGGGCCTTGCGCACGTTCGCCCGGGGGACGCCCTGGGCGCGGAGCCCGCGGGCGATGCACCTGTCATTGCGCCGGTTCTCACCTATACGGTGCTGCCGAACGAGCACGATGTCCATACGGTGTTCCAAGCGCTGGCCGAGCTTGCCGACGAGGATCCCATGCTCGGCGTAAGCTGGAATACGCATCTTGAACAAATACATCTGCAGCTCATGGGAGCGGTGCAGCTCGAGGTCGTGCAGCGCGTTCTTGCCGATCGTTTTGGCCTTGCGGTCGAGTTTGAGCCCGGCGGCATTCTCTATAAGGAGACTATTTCGCAGCCGGTCGAGGGCGTGGGCCACTTTGAGCCGCTGCGCCACTATGCCGAGGTACATCTGCGCCTGGAGCCGTTGCCAGCGGGTTCGGGCGTGCAGTTTGGCACCGTGACCTCGACCGACGAGCTCGATCTTAACTGGCAGCGTTTGGCACTCACCAACGCCATGGAGCGCGATCACCTGGGCGTGCTGACCGGCTCGCCCATCGCCGATGTGCGCATTACACTCACGGGCGGCCGTGCGCATGCCAAACACACCGAGGGCGGCGACTTTCGCCAGGCCACGTACCGCGCGATTCGCCAGGGTTTGATGCAGGCGCGTGACGCCGGCGCGGCGGTGCTGTTGGAGCCGTGGTATCGCTTTGAGCTCGAGGTGCCGGGGGAGTGCGTGGGCCGGGCACTCTCGGATGCCACGCGCATGGGTGCCGAGTACGAGCCGCCGACGATGGCGGGAGACCGGGCGAAGCTTGTGGGTCGCGTGCCGGCATCTGAGGTGCAGGATTACGCGCTGGAGGTGGCCGCCTATACGAGTGGTCGTGGGCATCTGTACCTAGAGTTCGCCGGCTATGCGGCTTGCCATGATGCCGAGCGCGTCATCGAGACGGCCGCCTATGAGCCCGAGGCCGATCTGCCCAACACGCCCGATTCGGTCTTTTGCTCCCACGGCGCCGGTTACACGGTCAAATGGTACGACGTCCCCGAGGCAGCCCACGTAAAGGTCGATCCCTCCACCTTCCGCCCCTGGCGAGCAGCAGACGCAGAGTTCTTCTGCCATAGGTGATAGAAGGGCGGCCTCTTTGTCACCTGCTGTTGGTATAACTCGGTATAAGTTGGTATAACTATAGGCAGCGTTTGCCAATCCGAGGAGGCCGACATGAATCCAAATCCCTTTAAGCCAACGGCAGGCAAGCGGCCTCCGATGCTCATTGGTCGCGAGTCGGTCATCGAAGATTTCGAGGAAGGGCTCGATAACGGCGCCGGAGCGCCGGGCAGGCTCATGCTCATTACGGGAAACCGCGGCTGCGGCAAGACAGTTCTCCTGCGGGAGCTGCAACGTCTGGCCAGCGAGCGCGGATGGGCGGTTGTCTCCGATTCCGCTTCGCTTGGCTTATGCGACCGCTTGGCCGACGCGCTTCGCTCGAATAGGCCCGTTGTGACGTCAATGGAATTCGGTTCGTCGTTTGGCCGGATGTCGGTCGAGGCGGCGCGAGCAAAGGGCGAAACGTTGCGAGGGCTGGTCAACGAGCGCCTCAAGAAGCTCGGTCCAGGCAAGGGCATACTGTTTGCGATTGACGAGGCGCAATCTGCGTCTATCGAGGAACTAGCGGCTCTTGCCGTTCTCTATCAGCAGGTGCTCGGAGACCAGGATGCCACGGGATTGCCCGATAGCGACCAGCGCGGTCTTGCGCTGGTGTTCGCCGGCTTACCCAGTATGGTTGACGATCTGCTCGAAGAGCCGAGCGTGACGTTTTTGCGGCGTGCCCAGCAGCGTACGCTGGGGGCGATATCCTTGCCCAAGGTGCGTGATTCATATATCCAGACGGTCAAAGACGCTGGTCTTTACGTTGACGCGGAGACGGCGGACCTTGCGGCACACAGGAGCATGGGGCATCCCTATATGGTTCAGCTGGTGGGCTATTACATGTGGCGCTCTGCTGTCCGGCGTGGCTCGCAAGTCATCGAAAGGCACGATATCGAGGATGGCCATGCGGATGCCGTCTCCGAGTTCTACGAAGCGGTTGACGCGCCTCTATATTACGGGCTGCGCAGTCCACAGCGCCTTTTTATCGAGGCCATGGCGGTTGACGAGGACAAACCGACTCGCATGGCGGATATCATTGAGCGCTGCGATCGCACCCAGAGCTGGGCGAGCAAATATCGCGCAAGCCTGATTCGCGAGCGCGTCATCGAGGCTGCCGGATACGGCCTCGTCCGGTTTACCGTGCCCATGCTGGGCGCGTACGTTCGCGATCGAGTTTTATGGCATGAGTAGGGTGATAAAGGTGACGGAACAGAAGATGAGCCCGCAGGCTATCGAGGTGCGTGGCGCGCGCGTTCATAACCTTAAAGACATCGATATCGATATTCCGCTGGGAAAGCTTGTGGGCATTGCCGGCGTGTCGGGTTCGGGCAAGAGTTCGCTGGCGCTGGGGGTTCTTTATGCCGAGGGCTCGCGCCGTTACCTGGAGGCGCTCAGCACCTATACTCGCCGTCGTCTGACGCAGGCCGAACATGCCCAGGTGGATGAGGTCTTGCACGTGCCGGCGGCGCTCGCGCTGCACCAGCGTCCGAGCGTACCGGGCGTGCGCTCGACCTTTGGCACCATGACCGAGCTCAACAATAGCCTGCGTCTGCTCTTTAGCCGTTGTGCCCATCACGTGTGCCCGCACTGCGGGGCGCGCGTGGAGCCGAGCCTTAACGTTGCTGCTGGCCTATCGCTCACGTGCCCCGCATGCGGCCGCGAGTTCTACGCGCCGGGTGCCGAGGACCTTGCCTTTAACAGCGGCGGCGCGTGCTCTACCTGCGGCGGCACTGGTGTCATGCGCGAGGTGGACGAGGCGAGTCTGGTGCCCGACGAGTCAAAGACCATCAACGAAGGCGCGGTGCTTCCCTGGGGTACGCTCATGTGGGATCTGATGAAGCAGGTGGCAGGTGAGATGGGCGTGCGCACCGACGTGCCGTTTAACCAGCTCACGCCTCAAGAGCGCGACATCGTGTTCCATGGTCCAGCGGTTAAGAAGCACATTCTCTACGTTCCCAAAAACGGCGAGGGTGCTACGCCGCTCGACTTTACCTATTACAACGCCGTCTATACCGTCGAGAATGCGCTCGCCAAGGTTAAGGACGATAAGGGCTTAAAACGCGTTGCGCGCTTTTTGCGCGAGGGAGCATGCCGTGACTGTGGTGGCACGCGTCTTTCCGAGGCTGCGTGCCAGCCCCAAGTGCGCGGTATCAATCTGGCGCAGGCGGCGGCCATGACGCTGGGCGAGGCGATTGAGTGGGTGCGTGGCGTGCCCGCATCCTTGCCGGTCGAGATGCGGCCCATGGCGACGGATATCTGCGATTCGTTTTTGGGTGCGGCCCGTCGTCTGGTCGACCTGGGCCTTGATTACCTTTCACTCGACCGCGCCGGTGCCACGCTCTCCACGGGTGAGCGCCAGCGCGTGCAACTCGCCCGCGTGGTGCGCAATCGATCGACGGGTGTGCTTTATGTGCTGGACGAGCCTTCGATTGGCTTGCATCCTGCCAATGTCGACGGCCTGGTAGGCGTGATGCGCGATCTGGTGG
This sequence comes from uncultured Collinsella sp., assembly GCA_902494165.1. Classification (GTDB taxonomy): domain Bacteria; phylum Actinomycetota; class Coriobacteriia; order Coriobacteriales; family Coriobacteriaceae; genus Collinsella. Next base: position 91,011 of record CABUSD010000004.1, on the reverse strand, counting down.
ATGACGGCAACACCGTGGTCGTTGTCGACCACGATACGCGCGTACTGGCGGAAGCCGACTACCTGGTCGAGATGGGCCCCGTTGCCGGAGCGGGCGGTGGCAACGTGATCGCCGCTGGTACGGTAGACGAGGTCGAACAATCGCAGGGCAGTCGCATCGCGCCGTTTTTGCGCGCCGAGCCCAAGCGTTTGCGCCCACAGGTGACTGACGAGGAAATGTTCGACCAGGGCCATATCTGCATGGCGACCAATGCTATCCATACCGTCAAGCCGCTTGAAGTCGATATCCCACGCGGCCGTCTCGTCGCGGTGACGGGCGTTTCGGGTTCGGGCAAGACGACGCTCGTGCTCGAGACGCTCATCCCGGCGCTTAAGGCGCAGGCAGCTGGCGAGCGCTTGCCACGCCATGTGCGCTGGATCGATGCCGAAGGCATTGCCCGCGCCAACCTGATTGACGCTACGCCCATCGGCGCCAATGTTCGCTCGACGGTGGCAACCTATGCCGACATCCATGACGAGCTGCGCCGCGCCTTTGCCCGTACGCCCGAAGCCAAAGCGGCCGGCTACAAGGCGGGCGCCTTCAGCTACAACACTGGCGCCTTGCGCTGCCCTACGTGCGATGGCACGGGCTCGATATCGCTCGACGTGCAGTTTTTGCCCGATGTCGAGATTGTCTGCCCGGCATGCCGTGGTTCGCGCTACGCCGAGGCCGCCTCGCATATCCATCGCGAGGGCAAGGACGGGAGCTTGCTTACGTTGCCGCAGCTCATGGACATGAGTGTGGACGAGGCCCTCGACGCCACGGTGGGACTCAAGAAGGTTCAGACGCGCTTACAGACCTTGCACGACCTGGGCCTGGGTTATCTCACGCTCGGTGAGCCCACGCCGGCGCTTTCGGGCGGTGAGGCACAGCGCCTTAAGCTCGCGAGCGAGATGGGCCGCGTGCAGGACGACGCCGTATTCGTGTTCGACGAGCCCACAATCGGACTACATCCGCTCGATGTCCAAGTGTTGCTGAGTGTGTTCGACGGCCTCGTTGCCAAGGGCGCCACGGTTATCGTGATTGAACACGATCTCGACCTTATCCGCAATGCCGATTACGTGATCGACATGGGCCCGGGCGGTGGCGACGCGGGCGGGCAAATCGTCTGCGCCGGCACGCCGGGCGACATCGCCGCCTGCTCCACAAGCATCACCGGCCGCTACCTATAACCGAATGTGACAAAGGGACAGCCTCTTTGCCTCATTGATGCCTATTTCACGCATTGAGCCGCGAGATAGTCGCGGAAGAATGGCAATTCAAATGCGACGAGCCCTCGTCCTCGTTGCCCGATGATGCCGGCATCTATCATGCGGCGTCGGTAGCGGGAGACCTGCTGCGGCGAACGCTTAAGGCGCTCGACAAGGTCGGCGGTGGTGGACTCTTCCTCGTCATCGAGCATGGCGATGAGGAATCGCTTGTCCTCTGCAGTGAGTTCCCGATAGGTTGCCGCGAGGATTCGGTCGTCCATCTCGTCGCGCGCGATTTTGATTCCCAGGTCAAAGTCGCGTGACGAGATTTCCTTCGAATCGCTTGTGAGATCCCAGGCACGGTAGCCTACGAGTTGCAATAGGAAGGGAAAACCAGAGATCGAGTGGACGGCTCTATCGATTCCCTCAGCATCTGCCAGGCGATCGTTTTCCTGGATTGTGCGAATCAAGGCCTCGCGTACGTCATAGTCGGCAATGCGACCCAGATGATATTGTTGGGCGCGGCGAAGGAACGAGACCGTCTTGTGGTTCAGTAGCGTCGATACGTTGTTGGGAAGTCCCGCCATGAGCAGGGCGACGCGTTTTCCATCGGTCACAAAGTGCTGATACGTCGCTGCGAGCTGAATCATCTCATCGAGTGTCGGGTCCACCTCGTCAACCGTGACGAGCAGACCGGTGCCCGCCTCGTTGAGCTGGTCGATGATGTCGCTCATGCGATAACGCCAGGTTGAGGCATCGTGAACGCGATTGACCTCGATGCTGCCGAGCGGTGCAATTCCGAGGCCGGTGACTTCGAAGTTCTTAGACGGGTCGATAAGATGGCCGGCAGCACGTTTCGCCCCGAACTCGATTTCCTCAAGCATTCCCGGGAGCGCGGTCGTCTTTACGGCTATCCAGCCGTGGGATTCCGCCCTTGTCGCGAGCGACGACATGAGAGCGGTTTTACCGGTTCCACGCGCGCCTGAGAAGATCGAGGTCAATTCTGGGCGCCTACGCTGGCTCAAGAAGGCACGGTCCAAATCCCGAATAATCTGTTGTCTGCCAGCGAGATGGGCAGGAACCTCACCAAAACTGGGGGTAAACGGGTTCTCGAGATATTTCACAAGGCTCTCCTTTCACACCGCCGTTTAACTTCATTTTACTTTAGTTAATTCTGATTAAAAGTGAGGGCTCTTTATCTAGAGCATCAATTAGGCGTGTGTGCCATCGGCGTGGCGCTTGAATGTGACAAAGGGACAGCCCCTTTGTCACATTCCCGGAAAGCCTGCCTGGCGCAGGGCCTCGTAGAGGACGATGGCGGCGCTGTTGGAAAGGTTGAGGGCGCTGATGCGGTAGTCGTCGGGATTGACGAAGTTGCCGCAGATATCCTGCCGAAGGATGGCCTCGTGGCTGTCCTCGGTATGCCCCAGCGATTCCTCGTGAGCTTCCCATGCCTCGGCGTTATCGAGCGAGTCGCAATCGCGCAGCATCGGGATGCGCTCGCAGCGCTCGGGCGCCGCGGCAAGCAGTGGCTCGGGAATGCCCGAGCTCTCGCTGCCAAAGACCAAGTAGTCGCCATCGCGGTAGGTGCTCTGCGCATAGGTTCTGCGCGCCTTTTTGGTCAGCAGATGCAGGCGCTCGTCGGCAGGGGAGAGGCCGTTGCGCGCAAGGAAATCCTCCCAGCTGGCATAGGTCGTCACGTCCAAGTTTTGCCAGTAGCCCAGTCCGGCACGACGCACCGTCTTGTCGTCGAGCGAAAACCCCAGCGGCTCCACCAGATGCAGACGGGCGCCGGTGACCACGCAGGTACGGCCGATATTGCCTGTATTGGCCGGAATTTCGGGTGCATACAGCACGATATTGAACATGAATCTCCTTGGCTCAGAACGAAAAACCACCACGAAGGGCACCTTCGTGGTGGTTTGGCGGTTGTGTAGGCGGAAAAATGCCCGCTTGGATAAACCTAGGCGCGGTGCCAGTCGGTCAGGCAGGCATCGAGGGAAGCGATGAGCGCATCCTTGTCCATGTGACGGCCGATGATGCACAGGCTCGTCATGCGGTCGCCCGTCTCGTCGTCCCAAATCTGCATGATCTCGGGGTTCTCGTCGATGATCTTCTGCTTCTCGCCCTCGGGCGCGGAGTCAACGAACAGGCCGTTTTCCATCAGGCGCATCTGGTGGCCGGCCTGCTCAAACATGTAGCACATGTCCGGATCGCCGGTCTGCCACAGCGGACCCTTGACGCGGATGACCTCGTCTGGCCACTCCTGCTCAACAAAATCGGTGAACTTTTTCAGGTCAAACGGCTTGCGGCGCGAGTACACAAAGGTCTCGATGTCGTACTCGAGCACCTCGGGGTCGTCGTGCTCCTCGGGATGCTCCATGGCCTCGATCCAAGCTGCGGAGTTGTAGGCGCGCATAAAGTCGAAGCGGTCGGTGTCGAGCAGCTCCTCCATGGGGACCTCGCCGTTTTGGGCCTCGACGATCACGGCGTCTTTCTGCAGGCTGCGCACGATGGCCTTAAGCTCGGCAATCTGCTCAGGGCTCACAGTATCGGTCTTGTTGAGGATCAGCGTGGAGCAGAACTCGATCTGCTGGATAAGCAGGCTTTCGATGTCGTCCTCGTCGATGTCCTCGGCCAGCAGGTCGCGACCGCCGTTGAACTCGTCGTACATGCGGGCGCAGTCGACCACGGCCACGATGTTGTCGAGCGCGAGCTTGGGCTCGCCGCCCACCTTGGCCTCGTCGCAGAAGCTCGAGATGGTGTAGGCGATGGGGATGGGCTCGCAAATGCCCGATGCCTCGATGATGATGTAGTCGAAGTTGCCCGAATCGGCGATGCCCTGCAGCTGGTTGGCCAGGTCATCCGAAAGCGTGCAGCAGATGCAGCCGTTGGTGAGCGGGATGAGGTCGTCGGTCTCGGAAAGGCCGCCGTCGGCGATGAGGCTGGCGTCGACGTTGATCTCGCCGATATCGTTGACGATCACGGCGGCGCGGATGCCGCCGTCGTTAGCGAGGATGTGGTTGAGCAGCGTGGTCTTGCCGGCACCGAGGTATCCGGTAAGCATGATGATCTTCACGGGTTTGTTGGGCATGTGCCCTCCTTTGTTAGACATGGCTTACAGTTGAATCATATGCCAAACGCCTGCTCTTATACCCACGCGCCGGCAAATAACACAGGCTACTCCCAGGCTCCCCATACATCGGGACAATAACCGACGGTGGCCTTTTTGCCGTTGCGCACGATGGGCTCGGCTAGAACCTGCTGGTTCTCGAGCAGCTTGTCGAAGCGCTGGCTGGGGGTAAGGTGCTGGATGAGCGCGAGCGTCTCCTCGTCCTTGGCTTTGGGGTTGAGCAGCTTGTCGATACCGCCGACCGCCTGCATCACGCTCGTGAGCTCGCCCTTGCTCATCTCCTTTTCCTTAAGGTCAATAAACTGTACCTTAATGCGGCGCTCTTTGAAGAAGCGCTGTGCTTTCTTGGTATCGAAGGACTTTTTGGTGCCAAAAATCTGGATATTCATGCTCCGCCGTTCTACCTGATGAAGTTGGTCGTTGCGCGATCTGCCTCGGGTGCGTTGATACCGGCGGCTTGTCCCGCCTCGATGCAGCGCAGGAGCCAGGCCATGTTTTTGCCGATGTTTCGCATAGTGGCAAGGCCCTCGGCATCCCCATCGGCGTCGCCGGGCACGCGGCCAAACACGTTGTTCCAGTAGGTGGAAGCAACCACGGGCATTTGCTTAATGGTGAAGTACTTGTTGAGCACATCGAACGTGGTCGACGTGCCGCCGCGACGGGCGACGGCGACCGCGGCGCCGGGCTTGTGCTCAAAGGCTTGCCCGCCTGCATAGAAGGCGCGATCGAGGGCCGAGAGGATGCGTCCGCTGGGATGCGCATAGTAGACGGGCGAGCCAAAGACAAAGCCATCTGACTGCTCGGCGGCAGCGATGAGCTCGTTCACCACGTCGTCGTCAAAGGTGCAGCGACCACCGAGCTTGCCGCACTGGCCGCAACCGATGCAATCGCGAATGGGCTTGGCGCCCAGCTGAAACACCTCGGTATCAATGCCTTCGGCATTGAGCTGCCCGGCGACTTCGGCGAGTGCGCGGGCCGTGTTGCCGTTTGCCTTGGGGCTGCCATTGACCAAAAGAACCTTCATCACAAACTCCCTCTGCTTTTGGTGACTTCTGCGGAGGATTATCGCACGAGAGGGCAGATGGCGTGGGCGCGGCGCTAATCCAGTTTGGTACCTGGCACCTGCACGGCTTTCCCGAGCAACGCTTTGAGCTCGTTCAAAATGGAAACGGGCTGACGGTCGACGCCGTCCAGATGGAGCGTGGCCACGCGAATGGGTGGCTGATATTCAAGCGAGCCGATGAGCACGGGAGTACCCAGGAACCGTTCGATGTCGCTTGCGATCTCGTCGATTGCCTCGGGGCCGAGCTCATCGAGGAGTGCCACGAACATCGGCCCCGTTGAGCGGAACAGGCGGCCCTTGCCGCGCGAACAATCCATGAGGCAGGCGGCGCTTTCGGCGAGCACGCGGTCGCCTGCATCGAATCCAAAGCGGGCATTGACCTCGGCGATATCGTCGACCTTAATGGCAATAAAGCCTGCCTCGCGCGACACGCGACGCATTTCGCCAATGGCGTTGACCAGGGCGTGAATATCGCCCAGGCCGGTCACGGAATCGGTCGTATCTGCCAAGCTTCGGTTGACGATAATGCCCACATACATGCTGGGCTCGGTATCGGTGCCGTCCAAGCGGTAGCCCGTGCAGTCGCAAAGCACGTAATTTCCGGTGGCATCCATTACGCGATACTGCATGTAGTGGAAGTGCCACGTGCTGTTTATCACCATGTCGAGCTCGGCGCGTACGTTGTCGCGGTCCTCGGGATGAACGCGGGCGAGCCACATGTCGAGTGAGTTAAAAGGGTGCTGGGAGGGCAGGTCAAAATCGCGCACGGCGTTAACCGACCATTGCGATTCTCCAGTATCGAGGTTAAGGATGAACGGATAACGCGTCTCGGAGCTCATGGAGATCGCTTGGAACACCCGGTCGTTGCAGGGAAGCTGATTGACGATTGGGCGTTGCGGCGCGTCATCGTCTTTCGGTTGTTGCACACGATGCATAAGCTTATAGCGATACATCTTGCGATCGGCATCCATCGTCATCTGGCGACGCGTGTCGCCGGCAAGCGGATCGACGCGCGAACAGCCAAAGCTAAAGCTGCCGATCATGGGCGCCTTGCCGCCTGAGCTTGCCTCGATCAGTCTGGTACGTACCTGCTCCAAGCGCTGCTCGAGTTCAGTCTCGTTTGCGGAGAGCGAGATGAGCACAAACTCGTCTCCACCGATACGGAACAGCAGGTCATCGTGTTCCATTGCTTCGGTGAGCGTGCGGCAGATGCCCAGAATATAGCGATTGCCTTCGGCGTGGCCAAACCTATCATTGCAATGTTTGAGATGGTCGATGTCAATATAGGCGCAGGTGAAAGGGTCGCCTTTGTGCCAGAGTTGCTCGACGTGACGGTCGAATCCGTTGCGGTTGCCCAAGTTGGTGAGCGGGTCGATATAGGCGTTGCTCTCAAGCAGCCGGCGCTCTTGCTGCAGGATGGCATGCGTCTTTTGCAGTTGCTCGCCAACGGCGCGTAGCTCAGCAGGCAGCGCGGCAACATCGAGTTCGGCAGTCGAGATGCCATTCGCAAGTCGCTGAAGATAGGCAATAATCGATTGCTCGCCCAAGCGATATGACTCGTTCATGATGAATAACCTCCTTGGGCGGAACAGCGGTTTGTATCATATCCCCAATTTGGTTTGAATTGGGGATATAAGTTAGCTAATGGAGGCAAATTCCCCCTTCGGCGGTGGCGTTTGCGTGCGAGCGTATCAGTTGTTATTGCCACCATCGAGCAATGCCTCAAAATCCTTCGCTGGCATGGGGCGGTAGTAGAGGAAGCCCTGAGCGTAGCGGGCGCCCATTTGCCGTAGCATGTTCGCCTGCTCATTTGTCTCGACGCCTTCGACCTCGACGGGCAGATGGAGCGACTGCGCCATCTCGAGCATCGATGAAATGATTTGCGTGCTGCGGCCTTGATCGCGGTCGGTGGGTACAAAGGCGCGGTCGAGCTTGATGACGTCGACGTTGACGTTCTTGAGCATCGCGAGCGTGGACTGACCGGTGCCAAAATCGTCCATATAGGTCGAGAAGCCGCGGGTGTGCAGGTCGGCCGTCAGTTTGTCCACGGCCTCGGACTCTCCCGTATAAGCCGTCTCAGTGATCTCGATACGCATGAGCTCGGGCGGTAGGTTGTATTGGGCGGCAAGCGCCCCCATATGTTCGGCAACGTCGCAGGCAAGGATATCCACGCGCGACACATTAAGCGAAACCGGAACCACACGAAGTCCTCGATCGATGCGCTTGCGCAGCCACGAGGCGACACCCTGCCAAATAAACTTGTCGAGCGTCACCACAAAGCCGCTTTCCTCGAGTGCGGGGATAAACGTTGCGGGCGAAATGAGAGAGCCGTCCTTGTCAATCCAGCGGGTGAGTGCTTCGGCGCCAATAATCTCACCGGTTTCCATATCGACCTGGGGCTGCAAGTGGTAGGTAATACGACCATCTGAGAGCGCGTACTGGAATTCGGTCAGCGTGCGGTGGAACGCGACTTCGCGCTCGTACTCCGCGGGGCAGAAAATGGCAATGCGCTCCTTAAAGTCGTTTTTTGCGCGTCGATTGGTAAACATGGCCTTCGCCTGTGCATCGATGGTGATCTCCTCATTGGAGTCGATGGGGTAAACGCCCATGGACGGCCAAAAACCTACGCCGTCGTCGTGCTTGGCTACAGCCTCGCGCACGCGCGCATAGACTCGGTGAACGAAATCGTGCTCAAAGGGTATGAGCAGACAAAAGTCATCTTGGCCCCAGTACCCCGCGACGCCCATATCGGCATTCTCGATGTCCTTGAGGACCGTGCCCACATCGGCAAGCATACGGTCGCCTTCGGCCTGTCCATACCATTCGTTAAATAGGCGCATGTGGCCCATGTCGACGGTGGCGATACACCAAGCGTCGTCGCGCTTTGCCTTGATGAAGGCATTGGCACGGCGCATAAACTCGCTGGGGCGGTAGAGGCCAGTGAGCATGTCGAGGTGCTCGGCGACGGCGCCTTTGCGTTCCATCTCGGGTATGGGCAGACTGTCGTTGGGAACAAGTCCGCCGGCCGTGCGAAGGCGACGATCGAGTTCGCCCAAAACAGTCGATGCTTGGGAGTCCAGGCGTTCGTAAAAGGTCGGGACGACAAGACAGACGGGAGCAATGGTGTCGCCTGCGATTTGCACAGGAGCGAAAACAGCCTCTTTAAGGTGGCGGGTCAGTTGCTCGAATGCCTCGTGGTCCAAATTGTTGCTGAGCACGACAAACTGGACGCTTCGTGAACGGTAAACCCGGCTCCTGCCGCGGGTGATCGACAGCATGCGGCCCGCGTATTCGGCAAGCATGTTGTCGACAGCCTCGGCCCCGTAGAGCTCGTTGAGCTTTGTCGTGCCACGAACGCGCACCGCTATAAGCCCTGTCTCGCAACGGTCGAGGCGGCAGGTATCGATGGCATTGACCAACATGCGCTGGGTGCCGAGGCCCGTGGCGGAGTCGACGGTTTCGGCGAGGGAATGATTGACGAGCTCTCCGACATAGAGCGTGGGCTCATTTTCGTTGCCGTCGATGCGAAAGCCACGGGCGCGGCAGAGTACGTAGTCGCCACTGGTATTACGTATGCGGTATTGCATGACGCGACGGTGCTTGGTACCGCTGTAGACTTGGTCGATGTCGTTGATGCAGGCCTCAAGGTCGTCGGGATGGACGCGCGTTTTCCAGTAATCGCGACAGTTGTCTATGTGCTCCGAGGGAAGGCCAAGATCGCGCAAGGCACCTTGTGACCAAAGGGTGCGATGTTTGTCCAAGTTCTCGATAAAGAAATAACGGCCCTCGTTGAGCATCGAAAAGGCGTCAAAAATACGATCGCTTATTTCGAAGTCGTCGGCGTGGACTTGCGTGATATTGCGTCGATCGAGGTGCATGGCATGACGTAGCTTGTAGTCGTACATGCGATGGTCGGCATCGAGCGTCATGCGATTGGAAGCTTCGCCCAGGGCGGGGTCGGCATGTGACACTCCGTAGCTAAACGAGCGGGGCATCTCGGAATCGTTGTTTTTGAGCAGAACCGTTCGGCAGTGTTCCAGACGTTCGGCGAGGTCGTCCTCGGTTGCAATCGTAGATAGGATGGCAAACTCGTCGCCGCCTATGCGAAACGCCGCTTCGCCCACCTTCATATACAGCTTAAGATAGAGACTTACCTGCAAGATATAGCGGTTGCCCTCGTCATGCCCAAAGACGTCGTTGCAGTGCTTGAGATTGTCGATATCGATGAACGCCATGGTAACGGGGGCGTCCTGCTCCCAGAGCTCCTCGAGGGAACGGGCAAAGCCGCCACGGTTGCCAAGCCCAGTAAGCTGGTCGGTAAAGGCAGTCCTGATCAGATCCTCCTGCCGCTCGAGAAGGTCACGGACGGTCTTTTCGAGCGTTTCGGTGTAATTGCTGACAGTATCCATGTTCCAAGCGGCTTTCTGAGGTCGGGGCGGATTGCGTCGGGCGAGCTCGTTGTGTGCATGCATCGTTGCTCAGCGCTTTGCATGTATCCAGGCTCCCGCCTTGCCGCGTTGTTGAGTTAATTTGCCGGCTAATGTTTGCTGCTGATAACAGCTGAGTAGTGTAAACAATAGTGCACAATTATATATGGGTGCACATGCTGTGGGCGGCTATTGTTCGACAGGCGGTGGCGCGACGATGCGATGTTCGATGAAAATGCGACTGAGACGATATATGTTGACGGGTATACTTGTTCCGTTTGAATTTGTGGGGACGGAGATGGTCGCATGGCACAGTCAAATACGACGCGCACGGTGGGGCTGGCACTCGAGGGAGGCGGCTACCGCGGTATGTATACGGCGGGCGTGCTCGACGTTTGGATGGAGCACGGCTTAACTTGCGACCATATGGTGGGTGTCTCGGCGGGCGCGGCGTTTGGCTACAACTTTAAATCGCGCCAGATCGGCCGCGCCATTCGCTACAACAAGGCCTATTGTGCCGACAAGCGCTACGCAAGCGTGACCAGCTGGCTGCGAACCGGCGATATGTTCAATGCCGACTTTGCTTATCACGAGGTGCCTATCGAGCGCGATCCCATCGACCTGGAGACATATCGCGCCTGCCCCATGCGATTTACGTGCGTGTGTACCGATATCGAGACGGGCAAGGCCGTCTATCACGACCTGCCGTATGGCGACGAGCGCGATATCGAGTGGATCCGGGCGTCGTCGGCAATTCCCGTGGCGACGCGTCCTGTTGCTATTGACGGGCATAAGTATCTGGATGGTGGCGTGGCTGATTCTATTCCCAGCGCATGGCTGTTTGCGCAGGGGTATGACCGCAATATCGTGGTACTCACGCAGCCGGCGGGCTTTGTGAAGCAGCCCAACAGCGTGATGCCCATGCTGCGGCGCGTGTTCCGTCACTATCCGGAGTTTGTCGCAGCGCTCGAGCATCGGCATGAGGTCTACAATGCCACGCTCGATGACCTGGCACGTCGCGAGGCCGCCGGCGAAATCTTTGTGGTGCGGCCGAGCGAATCGGTGAAGGTGCCGTCGCTGTGTCGCGAGCCCGATGAACTTGAGCGCATCTACCAGATTGGTCGCCGCGATGCGGAGGCGACCTTGCCGGCACTGGAGGCATATCTGGCAGGGTAGAGGCTGCTGCCGCCATCTCGGCGGAAAGCGCATCCCGGAATGGAGATCCAAACTGGGATGCGTTTTCCATTGCTGAAGTTATGGGGTCGCGGAGCAACTGCTCGGCCTATGCCTATGCCTGCTGCCAGGTGTCGACGAGCTCCTTGGCCGCGGCGTAGGGGTCATCGGCGCTGCAGACGGCACTCACCACAAAGAAGCCGTCGACGCCGGTGGCCTTGAGCTGCGGCAAGTCGGCCGTCTTGACGCCGCCGCCCACCACGATGGGCACGGGGCTTGCCGCGTGGAGTGCGGCCAGGTCCTCAAAGCTCTTGGTGATGATGGAGCCGTCGGCCGCGCGTCCGCAATCGCGCTTGGTCTCGGTCTCGTGGAGTGGGCCGATGCCCAGGTAGTCGACCAGACTCATGTCGGCGGTCTTGACGTACTCGAGCATCTCCTCGCAACGGGCCGAAAGGCCCACAATGGCATCGGGGCCCAGCAGCTTGCGGCAGACCTCGACGGGAATATCGCTCTGGCCCACGTGCACGCCGTCGACGGCAATACCCTGCTCGCGTGCGGCGAGTACGCAGTCAAGGCGGTCGTCGATTAACAGGGCGACCTGACCGGTCTTGCCAGCCTGTGCGATTGCCTGCGCGGCGTCGCCGGTCAGCGCGATGATCTCGCGGGCGCTCGCCACCTTAGAGCGCACCTGGATACAGGTAAAGCCGGCGTCGAGCGCCTGGGCCACCACATCGCCCACGGGGCGTCCGAGGGTGTTTTCGGGGCCGAGTACCAGATAGGCCGAGATATCAAGGTTGTCGCGGATGCTCACTGTGCTTCCTCCTGCTTTTTGATCTGCGCTTCCATGCGCTCGAGCTTGCCGGTCATGGTGTCGGTAAATCCGGGCCGAATATCGGCTTTGAGCACGACTTCGGTGCGGATGCCCTTGCTCGCCAACACAAAGGTTGCGTCGCGCACGACCTGCATGACCTCGTCCCAGTCGCCCTCGATCTCGGTGAACATCGAGGTGGTGCGGTTGGGAAGGCCGCTCTCGCGAATGACGCGCACGACCTCGGCGACCTCGGCGGACAGCTCATCGCCGGTGCCGCACGGGGCGATGGCCACAGCGACGAGCGTGTTCATGCCGGCATTGGTTGCGGGCTCGGACATGGCCTATGCCTCCTCGAGCTCGAGTTTGTTATCGGCAATGTCCTGGGCGCTCGCGCGGTAGAGCTCGTCGATAAAGGCGACCTTAAAGCTCGCCGGGGCATCGGCGACGGCGGCAGCACGCGTGCCAGCGACGTTGTAGACGGCGGTACCGCAGACGGCTGCCGTAAACGGATCGGCGGCGCAGGCATACACAGCCAGCACGCCGCCCTGCGAGCAGCCGCAGCCGGTGATCTTGGACATGAGCGGGCTGCCGCCGTGGGACTTGGCCACGGTCGTGCCGTCGGTGATCAGGTCGACTTCGCCCGAGACGACTACGGCGCCACCGGTGTAGTGGGCGAGCGCCACCGCGGCATCGCGGGCGGCGTCTACCGTGTCGGTGGTATCGACACCGCGTACGCGGCTCAGATCGGCCGCCTCGCCCTCAAGACCCCACAGGCCGGCGAGCGCGATAATCTCGGAGGCGTTGCCACGCACGATGGTGGGCTTGTACTGCTTGAGCTCGTTTACCAGCTGGGTGCGCAGACTACCGATACCCAGGCCCACCGGATCGAGCACCCAGGGCTTGCCGGCGTCGTGTGCCGCCTTGGCCGCGCGCGGAATCGTCTGCTCGTAGATGGGGAAGAGCGTGCCCATATTGAGATAGATGGCGCCGCCGCCGGCAACGAGCGCCTCGCCCTCGTCGGGCAGATAGACCATGGCGGCCGATCCGCCCACGGCGAGCTGTGCGTTGGCGACAAAGTCGATCGTCACCGTGTTGGTGATGGAGCCGGCCATCGGATTGGTGGCGCGAATCTCCTCCACGGCCTTGACCACATTTTGCTTAAGCTGTTCCGAATCAATCACTGCACATGCCTCCTTGGCATAGAAAAGGGGCGCTGTGCATAGACAGCGCCCCTGTAAAGGCGGCATGCTCCCTACGCCAGCATTAACTGACAGGTTCAAAGGATTGGGCCCCATGCCCTCTCAGCCTTGTGGTTTGCACCGCCGGCACTCCCGCATCGAATCTGTTGTTCCCTATACTAGCGCACCGTTACAATGGTCGCAGTGAAAATGACTGGGGGACTCTATGATCAAACTTGTGCTGACCGATATGGACGATACGCTGATTCCAGCCGGGCATGACGGCGCCAGCGACTACGCCATTGAGGGTATTCATGCCATGCAGGCGGCGGGTCTGCACTTTGGGCCGGTTTCGGGTCGTCAGCCGTCCGCGATGGGCTGGATGTTCAAAAATTGTTCCGAGTGCTTCTCGACTGGCGCGTTCTGTAACGGCCAGGTCATGTTTGTGGACGGCGAGGCGGTAGCCTCGCATGCAACCGATAACGCCGCCCTTATGCGCTTGGCTGACTACTTGGAGCAAGAGACCGATGATACGTATCTGAAGGTCTACAGCCTGGGTGATGACTTTTGGAATAACGATGCCTACTGCGTGACGAGCGATCCCGAGCGCGTTCGTCGCGCCATGGAGTCGGGCGGTAATGCGTGGCTCAAAGGCGAAGAGGCCCCGTGCCGTCCTGTTGTCGATGATGCCCCGGTATACAAGGCGAATATCTGGAGCGCCCGCTCGCGCGAAGAGCTTGCTGAGCTGCGCGAGCGCATTGCTGCCGAGGTGCCGGAGCTCTCGCTTGTATTTCCCAACAACCGCGTGCGCCTATTCGATATTCTCCCGGCCGGTTGGGACAAGGGCTGCGCTGCGCTGGAGCTGGCGCGCGCTTTGGGCCTGACGCCCGATGAGGTGGCCGTATTTGGCGATTCCGATAACGATCTGCCCATGATCGGTGCCGTTCCCAACTCCGTTGCAGTCGCCAATGCCAACGAGGCCGTCACTGCTGCCGCGCGCTGGCATATCGGCGCTGCGGCAGACGATGCGGTTGCCGGGGCTCTGCATCAGATTGCCGCCTGCGCCGCGACGGGGGAGATGCCGCCGTTTATGCGTCAGATGGATGCGGTGGGTTCGGGTATCGCGGACGTCTAGGGAGGCCATCATGAAGCTCCAGCAGCTCAGATATGTCGTCAAAGTTGCCGAATGCGGCAGCATCACCGAGGCCTCGCGCCGGCTCTTTGTGTCGCAGCCTTCGATTACCGCATCGATTCGTGATCTCGAAAACGAGATGGGCGTGCACATCTTTGAGCGCACTAACAAGGGCGTCGTTGTGTCCGAGGAAGGTGAGACCTTCTTGGGCTATGCGCGCCAGGTACTCGACCAGGCTGACCTGCTCGAGGGCAAGTACAAGGGCGCATCCGAGCAGGTGCCGCACTTTAGTGTGAGCTGCCAGCATTATTCCTTTGCCGTTAACGCGTTTGTTGACGTGATTCGTGAGTTCGATGCCGCGCGTTACGACTTTACCCTGCGCGAGGAGCAAACCCACGAGATTATCGAGGATGTCGCGCACATGAAAAGCGAGCTGGGCATCCTATATCTGTCCGAGCACAACCGCGAGGTCATCGAGCGCATGCTGGTGGCCAACGAGCTCGTGTTCGAAGGACTCTTCTGCGCCACGCCGCATGTCTTCGTCTGCGCCGACCATCCGCTGGCGGACCGCTCCAGCGTGACGCTCGAGGATCTGGAAGACTACCCGTTCCTGTCCTACGAGCAGGGCAGCTACAACTCGTTTTACTATTCCGAGGAGCTGACCTCGACGTTCGAACGTCGCAAAAATATCCGCGTGCGCGACCGTGCGACGTTGTTCAATTTGGCCATGGGCCTCAACGGCTACACGGTATGCTCGGGCGTGATCAGCCACGAGCTCAACGGCCCCGGCATTATCTCGATTCCGCTCGACGTGGACGAGTACATGGAGATTGGCATCATCACGCGCAAGAACACGACGCTCACGCGCTACGGTCGGGCCTATATCGACGCGATTCGTCAGCATATCTAGGCTGCTGTGCTCCGCACGGTTCAAGTCTCTTTATGACAGTCCAGACTGATATAGGAAGCATCTATATCAAACTGTTATAAACGTATATTTTACGATGACCATATGAGCGCTCATACTCTGTCCCAGTAAAGCAACCAATGCAAAGGGAGATATCTATGAGCACTTCGATTCAACCGAACGCGCCGTTTCGTGCCGATATCGTCGGCAGTTTTCTTCGTCCGCAGGCTGTAAAGGATGCCCGTGCCGCCTATGTCGCGGGTAAACTCGACGCTTCCGGCCTTAAGGCCGTCGAGGACGATGCCATTCGCGATTTGGTGGGCAAGCAGAAGGCCGCCGGCCTGCAGGTGATCACCGATGGCGAGTTCCGCCGCAGCTACTGGCACCTCGATTTTATGTGGGGCCTTAACGGCATTGAGCGCCGCACCTCACGCACGGGTTATATGTTCCATGACGAGGAGACGACGGCCGACACCGCCGTGGTTACCGGTCCCATTAGCGGCGAGAACCACCCGTTCGTCGAGCATTTTAAGTTTGTCAAGGCGCTCGAGGGGGAGGGCCAGGTCGCGCGTCAAACCATTCCGGCGCCGATCCAGACGTTCTCGGAGGTTACGCTCGACCGCTGCGATGGACAGCAGGAGAGTCTGCGCGCCGTCTACAAGACCGATGAGGAACTTGCCGACGCCATTGCGGCCGCTTATCGCACGGTGATCGCCGACCTGTACGCAGCAGGCTGCCGCAACATCCAATTTGATGACTGCACCTGGGGCATCTATTGCGATACCGATTTTGTCGCCAAAACCGGCATGAGCCCGGTCGACCTGCAAAAGGTAAGCGAGCTGGGCGTGGCGCTCAACAACGCCGCCATCGAGGGCAAGCCCGACGATCTGGTTATCAACACGCACGTGTGCCGCGGCAACTATCACTCCACGTATGCCTTCGAGGGTGGTTATGATCCCATTGCGCCGTACCTGTTCGCACATGAGAACGTCGACGCGTTCTACCTTGAGTTCGATACGCCACGCGCCGGTGGCTTTGAGCCGCTCAAGTACGTTGCTCCCGGCAAGAAGGTCGTGCTGGGCCTGGTGACCACCAAGGCGGCTGAGCTTGAGGACGAGGACGTTATCGTCGAGCGCATCCACGAGGCCGCAAAGTATGTGCCGCTCGAGAATCTGTACCTGTCGCCCCAGTGCGGCTTTGCCAGCTGCGAGATTGGCAACAAGCTGACCGAGGACGAACAGTGGGCAAAGATCGCGCTGGTCAAGCGCATTGCCGAGCGCGTTTGGAAGTAACGTTACCGTTTGCAGGTGACGGCGCGCGCGAGACATGGCGTATCACGTACAATGGTTCGGATCGTATCGTTCGGGCAGGTTATCCGATATGCCCGATCGCCCTTCCATCATGAAAGGACTTCCATGTCCCAGTCCTCGACGCCCGCCGTCACCGATGCCATCTACGATGCATCGTCGCTCGGCCGCCCGCGCATGTTTTTGCTCGGCCTACAATATGCGCGTGGGCACCATTTTTAATGCGTCAGTATCCAGTGGATGCCACGCGCCATTCGTAGATCGGTTTGGGCAAAGTGGTTGCCGGGGTTGAGCTCCAGCGTTGTTGGAATGCCGCGATCGACAAGCAACGCTTCCATGGCGCGTGTGTCTTCGAGGACGTGTCGCATCATGCGGTTGGGCGTCTTGGTTTCCTTTTTACCGAGCGACAGATAGGCGGCGTCGGGCGTGGCTGTCATCGTGCGCTCTCGCGCGTAGTCGATAAAGCCGGGGAACCACAGCGACCCCGATGCACTTGCCGCGCGCTCAAAGACATCTGTTTGCCAAAGTGCCCACAGGGAAAAAAGACCCGCCAACGAGTAGCCGGCAATGCCGTGCCAGGTGGGCGGGCAGGGAAGTGATGATTCGGCCTCTGGGATTATCTGATTCAGCAGTTCATCGAGAAACTCAGACGCCTGTCCGCCAAAGGACTCGGCATCTCGTATAGTTCCCTCACATTCCCAGGGGCTCAGCTCGCGATTCCAATCGAGCCCTCCAATGGCGACAAGGGTGAATGGCGGGCAGTCGAGCTCTCGGCAGCGCTCGTAGACTTCACTACCGTCGCCCATAACCACGGGGAGGTAGATGACGGGCGCGCCTTCCACACACTCTGAATAAACGGTTATCTGCTTATGATGCGCTTCCAAGGCAGGCTTCTCTCGGTGTTGTGATATTGACAGCCTCAATTGTCGCACGCTGGCACGGGGGCAGACGCTAAAAGAAAGGCGCGGAGCCGCTCGATGCGATTCCGCGCCTTGTTGTTTTGCTTTAGCAGACTATGCCGTTACGCTACAAAGAAGTAGACGAGGAAGGCGAGGGCTGCGATCCACATGAGCGGCTTGATCTTGGAAGCCTCGCCCTTAAAGAGCGCGACGACTACGTAGGCGATAAAGCCCAGACCGATGCCGGCAGAGATGGAGTAGGTGAAGGGCACGCCGGCGACAATCATGAACGCCGGGAAACCCTGCGACACGTCGGACCAGTCAATCTCGGAGGCCTCGCTCATCATGAGGTAGCCGACGTAGACCAGAGCACCGCAGGTGGCGGCGCTGGAAACGATGGTGACGATGGGGGAGAAGAACGCGGCGAGAATGAACAGCACGCCGGTGGTGACGGAGGTGAGGCCCGTGCGGCCACCGTCGGCAGCACCAGAGGTGGACTCGACGAAGGTGGTGATGGAGGAGACGCCCATGAAACCGCCCACAGCAGCGGCGGCGGAGTCGACGATCAGAATCTCCTTGATATTCTCGACGTTGCCGTCGTCGGTGAGGAACTCGCCCTGCTTGGCCACGGCCATCGCGGTGCCCATGGTGTCGAAGAAGTCACTCATGAGCAGCGAGAACGAGATGACGAGGAGCGCGGGGTCGGTAAGGACCTTGACGATGGCAGGCACGCCGCCGGCGTCGGCGATGGGGCCACCGATGCTCGAGAAATCGAGCGGGGCGATGATACCGGTCGGAGCCTGGGTCACACCTAGGGGGATACCGGCGATGACGGCGACGACGATGCCGATGAGCAGCGAGCCGGGGACGTTGCGGCAGGCGAGGGCGACTGTCACCAGGATGGAGATGATGCCGACGATGAAGGTGGGGGAGGTGATGTCGCCCAGACCGACGAGTGTACCGGCGCCAGCGGTGATAATGCCGGCATCGCACAGGCCAATCATGGCGATGAACAGGCCCAGACCCACCGAGATGGCGTGACGCAGGACAACCGGGATGGCGTCCATGATGGCCTCGCGCAGGCCACAAAGCACGAGCAGCAAGATGACGACGCCCTCAAGGAAGATGACGCTCATGGCCACGTGCCAGTCACCGCCGCAGACGGTGGTGGTGATTCCAGCGATCATCGCGTTGACGCCTAAGCCCGACGCGCAGGCGAGCGGGCGGTTGGCGAAGATGCCCATGCAGATGGTCATGATGCCGGCGCCCAGGCAGGTGGCGCAGGCGAGCGCTCCCGCATCGATGCCGGCGCCCGAGAGCACCGCAGGGTTGACGGCGATGATGTAGGCCATCGCCAGGAATGTTGTCAGTCCAGCGCGAAGTTCGGTCCCGATTGTGGACTTGCGCTCACTGACGTGAAAAAGTTCGTCCATGCATACCCTTTCCTTGTTCGGCCCCGAGTTTAGGCCGATTGACACGAACTCAACTACTATATCGCCTTTGAAAGGTTGATGTTCCTCGCATGTTGATGTTCGGCGCTTTGTAGCAGACGGACGGTATTTTTCGCATGAAAATGTGTGGGTACCGTATACTTAAGCAGTTACAACGACCCCTATGGAGGAACGTATGATTAAAGAGCTCTGCCACGACGAGGCTATTCTGTCCCAGCGTTGCGAGGTCGCGACCGTCGAGGATGAGTCGGTGGCACAGGACCTGATCGATACCATCAAGTCGCTCGACGATGCCGGCTGCCTTGCCGCCAACCAGATCGGCGTCACCAAGAAGGTCTGCGTCTATCTGGACGACGCCGGCGAGCCCCATGTGCTCTACAACCCCCGTCTGGTGTTTGGCCTGGGTGCCAGCAAGATGGAGGAGAGCTGCCTGACGCACGAGGAGGTCACCAAGTCCACGCGCTATATCAAGTGCAAGGTTGCCTTTGACCAGATTGTCGACGGCAAGATGAAGGAGTGCCGCCGCGACTACGCGGGCTTTGAGGCACAGATGATCCAGCATATGATCGATCACTGTCTTGGAAAGTTGGTCTAAGGGGACCAAAGCACCGCACTTCGTCTCTTTTGGCCCGGGCATGACATTGTTGTCATGTCCGGGCTTTTGTGTTTAGCGCCTTTTTGTTTGGAGACAATGAAATTAGCAAGAACGTAAAGCTAGGAGGCGCTATGTGTACGAGTATTCGATTTACTGATAATTCTGGCCACATGTATCTGGGCCGCAATCTCGACTGGAGCTTTGACTACGGCCAACAGGTTCGCGTGATGCCGCGCGGGTTTCACATTCCGTATTCGTTTATCGACGACGCGACAGCGGCGCACGCGGTGATCGGTATGTGCATCGATTACAGGAACTACCCTATGTTCTTCGATTGCGGCAACGATGCGGGCCTCGCCGTGGCGGGTCTCAATTTCCCGGGTTATGCCGAGTATGCCGAGGGCCCTGTCGACGGCAAGACCAATATCGCGGCCTATGAGTTTCCCCTGTGGGTGGCAGCGACGTTCTCGACGGTCGATGAGGTCGAGGCCGCGCTGCGCGACACGGTGATTGTCGCCAAATCTGCCGGAGAGGGGCTGGGCGTGTCACTGCTCCATTGGATTATCGGCGACAGCCAGCGCAGCATCGTGGTCGAGATGATGGCTGACGGCCTGCATGTATACGACGATCCGGTCGACACCCTTGCCAATCAGCCGACCTTCCCGTGGCATATGGAAAACCTACGCACCTATATCACCGCCACAAGCGATTTTCCGCAGACGGCGACATGGCGTGGCGCCGAGCTCAAGCCCTATGGCGCGGGTGCCGGTATGCGCGGTATCCCGGGCGATTGCTATTCGCCGAGCCGTTTTGTAAAGGCGGCGTACCTCAATGCCAATTACCCGCAAAAGGAGAGCGAGACCGAAAACGTCGTCCGCATGTTCCGTTCACTCGAGGGCGTGGTGATGATTGAGGGGGCGTCCAGGATGGGCGATGGCAAGTTCGAGAAGACTATCTATACCGGATGCTTTAGCGCACGCACGGGCAATTATTACTACGCGATGTATGGGGATCCGTCGATTCGCTACGTGAGCCTGATGGATGCCGAGGGTGCGAGCCCCGATAAGCTTGTGGTTCCCGAGCCGCGCCGTTCGTAGGTGACAAGTCCGTCGCGATACAAAGCGGCCCTGCATCTCTCGTGAGGTGCAGGGCCGCTGTCGTCGATTCGCGACGTCGCTAGAAGTTGGCGTCGTTGAGTTGTTCGCTCTCGAGGCCGTCGAGCTGTTGTTGTTCGGGCGTATCGGCGACGCTCTCGAGCAGCTCGGTGGGGTCGACGTTCATGTTCCTGCCGGCTTCGTTGCCGTTGACCAGGTCGTCCGAGAAGATATCGACTTCCATTTCCTCGGCTTCCTCGATCTGGACCTCGAGCGGCACATGGGTGCGTACGAGTTTGACCGCCGGACGCATGCGGGCAAAGAGGGGCACGTACTCGATGATGATGGCCGAGTTCTCGAGACCGTACCAGCGTGCCGGGCTTCCGCAGGCGCGGCGGACGGCGTACTTGATGGCCATCACGCGGTGGTCATTGCGGTTGATGTCCGTTTCGGGGGCAAGCATCTTGCGCAGCATGCAAAAGCGGAAGTCACCCACGTTGCCGCGTGTCTCGTAGATGGAGTAGGTGTGATGTTGCGGCGGCAGCTCGCCCGATGCCATCAAGTCGCCGACGATCTGACGCAGATAAGCGTTGACGCGCTGGTTGACTTTAAAGCCCAGGTCCAGGCGAACGCGGAAGAGGAAGTCCGTGCCAAAGGTCTCGACGGAATACTCGTGCGTATAGGGTTCGTCGGTAACGTGCACGTTAATGAACCAATATGCCTTGGCGCGCTTGGGATGCTTATCCAGGATGGAATAGAGCACGTCGCGGTCGAGCGTGAGCGGGTCGGGGCTGTTGGTGAGAAATACCAGATTGTCGGCGAGCACGGGATAGGTCTCGTCGTTGCGCAGGCGGTTGAGCTGATCGATGTACTTGGAGACGGGCAACAGAATCGTCTGCGTGCGCTCGATGGCGGTGCCACGGCGCCACACGTACATAAGGCCAAACAGCAGTGCGGCCAGGAAGATCATCACATAGCCGCCGTCAAAGAACATGGTGAGGCACGAGGCAAAGAAGCACAGCTCAATGGCACCAAAGAGCAGGGCGAAGACGCAGGCGCCCAGCTTGTGCTTGAGAATGCCAGCGATATAGCTCGTCAAAAGCGTCGTGGTCATGAGCATGGTCACGGTAATGGCGAGGCCGTAGGCGCTCTCCATGCGCTCGGAGTTTTGGAACAGCAGCACGATGAAGATGCAGCCGACCCACATGATGTTGTTGACGAGCGGAATATAGAGCTGGCCCTTGGTGTCGCTGGGGTAGTGGATGCGCAGATGCGGCATAAGGTTGAGGCGCGTGGCCTCGGATACCAGCGAGAACGAGCCGGTGATGAGCGCCTGCGAGGCGATGATGGCCGCTACGGCCGAAAGCACGATGGCAAAGGGGCGCAGGGGCTCGGGAAGCATCATATAAAACGGGTTGACGATATCCATCGCGAGCATCTGGGGGTTGGAGTTATTGGCGAGCAGCCAAGCTCCCTGACCCAGATAGTTGAGGATAAGGGCCGCCTTAACAAACGGCCAGGATGCATAGATGTTGGCCTTGCCAACGTGGCCCATGTCCGAGTAGAGGGCCTCGGCGCCGGTCGTCGACAGGAAGACAAAGCCGAGCACCATGATGCCCGAGTGGTTGATGGGCGAGAACAGGAACATGATGCCGCGGATGGGGTTGAGCGCGCGCAGGATGGACAGGTTGCCGAGCATGTTGAACAGGCCGGCGCCTGCCAGGAACAGGAACCACAACGTCATGAGCGGGCCGAACAGCTTGCCGATCGACGAGGTACCGGCGCGCTGCATGGCAAATAGGCCGCAGATAATGATGATGGTGATGATGATGACGTTGGTCTGGCCGTCGCCAAGCAGCGCGTGGCCCCACTCGATGGTACGCAGGCCCTCGATGGCTGTGGTGACCGTGACCGCGGGAGTGAGGATGCCGTCGGCGAGCAGCGCCGCGCCGCCGATCATGGCAGGTAGGATCAGCCATGGTGCCACTTTTCGCACCAGGCTAAACAGGGCGAAGATGCCGCCTTCGTTGTGGTTGTCGGCCTTCATGGCGATTACCACGTACTTGACCGTGGTCACGAGTGTCATGGTCCAGATGACGAGCGAAAGCGCGCCCAGGATCATGTCCTCGCTGACGGTACCGATGCCGCCGTTGTTGGCGACGATTGATTTCATGGTGTACATGGGGCTCGTGCCGATGTCGCCATAGACGACGCCGAGCGTTACGAGCAGCATGCCAGCGGAGAGGGGGATGGCTCCGTGCCCGCCTTGACCACGCTGGTCTTGGGGGCTTGCCTCCAGTTTGTTGTGTGCCACGTGGACTCCCTTAGACATCCGGTTATCTGTTTAGGACAGATAATCTTTATGCCGTCTTTATACATACAAGAGCAGTTTGGCACATCAGGTTATTTTAGACAATAATCCCCAGCTGGGGATTATTTATGTACGTAGGTAGCATTTCAAAGCAGGGGCTTTTAAGCACGTGCTGTCTGGGCGATGTCAGCCTTGGCGTTTGCGCGTTTGCCGGCGAGTTCGCAAAAAATCGCGCCGCCGATGATAAGCGCGGCACCCATCAGGCGGACCGGTGTTATGGCTTCGCCCAAAAAGACGGCCGAGAACACGACGGCCGAAAGCGGCTCGAGGTAGCCGACGACCGCGACAGTCTGGACGGGCAGCTTGGCGACGGCACTAAAGTAGAGCAGGCAACCGATGCCGGTGTTGACGACGCCGAGCATAGCGACGGCGCGCCAATCAATACTGGCGGCGACGCCGGCGGACAGGAATGAGGGAGCGCCCTGCGTGATGAGCGTGAGGACCAGCGCGGTCACAAAGGCGGCGCTCACCTGGAGCGTGGAGTTCTCGAGGCCTTCGATGTGTGGCGCACCCTTGCTAGCGATGACCATCAGCGCATAGCAAAATGCCGAGGCGATACCGCAGACGATACCCGCAATGGGCATATTGCCGCCTAGACCTTGTGCTGCAATGAGAAAAGCACCGCAGGCGACGGCGATAAACCCGGCGATTTTGCCGCCGGTCAGTTTTTCACCAAAGATGAGTGGGGAGAGCGCCATGACAATGATGGGGCCACAGTAGTACAGCAGCGAGGATACGCCGACGCCGATCGTCTGGTAGGCACGGAACAGAAAAATCCAGCTGGCACCCAGCGCGGCTCCCGACAGAAGGAGTGCTGCGGCTTCGCGGGGACGAGATGGCGCCTGCAGTTTATGGCGTTGGGTGATGGCAAGGATAGTGACAAGCGAGAGGGCGCCCAAAAACGTGCGCAGTAGCACGATATCGGAGCTCGGCAGCGCGATGGCGGCGGCGATGATGCCGTTGGAGCCAAACAATAGCAATGCTGCTAAGTACGTAAACAGTCCGTTGTCCATGCGCTTCCGTCCCCTCTATATTCGAGCATGTTCACTATGGGTGAACTGGCAATAGAAGAAAAGCGAATATAATGCATGGCTAACATGACAAAAATTCATGTAAAGGTGGAGGCGTGTCGTGGAAACGAATATTCAAAAGATGCAGGTGCTGCTGGAGACGGTGCGCGCCGGAAGCTTTACGCGTGCTGCCGAGCGCCTGAGCTATTCGCAGTCGGGCGTGAGCCGTATGGTGGCCGATCTTGAGGCCGATTGGGGCTTTAAGGTGCTCGACCGCAGTCGCGAGGGCGTAGTGCTTTCTGCCGACGGGCGGCAGGTCATGCCGGCTGTCGAGGCGCTCTGCGAGGAATTCACTCGCTTGCAGCGACGGGTGGATGAGATGCGCGGGCTCATGCGCGGCAAAATCTGCATCGGTACGTTTTCGAGTGTGGCGACCCACGTGCTGCCGCCGGTGATTGCGCGCTTTCGCGCCGATCATCCGGATGTCGATTACGAGCTGCTGATGGGTGATTACTCCGAGATTGAGCAATGGGTGGCGGAAGGCCGCTGCGACCTGGGCTTTATCCCGCGTGAGCCACGCGGTGCTGGCATGGCGTCGCGGCCGTTGGCGCAAGACGAGCTGATGGCCGTGGTGCCGGCGGACTCTTTGCTTGCCACGGCGGAGGTCGTTTCTCTTGCCGATTTAGCCAACGAGCAGTTTATTCTGCTAGAACGAGGCACCGATGATGAGATTACGCCGCTGTTTCGCCGCGCGGGCCTGGCGGTGCGCTCTAAGCTGTCGACCTGGGATGACTATGCGATTATGGCCATGGTCGAGGACGGCCTGGGCGTGAGCATTCTTCCCGCGCTCATCTTGCGCCGCTGCCAGTTCGATGTTGCCGTGCGCCCACTCGAGGGGCATCCCCATCGGCAGATCAACGCCATAAATCGAACGGCCGATGTTTCGCTTGCTGCCGCCCGTTTCCTCGAATACCTCTAAACGCGTGCGTGTCATTGTCCGCTTTGGGCAAATCTCAGAGTCCGGCGCATTTTCTTATGAAATTGAACTTCCCGATAATGCGCCGCGCTATACTGCTTGCTAAATTGAACCTTGGTTCAATTCGTGTTCTATAAATTGAACTTTGCCAGCAAGGAGGTTCCTGTGGCCCAAGAGACGTTTTGCGATCGCCTGCGACAGACTATGTCCAATCGCGACGTTCGCCAATCGGACGTAATCCGCGCATCGGAGATGCTCGGCAAAAAACTCGGCAAGAGTCAGATGAGCCAATATGTGAGCGGCAAGACGATTCCGCGGCGCGATGTGGCTGAGCTGCTCGCCCGTATTTTGGAGGTCGATGTTACCTGGCTGCTCGCCGGCGACGCCGATCAAGGCGAGGCATCATCACCCCGCAACGATTCCAAGCCCGAACCCCATCCCTCAGCTCAAATTGCAAGGAGCACCACCATGCGTACTTTTTCTAAATCCACCAAACTCGACAACGTCCTGTATGACGTGCGCGGTCCCGTCGTCGACGAGGCCGCCCGTATGGAGGACGAGGGCGAGCGCATCCTCAAGCTCAATATCGGCAATCCGGCGCCCTTCGGTTTCCGCACACCCGATGAGGTCATCAAGGACATGCGCCAGCAGCTGCCCGACTGCGAAGGCTATTCCAACTCGCGTGGCCTGTTCTCCGCGCGCAAGGCGATCATGCAGTATTCGCAGATCAAGGGCCTGCCCAATGTTCAGATGGAGCATATCTACACGGGCAACGGCGTGTCCGAGCTCATTCAGCTTTCGATGAACGCGCTGCTCGACAATGGCGACGAGATTCTGATCCCCAGCCCCGACTATCCGCTCTGGACGGCGTGCGCAACCCTTGCCGGCGGTCATCCCGTACATTATCTGTGTGATGAGCAGGCGGATTGGTATCCCGACTTGGAGGATATGGAGTCCAAGATTACGAGTGCGACCAAAGCCCTCGTCATCATCAACCCCAACAACCCCACGGGTTCTGTCTATCCGCGCGAGGTGCTCGAGGGCATCGTCGAGATTGCGCGCAGGCATCAGCTGATGATCTTTGCCGATGAGATCTACGACCGCCTGTGCATGGACGGCTACGAGCACGTCTCGATTGCCTCGCTCGCCCCCGACCTGCCCTGCGTTACCTTTAGCGGTCTGTCCAAGTCTCACATGATTGCGGGCTATCGTATTGGCTGGATGGTGCTTTCGGGCAACCAGCGCTGCATGAGCGACTTCATCATGGGCGTCAACATGCTCTCGAACATGCGCCTGTGCTCCAACGTGCCGGCTCAGTCGATCGTTCAGACGGCACTCGGTGGTCATCAGTCCGTTAACGACTACATCCGTCCCGGCGGCCGTGTCTACGAGCAGCGCAACTTTGTGTATGAGGCGCTCAACAAGATTGACGGCATCTCGGTGGTTAAGCCGCGTGCGGCGTTCTACATCTTCCCCAAGATGGATGTGAAGAAGTTCAACATCACCGATGACGAGCAGTTCGCCCTTGACCTGCTGCACGAGAAGAAGATCCTGATCACGCGCGGCGGCGGCTTCAACTGGGCTGAGCCCGACCACTTCCGCATCGTGTACCTGCCGCGCATGGAAGTACTCAAAGAGTCCCTCGAAGACCTCGCCGACTTCTTTGACCATTACCGTCAATCATAACGACAGAGATAGTCTGTCATTTAACGGGCGGCCCGTAACAGATTCGGGTCGCCCGTTTTCTGTTAAAGCTCGCGTTGTCGGCGTCTCGATCGTTTGGGCGAGTGGGAATCGCGTGTGAACGGAAAACTATATTCCAAAATGGAATACAGTGTGCTTCAACTGGAATTGATGTCCGTGTGTCCGCTTTTTTAGAATGTTCTCGACAAGATGAAAGGCGGTCCCCACCAATGATTATCGATGCAAATTCCTACTGGTTTGACGAGCGCATCTTCCATGACGAGACACTCTGTGAACAGTTTTTGGCCGAGGTGCCCCGCGCTTACGACACCGAGGGCTACCTGACCGTAAGCCCCACGGGCAAGCGACAGATTGTGATCGAAAAGCCCGCTGGCTTCCCAGGCCTCAACTATATCGAGGGAGACTACACCCTTGAGAAGCGTCTGGCAGACATGGACGAGGCGGGGGTCGATAAAGCGATTCTCAAGCTCCCCGGCTGCCATGAGTGGATGTCGCTCGAGATGTGCCGGCGTTTCAACGACGGTATGGCTGCTGACGCGAAGGCGTCAAGTGGCCGTCTGATTCCGCTTGTCGCCGTGCCGCCCTTTGGCACCAAAGCGAATTTGGAGGAGCTCGACCGCAGGCTCGACGATGGTTTTGCGGGTGTGCAGCTCTGCGCTCACTACGGCAAGCGCTATCTCGACGACCAGGTCTTCTCGAGCTTTTTCGAGCACCTGAACGAACGCCATGTCACCGTTTACGTGCACCATGTTCCCGTGCCGGTCGAGAACGAATCGCTTCTCGCGTACGACAACCTTCGCCGCTCTTATGGCCGCTGCGTCGACCAAACTACGGCGATCGGCCGAGAGATCTTTGGCGATTTCTTTGAACGCTACCCCAATATCAAGATGGTCCACTCCATGCTCGGCGGCGCATACTTTGCGTTTAAGGAGATGCTGCTGCCTCATGGTCCCAAGCGCCCTGATGCTTCTGGCCGTTTTCAGGTCGATACCGAGACCGTTTCCAGGCGCCTCGAGAACAACATCTATTTCGACATGTCCCATGCTCAGCCTTGGGGCAAGACACTCCTTGCCTGCGCGGTTGACGTGCTGGGTGCAGACCATATTGTTTTTGGCACGAGCTATCCCGTTAAACGCGAGTGGCTCACCGAGGGTGTCGCCTGCGTTCGCGCTGCAAATCTGAGCGATACAGACAGCGACCTTGTGCTTGGCGGTACGGCGCAGCAACTGTACGGTGTCGAGTGAGCGGCAATCAGAGGGGAGTATCTGCCATGGACGAAGGAGAGATGAGGGCTGGGGCCGCTCGTGTGGCCATCGATCTTGGGGACGTGTTGCCGTTCGACGGTTTCGACGAACTCCGTCATGAGGTCTTCGCCCGTGCCCTTATCATCGAGGGGACGGGGCGACGCGCCTGCGTCCTTTCGCTTGAGGTCACCTCGATCGCTCCGGCTCTACTCGCCGATCTGCGTGAGGTTGTTGAGGATGCCGCCAATTGCAGCGGTGCTTATTCTTGGGTGGTTCCTACCCACACGTTTTCCATGCCTCACGTCCGCACTCCCGGGCATCTTGCCGACGATGCTACCCGCAATCGCAACGAGCGCTATCGCGCAGCGCTCGTCGCAGCCGCCCGCACGGCTGTCGAGCGCGCTGTTGCGGGCATTCGCTCTGCCACGCTCGCCGCTGTGGAGGGCGAATGCCCCGTGAACGTTAATCGCGACATTGAGACGCCTGCCGGCTGGTGGTTGGGCTCGAATCCCAGGGGGTTTGCCGACCACACGATGCCCGTACTCGCCATAAGGGATGCCGGGGGCGAGTATGTTGCCGTGCTCGCGACGGCGGACGTTCAGTCCTCCGTGCTCGACGGGTCGCGCGACTCCGAGGGGAGGCGCATGGCGAGCGGAGACCTCTTTGGTTTTGCCGCCATGTCACTCGAGCGCGAGCTGGGCGGCGTTGCCCTGTTGCTGCCAGGCGCCGCGGGCGACCAAGGTCCGGCGGAGCGCGCCATGAACGTCATGTTCGATGCGGCCGGCGTTAAGCAGACGGTCGATGCCCATGAGGACGGATACCGCATGCTGCACCAGCAGGGGCAGGCCTTGGGCGATGCTTTGATCGAGGCCGCTCGCATGGCGCGTAAGGATGACGCTACCGGCATCGGTGCCCGCACGGTCGACGTTCTCCTGCCCGCTCAGACACGCGCCGATTTTCACTCTTTGGCTCCGCACCGAACGTATGAGTTTCATGCCGCTGGCGAGCAGCGCACGAGGGTCTATCTACTCCGGCTGGGAAACGTCGAGCTTGTCGGCGTACAACCCGAGGTCTCGAGTGCATTCGGCGCCACTGTGCGTGCCGCTCGGTCCGGCTCTGTGTTCTTTGCCACGCTCGTCAACGGCGGACAGAAGTACCTGCCGGCCCCCGATGCGTACGAGAAAATCACCTATGAGGCCATGAACTCCGGCTTTGCCGCCGGCTCCCATGAGCGCCTCCTCCAAACCATCCTTGCCGCTTTGAACGCGGCGCGACAAAAAGGAGAACTTGCATGAATATCGGACATGCACGCCGCAAGATTACCCCGCAAGGCGACATCTATCTAATCGGATACCGTAACCTCCCCAACCGTCTGGAGCCTGCGACAGGCGTCCATGACGACGTCTTCGCCAACGCGATTCTTTTCCAACAGGACGACCGCGAAGTTTTTCTCTTCAACGCCGATGTTCTCGAGTTTGAGGAGAGCATGGCCGAGGAGGTTAAGACGATGCTCGCCGAGCGCTACGGAATCGACCGTGACTGCGTTCTGCTCTCCGCGACGCACGACCACACTTCGATCGTCGCCTACCATCGCAGCTGGTGGACGGGAAAATTCAACGAGGACTACTATCGCTGGTTCCTCGATACCATCTGTCAATGCTTCGAAGAGTGCCGCGCCAACGCGCGACCTGCGACCTGTCGCATGGGCAAAAAAGTCATCACCGGTTTCTACGACAACCGCATCATTCCCGGTGAGCTTGCCGACAATGAGGTTATCGTGGTGTCGTTCTTCGATACCGAAGGCAAGCCATTTGCGGGCTTTGTGAACTGGGCGGTGCATTCCGCTTGCGTCGGACCCGACTGCACAGAGCTCACGAGCGAACTCGCCGGTCTTACCGGCAAAAAGCTCGCTCAGAGTCTTGGTTACTATCCGGCCATGGTCGTCGGTGCTGCTGGCGACTGTAGCGACCGCAATTTTCGCCAGGGACGCGGCATTCCCGAGGTTGAGCGTGTTTCGACCGGTCTTGCCGAGGCGATTTCCCAGATTAAGCTCGATTGCGAGGTCGTTCTTGACCGCATCGAGCCTCAGACGTTCTATCACACCGTTGCCCGTGACGACTTTTCACTCACGCTTAAGTGTGCCGTCATCAGTCTGGGCGGCTTGCATCTCTTTGTGTTCCCGAGTGAACTCGGCAGCGACCTGGGCATTCGCATGAAGCGCGAATGTCCGGTCGAGGGAATAGTCTGCGGTTACACCAACGGCTATTTTGAGTATTTCCTTCCGGCACGCGAGTACGGCCTCTCCTTTGAGACCGAGCGTACTCAGATTCCCCAGGGCGAACCGGAACGTCTGTGTGACAAGTTCTGCCAGACGACGAGACTTCTCGGCGCAGCAGATTCGCGTCTGTAGGCCTGATTGCGTGATATGGGCCAATGAGGCTCATTGCCATGTGATCGGCATCTTCCATCTTCTCTGCCGCTCCCCATCCCGGGCGTACGTGCGTCCGCGGATTTCAAAGGGGGAAGCGGGTTCCTTGCCCTCCCACGTCGACTACGGAGGCATGAAATCGATGCTATACCCCGCTCAGAAAAAGGAGAATTCCATGAAATACCAGAAGCTTTGCGATGAAATCATCACAAAGGTCGGTGGTCGAGACAATGTGTTAGACGTGAGCCACTGCATTACGCGTCTCCGCTTCCACCTCAAGGATGAATCGCTCGCCCAGACCAATGAGCTTAAGGCGACGAAGGGCGTCGTTGACGTCATCCAGACCGGCGGACAGTATCAGGTCGTGATTGGTGCCACTGTCGAGGCCGTCTACAACGACCTCGTTCAGATTGGCGGGTTCGACTCCAAACCCGCGCTCGATATCGATGAAGGCGACGACGTCAAAAAGAGCGATCCATTCTCGCGTCTGCTTGCCATCATCTCCGAGATTCTGCAACCGGTTCTTGGCGTGCTTATGGCCGGTGGCTTTATCAAGTCGATGCTCGCGCTCTGCACGGTTGCCGGTTGGCTTGCCAAGGACAGCAATACGTATGTGACGCTCTCGGCAATCGGAGATTCGGTCTTCTATTACTTTCCGCTAATCATTGGCTGGACGTCGGCCAAGAAGTTCGGACTTAAGCCCGTTATGGGAATGGCGCTCGGCGGTATCCTCGTCTACCCGACGCTCGTTGCCCTTATGGGCGGAGATCCGCTCTACACGCTCGGCGCCGGTACGGTCTTCGAGTCCAATGTCTACGGTGATATTTTTGGCATCCCGCTGATCATGCAGAATTACTCATCGACGATTCTGCCTGCGATCTTTATCGTCTGGATTGCCTCCAAGGTGCACAAGGCCCTTTCTAACGCGCTGCCCGCGCTTGTGAGCTCGTTCTTCTCCAACATCCTGACGCTCCTCATTTGCGGCATCCTTGGCCTGCTTGTGGTCGGTCCGGTCATGACGGTCCTCTCCAACATCGTTGCCCAGATCATCTTGATGCTCATCAACTTCCAGCCCGCCATCGCCGGCTTCGTCATCGGCACGTTCTGGAGCCTGCTCGTCATGTTCGGCCTGCACTGGGGTATCATCCCGCTGTGGTTCCTCGATGTCGCAACCTACGGCTATGACCTCATTAATCCGCTCGTGTATGCAGGCGGTTGTGCCATCGCCGGTGCTGTGCTTGGCATGATCATCCGAACCAAGGATTCCGAGGAAAATGCTGCCGTCAACATTCCCGCCCTTGTCTCTTCGATTTTCGGTGTCAACGAGCCTGCGCTTTACGCCATCTTGCTGCCGCGTAAGCGCCTTATGTGGGCAACCTTTATTTCCGCTGGTGTAGGCGGCGCCATCGCCGGCCTCATGGGTGCCAAACTCTATGCCTTCGGTGCCTCCGGCCCGCTCGGTTTTCCGAGCTTTATTAACCCTGCCGGCATCGACATGGGCTTTATCGGCCTTGTCATCTCCGGTGTGGTCGCTTTCGTTCTGGCTCTTGTCGCCGCTATGGTGATCGGTACCAGGAAGGACGAGGGCGGTAAGGCGCTCAACATCTCGGTGGACTAGTCTGTCTGCGCACTTTAACTAAATATGCCTCGGACGGCGACGTGCCGCCCGAGGCATATTTGTGTTTTGTGCCGTTGTCAGCGTGTTTGCGGACACAAGTCTGCGGTTGTGGAGCAGCAGGGATTATGACGGTCGTGCCGCGGTGGAAGACGTACGGTCGCCCTGCAGGAGCTGACGGTAGGGGAGGAAGCCGATGAACGAGACGACCGCCTGCGAGTGCGCGGCGTTTCGCTTGAGGTAGAGCCTGACCTCGGAGGTCGTCGCGGGCTCGAGCGGCACCAGGGCTACCTTTCCGCTGGCGAGCGATTCCGCCGGCTTGCGCATGAGGAATGAGACGCCGGCGCCGCGTGCGACAAGAGAGATGATGTTCTCGGCTCGTTTGCCGGTGAACGTAACACGTGGGCCAAATCCAGCTTCGCGACAAAGGGAAAGGACGAGCTCGCTTACGAACGAGCCTTGGGGAAGCATGAGGAAATTCTCGTCGATAAGGTTGTCTATCTCGACGGTGTCACATTCGGCGAGTGGATGGTCGAGCGGAAGGACGGCCACGAGCCGGTCGGTCGTAAAGGGAATCTTTTTGAACTCCGGCTCGATGGCGCCGCTGTCACGGATGAAGGCCAGGTCAATGTCCTCGTGCAGGAGCATGCGCTTGAGTGTGTCGCCCTCGCCTTCGATGAGCTCGACAGAATATGAGGGGTTCGCCTGCTGAAAATCGATGACGGCGTCCGTGATCCCATAAGGGGCCATAATGGGGATAGAACCTACGGTGAGGTGCTCGAGCGGCTCACCTGCGCCTATTTGAATGGCGGCAAGATAGCGGTGCTGAAGCGTCGCAATTTTTTGCGCATAGGGGAGGAGCGCTTCACCTTGCGCGGTGAGTGTTACGTGGCGCTGGCTTCGATCGATGAGCTTGCAGCCGAGTTCGTGCTCCATTGCCATGATGTGCTTGGAGAGGGTTGATTGCGACATGAAAAGCAGCTCCGCCGCATCAAGAAACGTGCGTGACTGCGCTAAGATGGCGAATTCGCCAAAGCGGCTGATATCCATAGGGAGGCCTCCGGTACCCTCATTTTGGCAGGTGGCCTAAACCACGACGCCATTGCAGTGGTCGATTTCGTGCTGGATGATCTCGGCGGTGTAGCCCGAGAAGTTTTTGATGCGGTGAACGAAGTTCTCGTCCAAATACTCAACCTTAATGCGGCGATAGCGGGTACAGGGGCGCTCGCCGATCAGCGAGAGGCATCCTTCGCTCGTCTGATAGGCATTGACCTGCTCAAGAATTTGAGGGTTGTACATCAGGAGTGTCCTGTTGCCGTCCTTTACGCAGATGATGCGCTTGCGCACACCGATCATGTTGGCGGCGAGCCCCACGCACTCGTGCTCATGCTCGTGGAGTGTATCCAGGAGATCCTGCCCGGTCACGGCATCGTCGGGTCCCGCGTCTTCGGAAGGCAGGCGCAAAAAGAACTCGGATTTCATGATGGGCTTAATCATGGCGGGCTCCTCATGTCTTATGCTTTCGTGGACTTTTAATAATAGCGCGGAAGGAAAGCTGTGCGTCCGCGTTACAATCTTTCGATGTTGGACCATGTTGCCAGATTCGTCGTGTACGGCGTCTGGCGTAAGTCTAGGGCTCATTTTTCGCCCTGGACCGTTCCTCTGGGGCGATGCGACTGTCGTTCCAAGAGGAAGGAAATGCATGGGGAGCAAATCTCAGCAACAAGTTCAAGTAACGCCATCGGCCTCTGCGGCGATTCTCGTCGTAATGTATATTGCAGCCTTTGTTGCCGCGTTTAACGAGAACATCATTAACGTGGCGTTGCACGACATTATGGCAGCCTTTTCGGTGGGTGCCACCACGGCACAGTGGCTCGTCTCGGGCTACATGATCGTGACGTCGATTTTTACGGCCATCATGGCCTTCCTGTCCGGCCGTTTCTCGACGCGCAAGCTGCTGTTTTTCGCATGCGGATGCATGGTCGCCGGCGAAGTCCTGTGCCTGGTCGCTCCGTCGTTTAGCGTTTTGCTGCCAAGTCGTATTTTGCAGGCTGCGGGATCGGGCATCTTGTTCCCGCTCATGATGAACGTGGTGCTGTCTTGCGCCCCGCGCGAGAAGCTCGGTTTGTATCTGAGCCTGGGCGGCGCCTGCATTACGCTAGGACCGGCGTTTGGACCCGTGATTAGCGGTCTTATGTGCACGTTATTTGGCTGGAGGGCGGTGTTCGTAGTGCCGCTGGTGGGCGGCATTGTGGTCGCTGCGGCGGGCGTTAAGCTTGTTCAGAATGTCGGAGAGCGCTCGAACACCACGCTTGATATTCTGTCGGTTGTTTTGCTCGCCGCCGGCATTACGGCATTTGTGTATTCCGTAGGCGAGTTCTCGACCAATCTGATTGCCGGCATCGTGGCGCTTTTCGCCGCCATTGTGCTGCTCGGCCTGTTTGCGGCCCGTCAGCTCAAGCTCGAGCATCCGGTGCTTAACGTGCGTCCCATGGCGAGCTTTCGCTTTTGGCCTGCGTGTTTGCTTGTGGTGGTGTCGATGATGACGACGTTCTCGATGAGCGTTTTGTTGCCGCTCTATTTTGAGGGCGCATACGGCATGACCGCACTTATTGCGGGCTTGCTCATTTTGCCGGCGATTGCCTGCAACGCCGTGACCTCGATTGTGGGCGGACGCGTGATGGACGCCCGTGGCGCATGGCCGCTGCTGCCGGTCGGTTTTGCCCTGATTGCCGTGGGGCAGACTGCCATCTCGATGACGGCGGCAAGCATGAACATCGGCGTCGTCGTGGCGCTGACCGTTGTGGTGTATGCCGGAGTCGGTTTGGTGCTGAGCCCCTCGCAAACGGCCGGCTTGGAGACGCTACCCGCCGCTGAACATCCTCACGGAACGGCATTGCTTAACACGTGGAATATGATTGCCGCATCGTTTGGCCCGTCGCTGTTTATCGGTCTGCTCTCGAGTTCTGCTGCGACCGCCGGCGCCGCTGGCGCTGCGACGGACGTTGCCCAGGCGATTGGATTTGCAGCTGCCGTGCGTGTGGCGGCTGTAATTGCCGCGGTCGGGTTCGTGGCGTCGCTGGTGTACGCTCGTCGCGAGTCGCACATGTCGCATTAATGTGTGCACATAGATTCTGCAGCTAGATTGGATGGCGACACCATAAACTAATGGACGTTTTGCCGAGAGGCATGAATGTTTAAAGCGCAAAGAGTGCGCGACGGGCCCCGCGAATGGGGCGATGATGCCCGAGAGGGCTAAGAAGGAGTCTCATGTCCGAGAACGAAGAGATCATGAACGAGACCGAGAACGAGACCATGGCTGCCGAGGTTGAGGCAGTCGAGACCGTGGAGACCGAAGCTGCCGAGGTTGAGGCTGCTGACGAGGTTTCCGCCGAGGAGGAGGCCGAGGTTGTCGAGGCCGCCGTTGATTACGATGACGAAGAGCTGATGGACAAGATGCAGAAGGCCGCCCGCCTGCTGCGTAGCCGTCGCTTTGCTATTTCCAAGGAGGAGGAGGCCAAGGCCGAGCGCATGGCGAACATCGAGCGCGCCATCAAGCTTCTTGACCTCAAGCCCAAGATGGAGCAGAAGGAAATGTCCGACCTGCTGGGCATGCGCCTCCGTGAGCTCGATGGCCTGATGGCCGAGGCCGAGGCTGCCGATTTGGTCGGCCGCATCGACGACGCCGAGGGCGATATGCGCAAGATTGTTGTCTTCGCCGCCGAGGATGCCGCTGAGGGCCTGGTCGAGCTTGCCAACAAGAAGGAGAAGCTCCTGCCCGAGCTTTCTTATGAGGAGGCCACCGAGCTGATGGCCGCTCTCGATAAGGTTATCGCTCCGCTCGTCGCCATGGGCCTGGACGAGGACCGCGGTCCTCGCGGCGGCCGTGACGACCGTGGCGGCCGTGGCGGCGACCGTGGCGGTCGCGGCGGCTTTGGCGATCGCGGTGGCCGTGGCGGTGACCGTGGCGGTCGCGGTGGCGATCGCGGCGGCCGTGGCGGCTTTGGTGACCGTGGCGGCGACCGTGGCGGTCGCGGCGGCTTTGGCGGCAACCGTGGTGGCTATGGCGATCGCGGCGGCAACCGTGGTGGCTTCGGCGGTAACCGTGGTAACGACCGCGGCGGTCGTGGTGGCGACCGTGGCGGCCGCAACGGCGGCGGCTTCCGCGGTAACCGTTTTTAGTTACGGCGTTTTACCAAACGCCGTAACGGGCCGACGCTGCGCGGGCCGCATTTGGACAATCTGACGTTCAACTTCAAGGGCGCGACCAGAAGGTCAGCGCCCTTTCGTTTCACGTCACCTTGCCTCAAATGCGACCCGCTCGCTGTCCGTCCTCTGCCTGCGGCGTTGTCTTGCTCCGGATGCGGCAGTTAGGGACGTTCCTTTTCTGCCGGCAGCTTGGGACACTCCTTGTAGTCATTGGGGACGTTCTTAAATGACTAGTCGTTGGGGACGTTCTTGTTTGACTAGTCATTCAAGAACGTCCCCAACGACTACATAGCATGAGAGTGGATAATCTCCCAGTTTGGGCTCGCATTCAGGCTCAAAGTGGGAGATTATCCACTCTCGTTTCTGTTCTGCCTACATTTGTAGGAACAGTTCGTGGAGGCGGGTGTCTTCGTCGAGTTCGGGGTGGAAGGTTACGCCGAGCTGGTTGCCCTGGCGCGCGGCGACGATACGGCCGTCGACTTTCGCTAAGGCCTTTGCGTCGCCGTGGACCTCGACGATGCGGGGCGCGCGGATAAACGTCAGCGGCACTTCACCGTCGATGCCAGCTACCTGCCCCTTGGTTCGAAAACTGCCGAGCTGCCTGCCGTAGGCATTGCGCTCAACGAGCACATCCATGGTTGCCAGGCGCGGCGTGCCCTTATCGTCATGGGCGGCAAGGTCGTGAGCCAGCAGAATCAGGCCGGCGCAGGTGCCCAGGACGGGCATGCCTTCAACAATGCGGGTGCGAAGCTCCTCGAGCATGCCCAACTCATCTAGCAGCTTCCCTTGAACGGTAGACTCGCCGCCGGGAAGTACCAGACGGTCAAAGTCCTGCTTTAAATCAGCCGCCTGCCTCAGCTCAATACAGCGCGCGCCCAGCTCGGATAGTCTTGCCTCGTGCTCGGCAAATGCGCCTTGGACCGCCAGCACGGCGACCGTTTGGTCTGCATAATCGCTCATGTGCGATCCTTTCTGCTGGACTAGCGCCCGCGCTCTTCCATGATAATCTCGATCTCGTCGGCGTTGATGCCCACCATGGCCTCGCCCAGGTCCTCTGAAAGCTCGGCAATGAGCTTGGCATCGGTGAAGTTTGCCACGGCCTTGACGATGGCGGCTGCGCGCTTGGCGGGGTCGCCGCTCTTAAAGATGCCCGAGCCGACAAACACGCCTTCGGCGCCCAGCTGCATCATTAGCGCGGCGTCGGCGGGGGTCGCTACGCCGCCGGCGGCAAAGTTCACGACGGGAAGCTTACCCGTGGCATGGACCTCGCGCACCAGCTCGACCGGAACCTGCAGTTGCTTGGCTGCCTCAAAGAGCTCGTCGTTGCGCAGGGCAACAACGTCACGGATCTGCTTTTGGATCTTGCGCATGTGACGCACGGCCTGAACGACGTCGCCCGTACCCGGCTCACCCTTGGTGCGAATCATCGTGGCGCCTTCGGCAACACGGCGCAGCGCCTCGCCCAGATCACGGGCGCCGCAGACAAACGGCACGTCAAACTGGGTCTTGTCGATGTGATAGACGTCATCGGCAGGGGAGAGAACCTCGGACTCATCGATGTAGTCGATCTCGATGGCCTGCAGGACCTGCGCCTCGACGATGTGACCGATGCGGCACTTGGCCATGACGGGGATGGAGACGGCCTCCTGGATGCCCTTGATCATCTTGGGGTCGCTCATGCGCGAGACGCCGCCTGCGGCACGGATGTCGGCCGGGATGCGCTCGAGGGCCATGACGGCGCAGGCGCCTGCCTCCTCGGCGATGCGTGCCTGCTCGGGCGTGGTAACGTCCATGATGACGCCGCCCTTGAGCATCTGCGCGAGCTCGCGATTGAGTTTGACGCGGTCGGCCTTGCTGTTCTGTTCTGCCATGGTTGCTCCCTTGGTTGGCATGTGCATTGCTTGACGGAACATCCTATCGGGGAGCTGGGTATGACAAAATACTCAGTTTTCGAGATAATTACAAGGTCAGACTAATACCAGATTGAATGACTTAATAAGGTCAGGTGATAGGCTCATGCTTGACTACAATTTGGAAAAACGCGGCGAAGCATCGCTCTATGAGTATGTTTACCAGCAAATTCGAGATGATATCGTAGCTGGACGCATTGTGGCGGGGGAGCATTTGCCGTCTAAGCGCGCCTTTGCCAGTCATCTGGGAATCAGTGTTATTACCATCGAGAATGCATATAGCCAGTTACTCGCTGAGGGCTATATTTGCTCAATACCACGTCGTGGCTACTACGCTTGCGAGCTTCCGGATGCACCGGTTTTGGCTTCGGCTGCGGAGGGCATCGACCGAGATGCCGTCTCTGTGGGCCCCAGCGTGCATGATGTCAACGGACAGGTCGAGCGATTCGATGCGCTTTCTCCTTCTGCTTTGGAGGCGGCGCGGCTTTGGCAAAGCGCGCTACGGGCGACGCTGGCATCCGAAGACGAGCGCGAAATCTTTTCGCCCGCACCGGCGCAGGGCACTGCTCGGCTGCGACGCGCAATTGCTCACCATCTGCACGGGACAAGGGGTATGAATGTCGACCCCAACAACATCGTTATCGGTGCGGGCGCCCAGCTGCTCGATACCATGTTGGTTCAGTTGCTTGGCGCGGACAAGGTGTATGCGGTTGAGGATCCGGGCTATTTGCGTCTGACGCGTATCTATCAGGCTATGGGCTGCCAAGTTCGACATATCCCGTTGGATGATGAGGGCGTGGACTT
Organism: uncultured Collinsella sp.; assembly: GCA_902494165.1. Classification (GTDB taxonomy): domain Bacteria; phylum Actinomycetota; class Coriobacteriia; order Coriobacteriales; family Coriobacteriaceae; genus Collinsella. The sequence goes on along the minus strand of CABUSD010000004.1, from coordinate 52,341 downwards.
GAGCACTCTGCAGAAAAGCGGGACCGATGTCCTTCACCTGATGCCGTCCCATCAGTATCCGACCGGCCTTGTGACGAGCATTGCGCGTCGCTATGCGCTTCTGAGCTGGGCCGCCGAGCGACCAGGTCGGTATCTCATCGAAGATGACTTTGATTGTGAGTTTCGCCTTGCTGGCAAGCCGATTCCTGCGCTCGCATCGATCGATGCCGCCCAGTCGGTTATTTACACCAACACGTTTTCGAAGAGCCTGTCATCGGCGTTGCGTCTAGCGTACATGGTGTTGCCCGATGAGCTAATGGAGCGGTTTAGGCGCAACCTTGGTTTTTACGCCTCGTCGGTTAGCTCTGTCGACCAGGTCGCTTTGGCTCGTTTGCTGGAATCGGGTGATTACGAGCGACATGTGAACCGCGTGCGCGTGCGCGCTCGCGAGGCGCGCGATGGCCTGGCGGCGCTTGTGCGGAAGGCGTTTCCGGCAGGGGAAGTCTCGATCGAGCATGCAGACGCGGGCCTTTACTGTATCGTGGTTGCGGAGCGTGGAACGGGCGGAAGCACTTTTGCACGGGCCCTCACGCGCTCGAGCATCCCTTTTATCGATATTGGTGACTGTTTTTGGTGTGCCGATGGCGCATCTGTCCCTGAAAACTCAACTCAAATTCTTGTTCAGTATGACGATCTGAGTCCAAAAGTGCTAACTAGCTTGGAATTGCAGCTAATGGGGGGGCACTCTGCAACCTAAGTGAGTAGACTTTTAGCACTTTGGCGACCAGGCAGTTTTGTAACAAGCTATCTACCTGCGGTTTTGAAAAGCAGGATGACCGGCCTGCTCGGGATGTTCAAAAAAGTCTACTCACTTGCCGCGCAAAGCTCCTGCATGAGAAAAAATGGGGTTTTCAACAGGGCTTCGTCCAGCTCTCGGCAAGCTTTTGGCCAGTTGGGGAGTGCTGTTGAAAACTTGGCAGTCCGTTCGGCGCCATTTTTGGTGCGTTCGCGCCAATACGTGACTGACTGGGTTGAAATTCGTGTTTTCCTGTGCCTATGAAGGATCTACTTTGTGACATATCGGCTTTTAGGTACTGGCGTTTGCCTCCTCAAGTCCGCGCTTTGTGTCCGCCGCTTCCACGGCCGGAAGAAGACCGGCAGCGATATGACCTTGCCCGTAACCCGACGGCTGCGGTCGTGCTCGGCTTTCCGTTGTATACATTGGTCCGGACGAGAAACAAGCGGACTTGTCCTGCCAGTATCAGGCAGCGGCTGTTTCTTGGTGAGCTCCCCAGGGAATCCGTGCTGGAAACGGAGCATGGGTTTTTGGTTACATCTCCTCTACTGACGACATTCATCATGTCGCGGCATCTGACGGATCTTCAGCTTCTTTTGGTATTGGCGGAGATGTGTGGCTTGTTTGCGGTGTGTGCCCTGCCGGCGGCACTTGAGGCGGAGCTTTCGCGTGCAATTGATTCGGGCGCGATTTCGACAACGTTCGGTTGGGTGCGCTGCCCGTCCGAGGACGGCATCGCCTCAAATTTATGGCGTCGAGACGCTTTGGTTTTGGGCGGAGACCTTGACCGTTTTTGTTCAGATGTTTGCGGGATGCGTTACGGCAATAGATTTATGGCGGTATCGCAACTCGTTCCATTGGGTGCCGCGTCGCCTTTTGAGGTCGAGGCGTTTTTGTTGCTTGGACTGCCGCGAGCCCTGGGAGGCGAAGGGTTTTGCGGCATAGAGCTCAATGTCGAAGTGACGTTAAGCACAAGTGCTCGAGCGATTGTGGGAAAGTCCCGTGTATATATCGACCTACTTCTTTCTTCGCCGGACGGTAGGCGACAGGTGGCCATTGAATGTCAGGGAAAGGCCTCGCACGGACGCGCAGGGGATGGCTTGCGTGACGCTGACCGCATGACGGCCCTTCAGGCCATGGGCTACGATGTGCTTCTCCTTACACACAGACAGATATCGGATGAGGATAGATTCCGCGCGATCGTTAAGGCCGTATGCAGGATGCTCGATGCTGAATATCGTGATAAAAGCTCGGATGAGCAAAGGGCTGAGGCATTACTCCGGTCTGAACTATTCATTGACTGGACAAAATTGGGAGTAATCGACGGAAAGATGCCCGCTAGACACAAAATGGCTCGATCGTGGACGGCTGCGGTTCTAAGTGAGTAGACTTTTGGCACTTTGGCGACCAAGCCGTTTTGCAACAAGTCATTTACCTGCGGCTTTATAAAGCAATATGGATGGCGTGCTCGGCAAGTTCCAAAAAGTCTACTCACTTAGTTTTTGACGAGAAGCCGATGCCGAAGGCGGTCCTATTTCAGGGCGTTAACAAGTTCATGAGGCACGAAAAAGGCCCGAACCAATACGGTCCGGGCCTCATCGAGCTTGAGGTTATGTCTCAGGCGGTTGGCTTAGCCAAAGTAGCGCTTGAGCAGGCCGGCGAAAGCCTTGCCGTGGCGGGCCTCGTCGCGAGCCATCTCGTGCACGGTGTCGTGGATGGCATCGAGGCCAGCGGCCTTGGCGCGCTTGGCAAGATCGGTCTTGCCGGCGGTGGCGCCGTTCTCAGCCTCAACGCGCATCTCGAGGTTCTTCTTGGTGGAGTCGGTCACGACCTCGCCCAGGAGCTCAGCGAACTTGGCGGCATGCTCGGCCTCCTCGTGGGCAGCCTTCTCCCAGTACAGGCCGATCTCGGGATAGCCCTCGCGATGAGCGACGCGAGCCATGGCCAGGTACATACCGACCTCAGAGCACTCGCCCTCAAAGTTGGCGCGCAGGTCGGCAACGATGTCCTCAGAGACACCCTCCATCTTGGCGACGCCCACGACGTGCTCGGCGGCCCACTCGAGCTGGCCCTCCTCCTGCTTCAGGAAACGAGAACCGGGAACGCCGCACTGGGGGCACTTAAAATCCTCGGGCAGCTGGTCGCCGTCGAACTCTTCCACATAACCGCAAACGGGGCAAACAAACTTCATGATTCGATCCTTTCGATCGATGGCGATTGCGCGCTCGTCCGGTCCCGTAAGGGCCCTCTCCGGACGTGCGTCTTGACGAGTTCTATTATCCATAAATGCAACCAAATGTGAAGCCTATTAGGAATGATTTTTAATAAAACAATTTTGAGATATGAAGATGCTGATTGATTAACGATTGGCAGGCCGTCTTTGACCGCCGCTGAGTACAATCGGGCGAGCAAATGTTGACCTATCAACAAATGAAGGAGTTTCCTTTATGCATCTAGCCCGTCGTGCCTGGTGCCGAACATATCAGACGGTTTTTCGCATTGCATTGCCGATCCTGCCCTATACCGAGCCGCGCATTTTAGAGCATGCCGAGGATGTGCCCGCGGTGCTTCAAAAGCGCTCGATCCAGAAGGTCCTTATCGTGACGGATCCCGGCATTGCCCGTCTGGGGCTCACGGCACCGCTTGAGACGGCGCTCGCATGCAGGGGGATTGGCGTTACGGTCTATGCCGAAACGCGTGCAAACCCCACGGTTTCAAACGTGGAAGAAGCGGCGTCCCTGTATCGAGAGAGCGCCTGCCAGGCCATTATCGGCTTTGGCGGTGGCTCGGCCATGGACTGTGCCAAGGGCGTGGGCGCACGCATTGCGCAGCCAAACAAGCCCATCAACAAGATGCGCGGCCTGCTGCGGATTCATCGTCGCCTGCCGCTGCTCATCGCCGTTCCCACTACCGCCGGTACGGGAAGCGAAGTCACGCTTGCGGCGGTAATTACCGATGACGGGACGCACTACAAATACCCCATTAACGACTTTGTGCTCATCCCGCGTTTTGCAGTCCACGACCCCGAGTTTACGTGCGGCTTGCCCGCTTCCATTACGGGGCAGACGGGCATGGACGCCCTGACGCATGCCGTTGAGGCCTTTATCGGGCGAAGCACCACGCCCTATACGCGCAAGATGGCGCGACAGGCGGTGCAGCTTATCCACGACAATTTGCTCGAGGCCTATGAGCATGGTGACGACATGCGCGCTCGTCGCAATATGCTTTCGGCGGCGTATAAGGCGGGCGTTGCGTTTACCCGCTCCTATGTCGGATATGTGCATGCCATCGCGCACAGTCTGGGCGGCCGATACGGAATTCCGCACGGTTTGGCCAACGCGATCATCCTGCCGCACATGCTTCGCGCTTATGGTGACGCCGCCGCCCCCAAGCTTGCCGATCTTGCTCGCATGGCGGGCATTGCGCCGGCTACCGCGCAGGATAGTCTTGCGGCCGAGGCCTTTTTCGATTGGGTCGACCGCATGAACGAGATCCTGGGAATCCCCAAATATGTCTCGGGCATTCGCCGCTCCGACATTCCCGAGATGGCGGCGCATGCCGATGCCGAGGCCAATCCGCTGTACCCCGTTCCGCTTTTGATGGACCGCTTGGAGCTCGAGCGTATGTACGAGGTCGTCGCGGGTGGTATGTTTGAGGACGAGAACTAGGAGGGTGCCATGAACACCGAGGAAATTGCGCGCATCGTCGGCGATCAGCGCACTTACTTTAAAACGCACGCTACGTTTGATGTTGATGCCCGACGTCGCGCGCTCGTGAGTTTACGCGATGCGGTACGGGCGCACGAGGCCGATATTGCCCATGCACTCAAGACCGATTTGGGAAAGTCGCATGACGAGGCATATATGTGCGAGATCGGCACGTCGCTTTCCGAGATTCGTCATCAGATCGCTCACGTGGCTCGATGGAGTCGTCCGCGCCTGCGTCCGTGTGACCTTGCCAACGCCGTGAGCGCGTGCAAAACGCAAGCCGTGCCCTATGGCGTCACGCTCATCATGGCTCCGTGGAACTACCCGTTTTTGCTAACACTCGAGCCGCTCGCCGGCGCCCTTGCCGCGGGCAATACCGTGGTCATCAAGCCGAGTGCCTATGCTCCGGCATCGAGCGCGGTGCTCAAGCAAATCTGTGAAGAGGCATTTGATCCGTGCCTGGTGACGGTTGTCGAGGGCGGGCGCGCCGAAAACGAAGCGCTGCTCGATGAGTGCTGGGACAAGATCTTCTTTACCGGTAGCGTTTCGGTCGGCAAGCTCGTTATGGAGCGCGCGAGCAAAAACCTCACGCCCGTGACGCTTGAGCTGGGCGGCAAGAGCCCCTGCATCGTGGATGCGACGGCAAATTTGAAGGTCGCGGCACGGCGTATCGCCTTTGGCAAATGGCTCAACGTGGGGCAGACCTGCGTGGCGCCCGACTACCTGCTGGTCGATACGCGCGTGCACGACGAGCTGCTGGGCTTCATCAAGGAAGAGGCCCGCCGTATGTTTGGCGAGCATCCGCTCGATAACGAGGATTACGGGCATATCGTCAATGCTAAGCATTTTGCGCGCGTGCGCGGGCTGATCGATCCCGATAAGGTCGTGCTGGGAGGCACGGCGCGCGAGTCGTCGCTCAAGATTGAGCCGACGATCCTAGACGGCGTGACCCCCGATGACGCCGTGATGCAGGAGGAGATCTTCGGTCCCATCTTGCCGGTGCTGACGTTTGAGAGCCTAGACGAGGCCGAAGCGTTTATTACGGATCGTCCGACGCCGCTGGCCCTGTATATCTTTAGCCAGGATCGCGCAGTTCAGCAGCGCTTTGTGCGTTACGTGCCCTTTGGCGGCGGCTGCGTCAACGACACGATTATGCACTTGGCTACGAGCCATATGGGCTTTGGTGGCATGGGTGCGAGCGGTATGGGGCAGTACCATGGACGCGAGAGCTTCGATACGTTTAGCCACAAGAAGAGCATCGTGAACAAGGCAACGTGGCTGGACGTGCCATTCCGCTATGCTCCTTACGCAAGCTGGAAGCACAAGTTCGTGCGCATGTTTGCGCATTAGAAAAGGGCGCAGGTAATACGAACAAGTGTTCCTATTATCTGCATTTTGCGTTAGACTACTGTTATGGAGCACGGATGGGCCAACTCCCTTTAGAAGGGATTTGGTATGAACGTAAGCGATGTTATTTCGTTATTGGCGTTGTTGATTGCGGCTATCGAACTCGGTCTGTTTATCGGCCGAATGAAATAGCCGCCCCCGCGTAAGCGAAGACGGCCACTTCTCACGATGAAAACGTGTATCGGAGTTGGCAAGACCCGCGGCAACGGGTGCCATCCGTGTTCCTATCTTATCTGCAAGCGTTCTGTCGCGCAAGCGTTGAGGCAAACGATTGAAGGACGCAGACAGGATGTATTTGTGTCCGCACGGGACCGTAGACTTCTCAATAAGGTTACACACCGGTTTATCCGGCCGTTAGAGGAGCTGCTATGTACGAGCCTTCGCGTGTTCTTCTGTCATTTCACATTGCAGGATTTCAGTATACCGATGGCGCCTTGGTCTTGGGCGATCTTAAAGCGGGCGATAAACTGACGCTGTGTGCCGAGCGCGATAATCCCCATGACCCCGAGGCAGTTGCGATCTACTATGGCAAGACCAAACTTGGCTACGTTCCGGGAAACGAGGTTGGCCCACTGTCCTTGATGATGTATTACGGCCACGAGGACGTATTTGAGGCCCGCGTGCAACAGGTTGCCCCCGAGCGCAGCCCGTGGCATCAGGTGCGCGTTGGGCTCTATGTGGTGGATGCTCGCTAATCGGTATGGGAGACTGCCATGTTTGATGACGATGACCTGTTCGATCTGACAGACGATCCGTTTGAGTGGGATACGCTACTCGATGACGATGAGTTGGAGCGGGATCGTAAGAAGCGGCAGGGCAAGAACGCCCAGGGTGACGCTTCGAAAAAGCAAGACAAGCGCCGCCGCGGACTGTTCGGCGGGCTCTTTGGCTAACCGCCGCATCGCTGTGTCTGTATACTTAGCACGAGTTGGATGCATTGCGAAATGAGGGCATAGACGATGATGTGGTTTACCGCCGACCTGCACCTGGGCGATACGAATATCTTGCACGACATGGATCGACCGTTTGATTCGGTCGAGGAGATGAACCGCAAGGTCATCGATGCCATCAATGAGTGCGTGGCTGCGGACGACCGCCTCTATATCCTGGGAGACTTTACGTATCGCTTGCCCATGGCGGAGGCGGTGCGCCTGCGCGAGCGTATCGAATGCAAGAATGCGACGCTCATCCGCGGTAACCATGACGGCGACTGGGAAGATTCCGACGCCCCGCAAATTTGGGAAGACGCGCGCGATTACCTGGAGATTGCTCCCGGCTATGCCAAGGGCCATCGTCTGGTTATGAGCCACTACCCCATGCTCAGCTGGAACGGCAAGGCACGTGGCGCCATTATGCTGCATGGGCATATCCACAGCAGGGGTGACCGCACCAACGCACGCAACCGCGATCGCGAGCGCCCGATCCTGCGCTATGACGTTGGCCTTGATGCCAACGACTACAGACCCGTAAGCCGCGATCAAATCCTGGGCTTCTTTGGACTGTAATTCTCGAACCACCACAAAGGGGACAGGCACCTTTGTGGTGGTTCTGGCGCCGTTGCCATTATGGCGGCGGCGCCTTTTTTGTCCGCGTGGCGCGGTAGAGTGTAGGCGGTTGAAATTTGCGTCCATCGAGGAGCTGCTATGAACGAGATCAAGTGCCCGCATTGCGGCGAAGTTTTTAAGGTCGATGCGTCCGGCTATGCGGATATCGTCAAGCAAGTGCGCGATGCTGAGTTCTTGCGTGACCTGGATGAGCGCGTAGCGGCGGCTCGACGCGAGGGCGAGCAGGCGCTGGAGCTTGAGCGCTCGCGTTCGACGGCTGCCTTGCAAAAGGCAGAGTCTCAGCGCAACGCTCAGCTTGTCGAGCAGAAGAATGCTGCAGCTCAGCAGCTGGCACAAGAGGTTGCCAAGCGCGATGCTGAGCTTGCCGAGCTGCGCGCCAAGCTCGAGGGCGCTGCCACAGAGCGCGAGAGTGCAAGCCAGCGCGCGGCGGTTGAGGCCCGTGCCGATGCTCAAAAGGAAAACGCCGAGCTTCAGCGCGAAATCGATAATTTGCGTGCGCAGTTGGGGCGCAAAGATGATGAAGCCAGGCTTGCCGAGGCGGCGGCACGCAATGCTGCTCAAAACGACCTGTCCGCGCGCGACGCTCAGATTGCCGAGCTGCAGGCCAGGCTCGCCGCGGCGGACAAGGCCCAGGAGATGGCGCTTGCCGCTGCCGCGGCAGAGTCGCAGCGTGAGCTCGATGCCGCTCGCAGCGAGGCCGAGCGCGCGCTTACTGACTATCGCGCGAAGGTGCAAGAGAAGTTTTCCGCCGCAAAGGTTCAGTCCGAGCAAGAGGCCGAGGGCCTGCGTGCCCAGCTGCGCGAGCAGGAACTGATGGCAAAAATGAACCTGTCAGAGGCGGTTGCCGCGGCGGAGCGAGAGCGCGATGAGGCACGTGCCAAGCTGACGAGCGAGCTGGCGGTGCGCGATTCTCGCGAGGAGCAAGCCAAGGCGGCACACGAGCTCGAGCTTGCGCAGGCCAAGCGTGCGAGCGATGACCTGATTCGCTACAAGGATGAAGAGATTGAGCGCCTTAAGGACATGAAGGTCCGCCTGTCCACCAAGATGGTGGGCGAGTCGCTCGAGCAGCACTGCGAGACCGAGTTTAACCGTCTGCGCATGACGGCGTTTCCTAACGCGTACTTCGAGAAAGATAACGATGCGTCCGAGGGTACCAAGGGCGACTTTATCTTCCGCGAGTGCGATGCGAGCGGTAACGAGATCATCTCGATCATGTTCGAGATGAAAAACGAGAACGACGAGACTGCGACCAAGCATAAAAACGAGGACTTCTTTAAGAAACTCGATCACGATCGTCGCCAGAAAGGCTGTGAGTACGCGGTGCTCTGCACGCTGCTCGAGCCCGAGAGCGAGCTCTATAACGCAGGGATAGTCGACGTGAGCTATCGCTACGAGAAGATGTACGTGATTCGCCCACAGTTTTTCATTCCCATGATCACGCTGCTGCGCAACGCCGCTATGGGTTCGCTTCGCTATAAGCAGGAGCTGGCGGAGTACAAACAGCAGAATATCGACGTTACGAACTTCGAAGCCAAGATGGAGAAGTTCAAGAACGATTTCGGCCGCAACTACGAGATTGCGAGCCGCAAGTTCCAAACGGCAATCGATGAGATCGACAAGACGATTAGCCATCTGCAGAAAACCAAGGAGGCGTTGCTGTCCTCCGAGAACAATCTGCGCCTAGCCAACAAGAAAGCCGACGATCTTACCATTCGCAAGCTCACGTGGGGCAACAAGACCATGAAAGCGGCGTTTGACGAGGCACGCGGGACTGCGCCAGAGACAAACGATGAGCCCGCCGAGGCGGATTCGTATGAGGTCGAGGATGCCGAGTAGGGGATAGCGTATAGTGCAAAAGCGGGGCCGCTGGCGATATTGCCAGCGGCCCCGCTTCGTTTTGTTCCAGTATGTGCGGCTAGTCCTCGAGCAGGTCTTCGATAAAGCCGACGCGGTAGTTTTTGAAGATGACCTCGCCACCGTCTTGCGTGGCGTCCAGATCGACATCGCCCATGATGCCAAAATCGTGGTCGCCATCCTCGTCAGCAAAGATCTGGTGCACGTGCCATACGTGCGCGGTCTTCTCGTCGGACTCGTCGATGGAAAACATCGCGGCGCTGCGGGCATCTCCGTCGGTGAGGATTTCCTCGTGCTGCTCGTGGTAAGCGTCGAGTGCTTTTTGCCAGCGGATCTCGCTCATGCCCCAGTCGTCGTCGAGCTCGCCCAGGTCGCGAACATGCTCGCGGGCGGCAAGGGTCACGCGGCGGAAGAGCGCGTTGCGCACCAGCAGGGTGCAGCCACGGCGGTCTGCCACGACTTCGTCGATGCCCTGCGGCGGTGCGGCGTCGAGGGCTGCCGGGTTGCCGGCGTTCTCCCACTCGTCCACCAGGCTCGAGTCCACCGAGCGCACCACAAAGCCCAGCCACGAGATAATGTCGCGCAAGCGCTCATCGCGCTTCTCGATGGGTACGGTGCGATCGAGGGAACGGTAGGCCTCGGCTAGGTAGCGCAGCAGAATGCCCTCGGAGCGGGCGATGCCGAGCTTTTGAATGTAACCCTTAAAATCGCTCGCGCTTTCCAGCATATCGCGCAGAACGCTCTTGGGAGAGAGCTGGTAGTCGTTTGCCCAGGGCACTTCCTGGCAGTACTTGTCAAAGGCGGCGTCGAGCAAATCCTCGAGCGGCTTTTCGTACGTGACGTCTTGGATGCGTTCCAGACGCTCCTCATAGTCGACGCCGTCGGCCTTCATCTCGGCCATGGCGCGATCGCGTGCGGCGCGCTCCTGTGCGCGCAGCACCTGCTTGGGATCCTCGAGCGTAGCCTCGACCATCGAGATCAGATCCATGGTATAGGTCTCACTCTCGGGGTCGAGCAGCTCCAACGCGGCAAGCAAGAACGGTGAGAGCGGCTGATCGAGGGCAAAGTCCTCGGGCAGGTCGACCGTCAGCGCGTAGTCGATGTCCGGCGCGGCGTCAGCCGGAGCGTCGGGTGCGGGCGGCACCTCGGTGCGCACGACGACGCCGGAGTCGATGAGCGTTGCGAAGATCTCGTCGGCGCGAACCTCGAGCTTGGCCTTTTCCTCGGGGGTTTGCAAGCTCGTCTCGATGAGGTCGTGTACGCGGGCTCGGGCATCGCCGCCCTGCTCGACCACGCTAATCACCATGGAGTGTGTGATGCGCAGGCGCGGCTTGAGCGTCTCGGGCTGCGTCTCGATCAGGCGCTCAAAGGTCTGCTTGTTCCAGGTGACAAAGCCCTCGGGGGCCTTCTTCTTTTTAATCTTGCGGAGCTTCTTGGGGTCGTCGCCCGCCTTGGCCATGAGCTTGGCGTTCTCGATCTCGTGCTCCGGTGCCTCGGCGATGACCATGCCCTCGGTATCGAAGCCCGAACGGCCGGCGCGACCGGCAATCTGATGGAACTCGCGGGCGCGCAGACGACGCATCTTGTAGCCATCGAACTTGGTGAGCGCGGTGAGCACCACGGTGTGGATGGGTACGTTGATGCCGACGCCGAGCGTATCGGTGCCGCAGATGACGGGCAACAGGCCCTGCTGTGCCAAGCGCTCGACCAGCAGACGATAGCGCGGCAACATGCCGGCATGGTGCACGCCGACGCCGCATCCAAGCAGACGTTTGAGAATCTTGCCAAAGGCCGTCGAGAAGCTCGTCCCCTTTGCCGCGTCTTTGATGGCTTCGCGCTGCTCCTTGCTGGCGATGCCAAAATTGGCGAGCGATTGTGCCGTCGCAAGTGCGGCATCCTGGCTAAAGTGCACGATATAGAGCGGGGCCTCGCCGCGACGCATCGCGAGCTCGACGGTGCCCTCGAGCGAGGTCGTCACGTAGTCGTAGCTTAGCGGCACGGGGCGTGGGGCATCGACGACCAAGTCACAGGTAGCGCCGGTGTGCTCCTCGAGTGAGGCGGCGATGGCGGTGACATCGCCGAGCGTGGCGCTCATGAGCATAAACTGCGTGTGGGGCAGGGTGAGCAGCGGCACCTGCCAGGCCCAGCCGCGGTCGGGGTCGGCAAAGTAGTGGAACTCGTCCATGGCCACGCAGCCCACGTCGGCGTCCTCGCCTTCGCGCAGTGCATCGTTGGCAAGGATTTCGGCCGTGCAGCAGATGACGGGCGCCTTGGTGTTGATATGCGTATCGCCGGTGATCATACCGACGTTATCGCGGCCGAGCACCTGTACCAGATCGAAAAACTTTTCACTGACCAAGGCCTTGATGGGGGCCGTGTAATAGCAACGTTTGCCCTGCGCCATGCCCATAAAGAGCATGCCCAGCGCGACGAGCGATTTACCCGATCCGGTCGGTGTGCCTAAAATGACGTGATCGCCGGCAGCCAGGTCCATGAGGGCCTCTTCTTGGTGGTCCCACAGCTCAATGCCGCGATCGCTCGTCCATTCAAAGAAGCGTTCGAAGGCTTGATCGGCCGTGAGCCATGGCTCGGGCTCGCTGCCGTCCTCGGGCTCCCACCAGGTGGGGGAGAGTGCGCCGAGCGAGCCAAACTCGGCCTCGGTTCCCGTGCCGCCCGAGAATGAGCTGGCGGCCCCGGCACCGGAAACGGTGCTGGCGGCGGTATCTGTCGTGGTCTGTGCCATGTGGTTGCTTTCTCTCGCGATTGTCCGCCAACTATTATGGCGTAGCGGCGCCGCGGGGTGCCAGCGCGCGAGAAAATGCAGGAAATGGGCGCGTGAAGCTAGTGCTCTTGCGGCAGGTGCTTCTTGCCTTTGCGGGCGCGGTTTCTAAAGTTCTCGACGGCTTCTTCCATGCCCAGAGGTACATAGGTGAGCTCATCGAGGTTATCGGGCAGGTAGCAGGCAAGGCTTTGCTCCTGCGCGCGGCCCGCCGCGAGCTGTTCATCGCTGGGCTGCGCTCCAGGTGTGGCGCGAATGCCATAGACGGCGGCACCCATCTCGCGCGTGCGGCGCTCGTACTCGGTCTCGGGATGCTCGGGATGGTCGCGGCGTACGTCGTCACTTACCCAAAGCGTGTCGTAGCCGGCCGCGGCAAACTGTCCCAGGGCGTAATCGCGCAATGGTTTGCTGTCGGTGCGCAGCGTGACGGTGGCGTTGGCTGCAAAGAGCGGGCGGTAGAGCATCAAATGGTCGACATGGACGAGTCGTTTTTTGGCGTACTTGGCCTTGGGCTGCGGCGTGGGAAAGTTGATGGTGATGGCATCGAGCTCGCCTGCGGCAAATAGCTGTGGCAGCGATGCGGCGCCTCGGGGCAGGACGAGTGCGTTGGATAGCTCCTGCTCGCAGATTTTCTGCGCGGCATAGGCAATGCAGATGGGCTCCTGGTCCATGCCGATAAAGAGGGTGTTTGGCTCGTGGCCCGCGCGCTCTACAAGGTACGTTCCCTTGCCACAGCCAAGATCCAGGTGAAGGTGCTCGAAGGGCTTGCTGCCTGCGGGCGCACAGGCCTTGCGCCAATCTCCGGCATAAGCCTCGGGGTTTGTCTCAATCGCATCGGCGTAGCGTTCCAGGCGCTCCTCGAGCACAAAGTTCTTAGGCGTGCGAACGTGGACGGCTCCCATGAGGCTCCTTGGTCATAAGTATGGAACGCATAGCTGCACGTTCCGTCAATGGATTGAAAAAGGGCGGGCATAGTTTGCCCGGAAGATGCGGTGCGGCTCGGCGGCGAGTCGTCGATGCCTACAGGCGCTTGAGAATCACATAGCGGTTGAGCTCGCCGCTACGACCGTCGGCATGGAAGCGCTCAAGCTCACGCACGGGGACCTCGCCGCTCTTGTAGAACGTACGGACGCCGCGCACCAGGTCGGTGATCTGCTGATCGTCAAAGTGATGGCAATAGCGGTAGGCGTGGCGGTCGTTTTGCCAGCCAATGAGGTGGTCGCCGGCTTCAAACTGGGCGGAATCGTAACCCTCAAACGGCGGGGTGAGCTCGGCGCGGGCTTCGGCGCGAACAGCCTTGCGCGCCATGCGCTCGTCGTTCATAAACTCCCAAAAGCTGATGGCGATGATGCCGCCCGGGCGCGTCTGGCGCACCAGAGCGTCGAGCACGCGTACACGGTACTCGCACGACGGCACATGGTGCATAAAGCCAAAGCAGACCGAGATGTCGGCGAGCGGGGCGTCGAAAAGCACGTCGGGCGTCTCGGCGGGGTTGAGCTTCATAAGGGCGTCGAGCACGTCGAGTTCCTGGAAGTGCAGGTTGGGAATGCGCAGCGCGTGGCCATGTGCATCGATGGCCAGGTCTTGGCACGAGTCGACACCATAGAACTCAAACGGGCAGCTGGCATCTGCCGAGGGGTTTGCGCCATCGACGCCCTTGGCGGCAAGTGCGCCGCCGGCGGCAAAGTTCTCGAATCGCATATTGCCACAGGCAAGATCGAAGACGCGGACGGGATGCTCGATCGTGGCGACGTCGAGCTGTTCGAGCGCGATATCCATGGTGCGTACCCAGCCGGGCCACGGGGCCTGGCGCGTATCGGAAAAGGAAGCGGAGTGCTCGCGATAGAACGTGTTGTTGAGCTGGATGAGCGATGAGGCGAAATCGCGGTTCACGGCGCGGAACTCCCTCCGTTGGCGGTGCGGAATAAACAGTACGACCATACTACCGTTAACGCCGCAACGGGGACAACCAAGCTACGGGTCATTGCTTTGTTTGGACACATTTCCGCAGCTCATATGCGCCCGCAACCGCCGGTTGTCAAAAATCTCACTAGAATAGGTGGCATGCTTTTGGCGGTGGCGGATAGATTTTTAACTGTGCAAGGCGCCTTAAGAACAAAAGCGGTCCGGCGGTACGGCTGGCATCATATAGGAGGAACCATGAATGTAGAAACTGCACAGCGGCTCGCCGACCTTCGCCGCAGCAAGGGCTTTAGCCAAGAAGGGCTGGCACGAAAGCTGGGACTGTCGCGCCAGGCGGTCAGTAAATGGGAGCGTGCGGAGAGCTCGCCCGATACCGAGAATCTGATCTCGCTCGCCAAGCTCTATGGCGTAAGTCTGGACGAGCTGCTCAATCCGAGCGATGAGATCGAGGACGATATCGAGTTTGAGAACGAGGACCGCGCTCGTCAGCGCGAGGCCGAGGCAGCAGAGCGTGCTCGCACCCATGAGGCGGCGGCGCGCGCTACCGAGGCGGCAACACAGGCGAGTGACGCCGCCGCCAAGGCGGCGCAAGCGGCAAGCTGGAGTGCGCAGGCCGCCAATGCCGCTACGGCGCAGGCGACGAGTGGCAGCGCAGTTGGCTCGACTCCGGTGAAGGGCCCGTTCCAGTCGTTCCCGTATTGGGCCGTGTGCTGGCTGCTGTTCTTTTTGCTGATGTTCCTGTTTGGTGCCGGCCCCTTTGCCGCACTGATCTTCTTTACGATTCCCATCTATCACTGGGTGGCGCGTGCGCTCGATGGCGATTGGGCGCGCGGGGATATTCAGGTTGGTTCGGCGTCGGTGGCGGTCAAGGCCCAGGGGAAGGATACTTCTGCGGAATCTGATGCTGACGTGGCTACCGCGACTACCGCTGAGCCGATTGCCAAAGAGAGTGATGAATGATGAAGCTTTCGCATGAATCCAAGATACGCTTGGGTGTTGGCATCGGAGCGTTTGTGCTCATCATCGGGCTTGTCTTTGGCACTTCGCGGACTTTGATTCATTTTGATGGCCCGTGGGATCTCGACGATGTTGTATCCGGCTTGTCTGGTATGGACGATGCGGTTGACGAGGACGATCTTTTGGATGGCGGCAACTATTCCGCTCGGCCTCAGCAGCTTTCGAGCACGACTTTTGACGAAGACGCGTTCCAATCGCTCGACTTGGATGTGACGTCGGGGACGGTCGAGGTTAAACGTGTCTCTGGCGGACCGGTACGTGTCATCGAAAGCGGGCGCGTTGCAAAGGGAGCGTCTGCTTCCGATGCCGCCACTCAGAATCTGGTTAAGATCGAGGGCTCTACACTCAAGATTAGCCAGTTCGACTGCGATGACGAGCGCGCCCATGACCGTAAGGTCACCATTGAACTGCCGCGTGAGCTTGCCGATAACATGATGGGCATTACGGCAAACGTGGGGTTGGGAGACCTGACGGTCGCGGACATTGCGTGCCACGACTTTGATTTGACGTTGGACTCGGGAGACGTCGCGTTTGCGGGCACCGTGACCGACACTCTGAATGCCGAGGTTGGTTTGGGCGATGCGACGTTCGAGCTCTACCAGGCCCCCGCGAAGTCGATGGACGTGAGCGTGGACTCGGGCGATGTGGAGATGACGGTTCCGAATTCTACGGGCTTTAAGGCGAGCCTTACCGTGGGCAGCGGCGACTTCGAGAGCGATTTCCTTCCGCTTGGCTACGATGGCGAGACCATTTTGAATCTTGAATTCGATAACGGCGATAAGTCTGCCACGTATCGTTTTAAGGTCGGTTTGGGCGACATGTCGTTTGATTCAGAGTGACGGGTGGTTATTGAAGACTTATAAACCATAGACGCGCTGTTTGATGGAGGCGCCGGAGCCGTGACGGGCTTCGGCGCCTTTGCCTTTACAATGGGGGCATGGAACAGATTATCTTGAACATACTTGAGGCTCTGCGTCGCGGCGAGACCGTGGACGACAAAGCGCTCGTCAAATTGATACATGCCGAGGCGCGCCGCGAGGGTGCCGACAAACGCGATTTGGCCAAGCGCCGCCTGCTGCCGTTTTACCAGCGGGTTAAACGTGAGGAGCCGGCTCGGTGGGCTGCGTGGAATGTCGATTCCGATCTGGAACGTCAACTGCTGCAGGTGCTGCGTATGAAGCCGCGCCGCACGGCTTCGGGCGTGGCGACCATTACCGTCATCACCAAGCCCTGGCCGTGCTCGGGCGATTGCCTGTTTTGCCCCAACGACCTGCGCATGCCCAAGAGCTATCTGCACGCCGAGCCGGCATGCGCCCGTGCGGAGCAAAATTGCTTTGACCCGTATCTGCAGGTAAGCGCTCGTCTGACCGCGCTTTCGCAGATGGGGCATGCGACCGACAAGATAGAGCTCATTGTGCTCGGTGGCACCTGGAGCGACTATCCGGAAGGCTATCAGACATGGTTTATGTCAGAGCTTTTCCGTGCGCTCAATGACGATGCCGTCGCCGGCGTGGCTGCCAACCCCATGTTGGCGCGTCCGGGCATCAGCCGTGCCGAGGCAGGGCGTCTACTCGATGACGCTCCTGCCGATGCCTTGCCGCCGGTGGTAACAGAACGCCGTGAGCGCTATCGGGCTGCCGGTATTGCGACCGACGAGGCCGAGCTTGCGAGCGGTGTTGCCGACGAGCAGGGGCGTGTGGATGCTGCCGTGGGTGGCTATAACCGCGCGGTGCGTCGTCTGTACGGTCCCGGTACGCCGTGGGGCGAGGTCGCCGAGTGGCAGACGACCACGATGGAGGAGCTTGAACGTCAGCAGCGCATCAACGAGACGGCGAAGCATCGCGTGGTGGGGCTCGTTATCGAGACGCGCCCCGATGCCGTGACGCCACAGGCGCTCACGCTCATTCGTCGCCTGGGCTGCACCAAGATTCAGATGGGCATCCAAAGCCTTGACCAGCACCTGCTCGATATCAACGAGCGTCGCATTTCGGTGGCGCAGATCGAGCGGGCGTTTTCGCTTGCGCGTCTGTTTGGCTTTAAGATCCACGCGCATTTTATGCTCAACTTGCTGGGCGCCACACCCGAGGGGGACAAGCGCGACTACGAGCACTTTATGACTGAGGGGGCCTTTATGCCCGACGAGGTCAAGGTCTACCCGTGTGCGCTCATCGAGGGCTCGCGTCTGGTGGGCTGCTACGAGCGCGGCGAGTGGCGCCCCTATACCGAGGAAGAACTGCTCGACGTGCTGGCCGACGACATCGTGGTGACGCCGGCGTTCTGCCGTATCAGTCGCATGATCCGCGATTTTAGTTCCGATGACATCATGGTGGGCAACAAGAAGCCCAACCTGCGTCAGCTCGTTGAGAACCGCCTGGCTGCTCGGGGTGACGGTGCGACGGTGCGCGAGATTCGCTATCGCGAGATCAGTACGGCGGGTGCCGACTTGGATGAGCTATCTCTTGATGAGGAAGTGGCGTACGAGACGCCGGTGACTTACGAGCGCTTTTTGCAGTGGGTGACGCCGCAGGGCAAGATCGCGGGCTTTTTGCGCCTGTCGCTGCCCGACCATTCATTTGTTGCCGCGCATGCGGACGAGTTGCCGACGACGCCGGACGAGGCGATGATTCGCGAGGTGCACGTGTATGGCATGGCGGCACGCGTGGGTGACCAGGGCCAGGCGGCGCAGCATCACGGGTTGGGGCGTTTGCTCGTGGAGCGTGCGTGCCATATTGCTCGGGACGCGGGCTATGCGCGCATCAACGTGATCAGCGCGATTGGCACACGCGAGTACTATCGCCATTTGGGTTTTTACGACCATGGACTCTATCTGCAAAAGGAGCTCTAGATGAACAAGCCAAGTGTTTCTGCCGGCGTCGTTGCCGGCGTTGCTCTGGGAGCCGCGGCGCTTGGTGCGGCCGCCGTCGCTGTTCGCGCTGCCTGTCTGCAGGTTGCGCGAACCCGCAATGGGTTGGCGCGTGTGAAACGCGTGCACGATGAGGGCGGCGATGAGATTCGCGTGTTGGTGCAAGGCGGCGTCTACCAAAGCGCGAGCTATGTCGGTGAGCGTTGGGCCGAGCCCGTCTTTGCGTACTATCGTGCGTTTGACGACGTGTTTGAGTCCGAGGATGCGATGCGCGACGCTTATGGTCACGGCATCGACCGTATGCTTATGCTGGGCGGCGGCGGGTTTGCCTATCCTAAATTCGCCCTGATGTCGCACGAGGGCTTGCGCATGGACGTCATCGAGTATGACGGAGAGATTACGCGCCTGGCGCGCCGTTGGTTCTATCTGGACGAGCTGGAGCGCACGGTGGGCGACCGCTTGCGGGTGATTACTGCTGAGGCTCGCTCGTATCTGGGTGTGACGAGTGTGGGCCATCGTCGCTACGACGTGGTCGTGAGCGATTGCTTTGGCGGTGCCGAGCCCGTACGCGAGCTGGCGACGGTTGAAGCGCTGCGTTTGGTGCGGGGCAGCCTAAATGTCGGTGGCGTCTACGTTGCCAATATCGTGAGCGCAAGCGAGGGGAGCGATGTGACGTTCCTGCGCGATTGCGCTGCCACGGCACTCGAGGTATTCGCCCACGCCTGGGTGGTCCCATGTGGCGATGCGAAGTTCGGCGGCGAGGAAAACTACCTGCTCATCGCCAGCGACGGCAACTACGCCTTTGCCGAAGCCGTGCCCTTCGACGCTGACTTTCTCGGCGCTGCCCTCCACGACTAGCGCGTCTCCCTGCGACCAGTCTGTTTATGACGGGGCTCCTTTAGCCACTCCTTGGTCATGCCAAAGTAGCTCAACAAGCCCCGTGCCGAAAAGACCGGTTTTATGTATGGTCGCGCCAGCTGCGGACACGCTGCTTCATGTCTTCGATGTCGAGCACGCCTTCGGCAAAGCCTTTGCGCACGAGCTCTTCTGGAACGAATTCGTCGTACCGATCAAAGTAAGGCACCTCGCCGGGATAGACGAGGTCGATGGGGTCGAAGTCTTTCTCGGCTTCGGCGGCGAGCACTTCAAAGAACGTCTCCTCGTCGGCCTTCATCTTAAACTGCATAAAGTACGGGCGTGACGGGTCGAGTCCGCGAAGGCCCAACTCAGCGGCGCATTTAATCTTGAGCATGCGCTCGAGCGCCAAAAAGGCGTAGCTGCCCAACCAGGGGAAGAGCACCCAGGTGTCGCCACCCAGGTTGATGAGCGGCTTAGTTCCCGCGCCCGAAATCTCGGCCGTATGGCGAGCCTGCGCCAGACGGGCCCGCGCGTTACCCATCAGGTACGGATACGCCGCGTGCTCGTTGAGCGCCTTGCGCATACGCTCGAGTACGTGTGTATTGATGTCGCCGGGGCAGTCGCCAAAGTAGGCCGGCACCCGGCCCTTGACCTGCGTGGCAAAGACGGTGTGACGCTTCCAGTCCACTTCCTCGACAATCCAGCAATGGCCGGCGATGGCAATGCGCTCACCGGGCGGGGGCGGGTTGACAATCGTGCCCAGCTCGGCCGATTCGCTGCGAACGGTGAACTCCTCGTTTTCCTGGAACACGGCGTAGAACTTAAAGTTGTTGATGATGCGCTCGCCCGCGAGACCCACGATGAGCCCGCCGCCCTCGGTGACTTGGATATGGTCGATCTTAATGAGGTGACGCAGCAACACGCGATAGTCATCGGCCGAGACGCGATGGAAATAGCTGAGTGTGAGCACGCGCTGGGCAAGCTCTGCCGGCGTGAGTTCGCCGGTGCTGGCAAGCGTCGACATAGTCTGGTGGTAGAGCAGGCTGTAGGGGAGTCGATCGAGCTCGGGCGGCTCGACCCACTTTTCCTCGCGATAGAGTTGTACGAGCGCGATGCCCTGCAGGAGCTTCCACGGAATGGTCTCGGGCATCATCGTGCGCGGCTCGGGTTCCTCCTCGCGCATGACAAACCACATCTCGGGCGGAAGATCGCGGCGCCCCGTGCGGCCCATTCGCTGCAAAAAGGAGCTGACGGTAAACGGCGCGTCGATCTGAAACGCACGCTCCAGACGGCCGATATCGATACCGAGTTCCAGCGTGGAGGTGGTGACGGTTGTCTGTGCCTGCTCCTCATCGCGCATGAGTTCCTCGGCCGTTTCGCGCAGCGATGCCGAAAGATTGCCATGGTGGATGAGAAAACGGTCGGGCTCGTGCCGGCTCTCGCAGTAGCTGCGCAGCATGGAGCACACGGCCTCTGCCTCCTCGCGCGAGTTGGCAAAGACCAGGCACTTGCGCCCGCGGGTGTGTTCAAAGATATAGCCCATGCCGGGATCGGCGTTTTCGGGCGCGGTGTCGGTGGGGTTGAGGAGCGCCTGCTCATCGGCCCGGGGGATATCGACTTCGCCCTCGGGGGCCGAAGAAGTGCGACGGTCTTTGGGAGCGGCCTTGCCCCGTGCCCGCTCACGACGTTGACGGCGTTCCTCCTGTGTAAGCTGTCCGCTGTGGCGCACGTCTTGGGCGCCAGCCGGCAGCGCCGCGGGCGCCGCCGGCTCAATACGCTCGCAAGCAAGCATCTCGGCTTCTTGTGGACCCGTGCTCTCGAATCCCCGCTGCTGTGCCTGGGGACCCGAGTTGTAGAAGTGCTCCATGGAGATGCGCCACACGCGGCGCGGTTCCTCAAAGCGGGGGATGATGCAATCGCGTCCTGTTCCCTGTGAGAGAAAGGCGCCCGTGCGCTCGGGGTCGCCGATGGTGGCAGAAAGGCCGATGCGGCGGGGCTGCACGCCCGCCATGCGCGAGAGGCGCTCGATAAGGCAGAGCGTCTGACCGCCGCGGTCGCCGCGCATGAGCGAATGAACCTCGTCGATAACCACATAGCGCAGGTCGCAGAACATACGAGGGATTGCCATGTGCTTATGGATCAGGAGCGCCTCGAGCGACTCGGGCGTAATCTGCAAGATACCGCTTGGCTTTTTGATGAGCTTGGCCTTGTGCGACTGCGAGACATCGCCATGCCAGTGCCAGACGGGGAGGTCGGCCTCTTCGCACAGGTCGTTGAGGCGGACGAACTGATCATTGATGAGTGCCTTGAGGGGGCCGATGTAGAGGGCGCCAACGCTCGCGGGCGGGTTCTCCCAAAACTCGGTCAGGATGGGAAAGAAGGCTGCCTCGGTTTTGCCGGAAGCCGTGGATGCCGTCAGGAGCACATTGTCCTGAGTGTTAAAGATGGCATCAGCTGCTGCAACCTGGATGGAGCGTAGACTCTCCCAATCGTGGGAGTAGATGAAGTCTTGGATAAACGGGGCGTAGCGGTCAAAGGCGTTCACGGGGCCTCCTTTCAAAAACGAATCTCTCAACGCGGTGGGCAGTGGCTTGCTGCATTACTGCCTCGACGTTTGCCCAGATAAAACCAGCCAAAATATACCTGTCCCTTTTTGGCAGGTTAGATGGTGAATTCGGCGAAGTTGCGGTCGCCGCCTGCGGTGCCGGCGTCGCCTGTTGCGGCTGCCGGCGCCAGCGCGTCGCCGCCGACGCTTTGCAGCAACTCGGCCACATTTGCATCGGGGTTCTGACACAGGATATCGAGCAGCTCGATAAAGTCACGAATGACCTCACGGGGCGTCAGGTGCGTATCGGCTCCCACGCGGCCAAACTCAATCTTGAGAAAGTTCACCAAGTCGTTCTCGGTAAGCGTGGGCGTCCAGCCAAAGTAGCCGGCATGGATCTGCATGAGCTTTTCGATGAGCACCAGCAGCTCCTCGTAGGTGAGCGGCTGCAGGCGGATGATGGGCGCGAGCATGTCTTTGAGATCATCTCGCGCAAAGCGACCCTGAGCGAGTCGGCTGCGCAGAGCTTCGTAGGAGAACACGCCGCGGCGGCGGTCTTCGATGGAGGTTGGCGTGCCGCCCATGATCATGCCCAGGTACTGCGCCTTGCCCTGGAGCGTGTCGTTGTACATAGTCAGGATCTTCTCGTAGTTGTATTGGCGCGTGATCGCGTTGGGAATCTTGTACAGATTCACGAGTTCGTCGATGAGCACCAGCATGCCCTTGTATCCGCTGCAGACCAAAAAGCGTGCAATGAGCTTAACGTAGTCGTACCAGTCGTCATCGCTGATGATGGTCGAGGAGCCCAGCTCAGCGCGTGCCTCGCTCTTGGTGCGGTACTCGCCGCGAATCCATTTGGTCACGTGGCTCATAGCCTCTTCATCGCCCTCGGATACGGCCATGCGATAGCGGCGGAGCATGCGGGTGAAGTCGAAGCCGTGGACCATCTCCTCGAGCGGGGCCAGTTGGGCATTGACGACCGACTCGTCGACGTCGGCGCACGAGGCGACCCAGCGATCCAAAATAAGGTTGAGCGCACCGCCCTCGGGGCGCGTCTTGGTCGTTATATTGCGGATGAGCTCGCGGTAGGTGGCAAGGCCCTGTCCCTGACCGCCCTGCAGGCGGCGCTCGGGCGACAGGTCGGCATCAGCGACGACGAATCCCTCGCCCATGGCGTGCGTGCGGATGGTCTGGAGCAAAAAGCTCTTGCCGGCGCCGTAACGACCGACCAGAAAGCGGAAGCTCGCGCCACCGTCGGCGATGAGACTCAGATCGGTGAGCAGGGCGCGGATCTCGACCTCGCGCCCTACGGTGATGTAAGGAAGGCCGATGCGCGGGACCACGCCGCCCTTGAGCGAGTTGAGAATGACGGCAGCGACGCGCTTGGGCACGCGGGGTGCTGTGGATGCGGTATCACTCATGGTCTAGGTATCCTCTCACGTCTGCTTCGTAATCCTCGATGATCTGCGGTCCTGCCGCTCCAAACTCGATAACGGTGTCACCCACCAGGTCAAAGAGCGCCTCGTTGATGCTGTCGACGAGCATGTCCTCGCTCTGCTCCGATTGCACTACCGCCAATGTCGCTTGCGCTGCGTTTTGCTCGAGCAGCGCGCGAAGGAAGGCATCTGCGGCGGGCGCGAGTTCGGTTGCGGTGCCAGCGGGTGCAGTCGATACGACCGCTGGCGTCGGTGCGAGGAGCGGTGCCACGACGCCAAACTGTTCGGTGGAAATGGTTGGCTCGTCGGCTTTGTTGCGCTCCGTAGGCGCCGCGATCGGCTCGCCCATCACGTCGGTCGCAGGCTTGGCTTCCGGTTGCTCGGATTCCGCCGTATCGACCTCTGTGGGCACATCGTCCTCGCGCTCTTCGTCGATTAAAAGTGCTTCGCGCGTTTGCGCAGCGGCGCTCCGAATGTGCCCCAGCTGAGTCAGGTCGATATCGATCTTGACGGGCTGGTGTGCGGCGTCCCACGAAAGCCATGCCACAATCTCGTCATCGATAATCTTGGCCAGATATTTGGGGACCTTTTCTTCCTTAAGGGGATGGGCGGGGTCCAGCGCCAGGCGCAGGCGTTGGTCGCAGGCGCGCATCATTTCACCGAGCTTGCTGCTCTTTTGCCTACTACCATGGATACGCATACATTCCCAAAAGCCGTTTTGGCAACGGTAGATATGGATGGGATCCAGGCGGTATTCGCAGTCCTCGTGGCGCTCGGGCGCAAAGAATACGGCCGAGGCAAACATGGTGTAGGGCATGGCCGTCTCCTCCCCAAACAAGCTCGCTACGATGCCGGTCTTTCGGTGCGTGTCATAGTAGCGCGCCATGTGGACATACACGGCGCATGCCACGTGGCGCAGATCGCGGTGGTGGCTGCGGTCGAGCCGCGAGTTACTTAGGTTGTACGTGGAGAGGGCGTTGATGGCGGCCATGAGTCGCTCCTCGCGCACCTCATCGGGCGGAAGGGGGAGCGTGGGCTCGGAGGTTTTGCGACGTTTGGGGGTCTGGTCGGACGGTGCCGGTGCCGGTACAAGGTCTCGTGCCGCGCGCCGCAGCTCGATAAGGGCGTTATCGAACATGACGGTTTTAGAGTCGCGGAGCAGCTTGGGGTCGAGCCCATGGAATACGGCGTAATCCTGCAACCACACGCGTGCAAACCGATCAATGCCGGGCTCGAAGGCGCGATAGACATCCCAAAAGGCCTTGATCTTGTTAAAACCGTCGAGCGGGTCATCTACGCCAATGCCGCAAATCAGCTCATAGAGATACAGAAAGGCAAAGGACGTAGACGTTTCCTCGACGGTTCCGCGGCGCACTTGGGCACGCCAGGTAAAGTAGCCGCGCAGCTGCCGGTCGCTCATGGCGTTGTAGGTGGGAAAGTACGACTTAAAGGTGCCGCTGTAGGGGCAGTCGTCCTCAAAATCGGCCATCAGCAGGCCCTGGCGGTAAAAAAGCTCGGCTTCCGAAAGCCAGCGGCCCGCACCGCCCTTGGGGTCATCCTGCCAGCGCGATATCTCGCGCATTTTACGGTACTGGTCGGGGAGGAAATTCTGCATCTGTCGGCCGGTTTTGAGAATCGGCTCGTCTGCGTAGATTTCGTTTGAGAAGCGGGTGGACTGATGGGTCCGGGCCTCGGCCATAATGCGCTCGATGAGCATCTTGATGTCCTGGTCGGCCACCGCTTCTCCTCTCCTAACGCAGCTACGGTGGCCTCATATCATAGCACAGCATCAAACAGATGTTCGAGATACCGCTGCGTTGATAGATTTAGAACAGGAGGGCGTAGATGACGGCGATGACGACGGAGGGGAGCATATTGGCCGTGCGGAAGGTCTGAGGACGGATGAGGTTGACGCCGACGCAGAAGATGAGCATGGAGCCTACGAGCGAAAGGCTGTCGAGGGCTGCCGTGGTCATGATGGGGGAGAGCGCGCCGGCAAACAACGTGATCGTCCCCTGGAACACGGCGACGGGCAGGGCGGAGAAAATGCAGCCGCGGCCAAGCGACGCCGTCATGGTGCAGACGATGATGCAGTCCAATGCGCCTTTCAAGGCAAGCGTTGACCAGTCACCGAGCAGACCGTCCTGGATCGATCCCACGATAGCCATGGCACCGATGCAGACGGTCAGCGATGTCGAGACAAAAGCGTTGGTGAACTCGTTATCGCCCTCGCTGCCGGTTTTGCGCTTGAGCCATTCACCAAGGTTCTCGATGGCGGCCTCCAAGTTGACGGCCTCGCCGATGAGCGAACCGAGCGCAAATGAGACGATGAGCATGGTGGTGCCGGTGGTCGCTAGCGCCTTCCCATCGATAAGGAGCATCTTTTGCATGGTGCCGCCAAGGCCGATAAACAGGACGCACAGCCCCGATGCTTTCATGAGCGTGTCTTGGATGCGCGGTGTGATGAAGCGGCCGCCCGCTAATCCCAAAAGACCGCCCGCAACTAAAAGCACAACGTTGATGATTGTTCCCAAGCCCGGCATGAGCCCTCCTGTATTGATGCCAACGTGGCAATCGTAGCAGAACGAAATGCGAGGCACATCGCGACTCATCTAATACGTTATATAAGTGGTGTTAGGAATGATGTGCAGCATTTAAGCCTCAGGTGGTTGTCGGGACATAGGGATAGTATTCAAAGCGCAGTGTCATAAGCCGCTGCGGGGATTCAATAGCCGCGGCGATGATATTGGCATCGCGGGCACGATCAAACCCTTCGAGTTCGATCTGATACGAGACGTCTTGCATAATGTCCAGACGTCGCCAGGCTAGGAGTGTGTCACCATCGAATTCCAAGGTCTTGCCTCCGTCTGGAGCAACGGCGTATAGACGCAGCTTGGCGGTGGTTGCAGGGTCGACAACCGTGACCTTTTTAATTTCGTTTCGAGTATTCTTGGCGCCCAACAAGGTGAGCAGTGTTGGGGCCACGACCTCGCCCGATGGCAAAAAGACGACTTCGAAGGATTCAGGAAATGCGATGATAGCCGACTTGCGGACGGGCTGATTGGCGGCGGCAACTTCGATGTTCGCAGCGTCGATGACCTCCGTGTGGTCGAGCGCGGCAAGCACGCAGCAGTTACCTTCATCGATCTCTTGAGGATCAGCAAGCCCCAGACTGTCCGCGAACTCGGGATCGTTTGGATCGGCAGCGGGCTCATTCGGCGCTTCGAAAGAAGCTGGGACGCTGTTTGTCGGCGACGGCGTGTCGCCCGCACCTGCTTCTTTGTCCGCGCTCTCTTCTTGTATGGTTGCGTTGATGGGTTCGTCGTTTGGGGGGGGCGTCTTGGCGTCAAACGCGGAGGGGAGAATTCCGATGGCTCCGGATCCGTTCCACTCCATTTCGAGAAGCGCCGGGTCGGCAAGAATGCGTTGCCTGCTTTGCGCGCGGGCATCGATTTCAATAGGGCCTGCCTCTATCCCTCGTGTAAGGCTGAGTGATCCGGATGGCTTCTCGAAATGAGCGTCTGTGTCTTTGGTACTGACGGCGTAGAACAGCAGGGACGCTTCTCCCGCCGCGATGGCATCGGTACCGGCTTTGGTCAGCCGCAACGATGCCGTGAATGAGAGGGTGGGCTGCGTGTCGTCTGCATTCGCGGCGGCGCAGCCCAGACATATACCGCCTCCTTTCTCAAAAAACGTACCGTCGAAGGCGACCTTCGCTCCGTTCGCCGAGTCATCGACCGAAGCGATGTCGATGCGCAGCTCTAAATTGCATGGATCGCCATCTGCATCGAGCACAACCGAGCGCCACGTGCAGACGGCGCACCCCGCCTGGGAGCCGTTTGCCTTGTTCGAACGATTGATATCCACGACTATCGAGCCGTCCGTATTACGACGAAGGCATCCCGAGGTTGAGATTGCGGCCTGTGCGATCGAAAAACGCTTGCACGCAATGGCGCTCGACGGATTTGGTGCGGAGCTTAGGGCCGCTGGTAAGGAGTCTGCCATGACAGGAGTCGCCCAAGCGGCGACAGGCGTTCCGGTTGCGAGCGCGCCGCAGAGTGCGACGACGGGCAAAAGGTTCTTCGATGCCATGGGGTCTCCTTAGCTAATTTAGTGCGGCCTGTTCATGTTTTGTTTCTGGCTGTGTTTGATGTGCAGACCGAGGCCGGCGGTTCCCGCGCCTGCTGCTGCGGCGCCTGCTGCCAAGAGCCATCGTTTGTCGCCTGTCTGCGCCAACGGTTCCTCGCGGTCGCTGCGGTCGAGCTCCGAGAGGTCGACCGTCACTTGCGTGGCGGCCTGCGCCTGTTCTTGCTGGGCAAAGGCCATGGCTGGCCCAAACGCTAGGATGCTGACGGCGGCGGCCAGGGCGACGGCCTTATGCCGTGTGCGCACCGGGCTCGACCGTCCAGGTGATCGTCGCAACCTGATCGCCTTCGCCGGTTACGCGGAAGATGTCGCGCGTGACGCGGGCGACGTTTCCGCTTGTCTTGAGCTTGATTTTGTCCGTGCCGCCGGCAATGCCCTGGTAGCCCATGTCGAAGGCTGCATTCTTGGAAAGATCGAGGCCCGTCCCTTGCGCGGCGGCGCTGGCGTTCTGGAGCGCGCCGTCGGGGCCGACCTTAAAGTCGATGGAGTTCTGCGCGGTTCCGGCCTTGGCGTCGGCGGCAATGGTCCAGGTGTTCATGGCGTCGATCTTCATGTTGGTGACATGGATGCCGTAGGCCGAATGATTGTCGATGGTGGTCGCGTCTTCTGAGGGGCCCTGAAGCGTGCCGTCGGCCTTGGCGACGAAGGGAATAACCGTCGGAACTTTGAACTCAACGTTGTCGATCTCGGTCCTGACCATTACCTTCGTGGTTCCAACGCGCCCGGCTGCCATAGCTGGCGTCGGGGCGGCGCCCATTGCGAGCGCGAGCGCGAGCCCTGTGCCCACGACGAGCGCTCTGACTCCGTTCATGTTCCTGGTGATGTCCATGGTCGTTCCTTTCTATTCGCCGCGGGCCGTCCCCGCGATGATTGGACGAATGCTGGTGAATTGCATGCGATGCCGTGTCGGCCGGAAGGCTAGTTCTCGGTTTGCTCAACCCGTACCTTGACACGTGTCGGATTGCCGTGGCTGTCGAGGGTCTTTGCATCGAGTGCCTGGATCTCGATGTACGCCTCGCCTTCTTTGATGTCGCCGGCGGGGCACGTCTCGATTGTCTTGCCGGTCTCGACCACACCGGATTCGTACATGGTCTCGTCGTTTTGGATGACGCGGAATCGCTGGGGAAATTTATTGTCTTGGACGTTTTGCACGTTGACGCGCAGCTTGCCGTCCTCCTGCAGCTGAGCGACCGGCGCGACCGAAATCGTCATCATGTTGTCGCGGACGATGGCGTCGAGCTCATCTTGGATTTCCTGGCGCGTTTTGCCCTCGGCCGTCGTGACCGAAGCGCCCGCCTCGGGTACGGGCTGCGACTGCCAAACGTATAGTCCTACGGCGACAAGGGCACAGACGATGGCCAAGCAGGCAACGATGAGCTTCTTGCGACGACCCAGGCCTGCAAAGTGGGGTGGCTTCTTCGCGCTCATGCGGCATCCTTGGCGGTATAGATGCGCGCAAAGGTGGACGGGTTCGCTCCAAAGAGCATGTGAAGCATCAGGCGGCGTGAGTAGACAAGCTCGTCGAAGTCGGGAGGGAGCTCGATGTCGTGGATATGCGCGATGCGGTGGGCGAGCGCCGAGAACGACTCGGGGTCGCAGATCACATCGGTGGTAACGTGGTAGACCGTCGTATCGGGGAACGCCTCTTCGTCGAAAGGCAGGAGATGGGGATCGTCGTCGACTTCGATGGCGATGCCGTACTGGGGCCAGTAATATGCCATGGGAACCTCCCTGCTTCTGGGACCAAAACTTCTGTCGGTTTTGGCTGTCGATGCCGACGGTATCAGCCGCTACTTGACCAATTGCTGACCAAATGCTTGACGGATTGGTGTCTCCGCAGGTAAAAGGCGGCAAAAAATACCCCAACTTTTTTCAAGCGACAATCGCGCGGTCGGCGACGGCGGGGCCATATGTGTCAAAAGCATCGTCTGCCGAGGAAATCAAGCCGCTCGCCGAATTGCACGAACGTAAAAATCGCCAATTATGGAGACGGTCTCGAACACGTCGACGAAACGATGCGGTAACATCTCCCTGCAAACACTGTAGTTAGCTAAAGGGGGAGTTCGCGTGTCTGCAACCATCAAACCCTTCACCGACGAGTTTGAAGAGTATGGTCGCGATGAGTCTCGCGCATCGGGCGAGGCCTCGAGCATCTCGTTTCCGACAACGGAAGACGAGGTCCGTGCCATTTTGGAAAAGCTCCATGCTGAGCGTGTCCCGGTAACGGTTCAGGGCGCCCGAACCGGCCTTGCCGCCGGTGCCGTGCCCCACGGCGGGCATATCCTCAATACTTCCCGTATGAATCGCTACTTGGGCCTTCGCCGCGATGAACAAGGCCAATTTCTGCTGCGCGTGGAGCCGGGCGTTGTGCTCTCGGAGCTGCGCAAGCAGCTGAGCAAGAAGGTGCTGCCGACTGCTGGTTGGGACCAGGCATCGCTTGAGGCCTACGAGGAGTTCCAAGAGGCCCCCGAGCAGTTCTTTCCCACCGATCCCACCGAGACGTCTGCCTGTCTGGGCGGCATGGCGGCATGTAACGCCTCCGGTGCCCGCAGCTACGCCTACGGTCCCATGCGCCCACATATCACGGGACTCCACGTCGCACTGGCTGATGGCGATTTGCTTGAGCTTCAGCGCGGCTAGGCTTTTGCCCAGGGCCGCCACCTGTCGCTCGTGACGGCAGCGGGCCGTACGCTCGAGCTCGATCTTCCCGGCTATACCATGCCCAAGACAAAAAATGCCTCAGGCTATTTCGTTGCGGACGAAATGGACGCCATCGACCTCTTTATCGGTGCTTGCGGCACGCTCGGCGTTATCACCGAGCTCGAGATTGCCCTGCAGGCGGCGCCTGCGGTCGTTTGGGGTGTGAGCTGTTTCTTTGACAGCGAAGACAAGGCTGTGTCCTTTACCGATTCCATGCGTCCCGTCCTGTCCCATGCGGCTGCCATCGAGTACTTCGACGCTGGCGCCCTGGATATTCTACGTCGCCAGCGCGAGCAGTCGACGGCGTTTGCCTCGCTGCCGGCGCTCGACAAAGAGGCCAAGGTCTGTGTCTACGTGGAGCTCGACTGCGATGACGAGGCCCAGGCGACCGAGGAACTGTACCACCTGGGATGGGTGCTCGAGTTTGCGGGTGGCCGCGACGATGCGACATGGGTCGCGCGCACCGAGGTTGATCGCGAGTGCCAGCGGTTCTTCCGCCATGCGGTCCCCGAGAGCGTCAACATGCTTATCGACGAGCGTCGCCGCACGGATCCCACCATCACCAAACTGGGTTCGGACATGTCGGTGCCCAATGCACGCCTTGCCGATGTCGTGGCCCTCTATCGCCGCACACTGGCCGAAAGCGGGCTTGAATCTGCTGCCTGGGGGCACATCGGTAACAACCATCTGCATGTGAACATCCTGCCGCGCGATGCGCAGGACTACCGTCGCGGTGGCGAGCTGTTTGCCCAGTGGGCTGCGGAGGTAACGGCTATGGGCGGTGCCGTTTCTGCCGAGCACGGCGTCGGCAAGATCAAGGCGGGCTTCTTAGAGACGATGTACGGTCACGAGGCCATGGTCGAGTCGGCGCGGCTCAAGCTCCAGCTCGATCCCGACGGGCAGCTGGGTCGCGGCAACCTGTTTTCGGAGAAGCTCTTGGATGAGCTCGTCCAGAAAGGGGGCGCGTGAAGATGAGCGATTTCCATATGGTGGTGTGCGTCAAGGCCGTGCCGGGCAGCACCGAGGTCAAGATGGACCCCAAGACCAATACCATCGTGCGCGATGGCAAGCAGGCGGTCATTAATCCCTTTGATGCGAGCGCTTTGGAATGCGCGCTGGCGCTGAAGGACGACTTTATCGGCTTTGGCATGGATGTGCGCGTGACGGTGGTGTCGAT
Source organism: uncultured Collinsella sp. (assembly GCA_902494165.1). GTDB lineage: Bacteria > Actinomycetota > Coriobacteriia > Coriobacteriales > Coriobacteriaceae > Collinsella. The sequence goes on along the minus strand of CABUSD010000004.1, from coordinate 21,589 downwards.
GGGCATCCCCGCGACCGAGTCGCTGCTGCGCGACTGCATCGCCCGAGGCGCCGACGACGCGCTGCTGCTGACCGATCGCGCCTTTGCAGGTGCCGATACCCTGGCGACCACCTATGCTCTCAAATGCGGCATCGAGGCGCTCGACGAGGACTTCGACCTGCTCATCTGCGGCAAGATGGCGGTGGATGGCGATACGGCCCAGATTGGTCCCGAGCTTGCCGGTGCCTTTGAGATTCCCTGCGTGACCGACGTGAGTTGCGTGCAGAGCGCGGGCTTTACGACCTGTGGCTCGCTGGCGCTCATTCACGGATGCGATGCCGGCGAGGAGACGGTGTATCTTGAGATGCCGTGCGCGATGACGACTGCCAAGGAGATTGGCCAGTTGCGTATGCCGAGTATTGCCGGTATTCGCGCGGCGGAGGAGGCGGACGTGCGCGTGGTCAGTGCCGCCGACGTGAACGCCGACCCCGCGCGTTGCGGTCTTGCCGGGTCGCCGACACAGGTCGTGCGCTCGTTTGTGCCCGACCGTGACCAAACGTGCGAGGCCGTTGAGGGAACGGCGTCCGAGCAGGCGGTAAAACTTGCCAAGATTATCGAGGGGATGGCATAGATGAGCGGACTGATTATCGATAGCGAAGCCTGTGTCGGCTGCGGTCGCTGCGTTCGCGCCTGTGCCTCGGGCGGCATCGTAGTGGAAGGCGAACGACCCAGCCGATGCGCCCGCGTAACCGACGGCTGCATCCTATGCGGTGGGTGCGTCGACGCCTGCCCTGTCAACGCTATCTCGATCGAGCGTGACGAGACCGCCGGCGCGGTTGACCTTGATGCATATCGAGACATTTGGGTCTTCGTGCAGACCGACGAGCACGATACGGTGACTCCCGTTGCCTACGAGCTTATGGGCAAGGGCCGCGAGCTTGCCGATGCTCGTGGCTGCCGTCTGGTGGCACTGGCCGGCATGGGCCCCGAGGGTTCTCTCGGTGACCTGGAGCATCTGGTTTGCGCGGGCGCCGACGAAGTCCTGGCCTGTCGCGACGAGCGCCTGCGCCAAAACGATGCGGAGGTCTACGCCAGCTTGATCTGCGATTTGGTAGCCGAACGCAAACCCGAGGCCATCCTATACGGTGCGACCGCTTTTGGCCGCGAACTGGCACCCGGCGTTGCCGTGCGTTTGCAGACGGGCCTTACGGCTGACTGCACCGTACTTTCGATGGATACGGAGACGGGACTGCTGCAACAGACGCGTCCGGCGTTTGGCGGCAACCTGATGGCCACCATTGTCTGCCCCAATCATCGTCCCCAGATGGCAACGGTGCGCCCCGGTATCTTTAAGGCTCCCGACTTCGACTACGGCCGTTCCGGCACGATCACCCAGGTGATGCTTGCGGAAGACGCCAGGGCTCGTGTCGAGATTTCGATTCCCGCCGAGGAGTGGGGGCAGCAGGCTTCGATCGCCGATGCCGAGCGCCTGGTCGTGGTGGGTCGCGGCATTGGTTCCAAGAAAAACCTGCCACTGATGCGAAGGCTTGCCGAGGCCCTGGGAGCCGAGCTTGGTTGCACGCGACCTGTCGTGGAGGCCGGCTGGTTGGAGTATCGCCATCAGATTGGCCAGACCGGCGTATCGGTTTCGCCCAAGCTTCTCGTGAGTATCGGTGTTTCGGGCGCCATCCAGCATCTTGCCGGCATCGGTGGGGCGGAGTGCATTATCGCCATCAACGAGGACCCGGATGCCCCCATTTTTGGTGCTGCCCAGTACGAGGTTGTTGGGGATGCCGTCGAGGTCGTCGAGGAGCTGCTGGCCCAGCTTGAGCGCTAGGCGCGCGCCAGCCAGTCGCGCATCTCGTCCTTTAGGCGGCTCCAGGTTGCCTGCGTGGCGGGGTCGGTAAAGGGCCGCGTGATGCCAAAGGGCGCGTCGAGCAGGCGGTGGATATCGCCCTGTTCGCGCGCCAGCGCGCGGCTTGCTGGATAGACGAGCTCAAACATAAAGCAGATGAGTCCCACCAAGAAGTCGGCGGGCTCGTTGCGTTCATCGCGTGCGACGCAGCGGTGCTCGTCAAAGGCGGCAAGTGTCGGCGACGAGAAACGGCTGCCGAGAAACGTCTTCTCGTCCACCTTGAGGATGGTGTCGACGGTGCTGTCGGCGATGGTGCGCATAATGTCGATCTTGTCACCATCGCGCACGATATCGCAGAAGCTTCGCGTGCGCACGTCGAGCTGCGCGGGTAGACGGAAATCGCTGTGATAGGCAATGCTCGCTCGGATGAGCTCATCTTCTGCCGGGTCATCGATAAAGTCGCGGATGCTCGTTACGGCGGGTGCATCGGCGGGATTCTCGCCAAAGAGGACCTCGATGCCCAGCGCCGCATGGCTCATGCTCTCGGCGTCCTTAAAGGTGTCCCAGCGTCTCAGCTGCTCAAAGCGGCCCATATCGTGTAGCAGGCCGCAAAGCCATGCCAGGTCAATATCTTCTGACGACCAGCCCTGCTCGCGCGCTACGGCATCGCATGCCTCGGCCACGTGGTACGTATGCTCGATTTTGAGCGCGATGCGTGGGTTGGTGGCGTCGTAGGCATCGGTGTAGCTTTTGAAGGCCGCGCGCGCCCGGTCTCGATCGATAGCTGTCATAATGACTTCCTAAAAAGTTGTGTCTTTCGATCCGGTGGCAATTGTAGGTGAACTCGGTTGCTGCCGGATGATGATTCTGCCGTGTCGCTACATGCGGCTCGGAGACCTTGTCAGGATGAGAAACGTATGGTGCTCAAAATCGTTAGAACCGTCTGGCCGGTGATGCTTACCTATGTTGCAATAGGCGCGCCGTGCGGAATGATCATGGGGCAGACGGGAATGGAGCCCTGGATGGTCTTTGCTCTAAGCAGTACGTTTGTGACGGGCAGCGGCCAGTTTATGATCTGCAACCTGTGGCTGGCGGGTGTGCCTGCAGCATCGATCGTCGCGAGCGTTGCCGCCATCTCCTCGCGTTTTGCGCTTTACTCGGCATCGATCGCACCGCATCTGAGGGGTGCCTCGAAGCGTCAGACGCTGGCTGTTGCCGCGACACTTACCGAGGAGGCATATGGCATCTCGCTTGCCAAGTTGGTTGAAGGGGAGGATTGGGGCCCGCGCGAGTCCTTTGTGCTCAACGTGATCCTCATCGCAACATGGGGCGTTTCGTGTACGATGGGCGCCATCGTCGGCGCCGTTGTCGATGTTCCCACCGCCATTGCAGCCTTTGTCTGCACCTCGCTCTTTATCTGCCTGCTCTTTTCGCAGCGGCTGTCGCGCGGTAACGTTGTCGCGGCGGTTTCGGGCGCGGTGTCCGTCGCCGTATGCAAGTTCTTGGGCCTCGCGAATATTGCCGTGCCGGCAAGCGTCGTGGTCGGCATTGCCATTGCGCTGGCGTGCGATGCTGTATTTGACGGAAGAGGTGCCCGCGATGCCCGCTAACGAGTTCTTGGTTCTGTGGCTGTCGTCGTGGGCTGCTATCGCGTTCTTTCGCATCGCGCCGGCGTTCGCCTTGCGCGGGCGGACCCTGTCGCCCCGCATTACCGAGGCCCTGGGCTATATCCCGCCCGCTGCCTTTGCCGCGCTGGTCGCCAACGACTTGGTGAACCCCGGCGCGTTCGACGCGGGACTCTGGCCTGCCTTGGTTCCCTGGATTGCGGCCGCCGGCGTCGTGGTCGTGGCGGTCAAGACAAAATCGATGCTGTGGTGCTGCGTCTCGGGCATCGTACTCTATTTCGTCTTGAGCCTTATATAGGGGTGGCGTCGCGGGCGCCGAATCTCGTTCCATCCCAACTTGTCGAATTTTTCACCGAGCTGGTCTATTTCTTCTGGTACCATGGTCAAACTTTACTGTAGCAAAGCATGACGTGGGCTTTTGTTCCGCGTCAGCGGAAATGGGGGTTTCATGGCACAGGAAGCGACTGCCAACGAGCAAAAGAAATTCAAGGTTCCGCGCATCCCGGGCGACATCATGATCTATCCGATGATCGTCGGTCTTTTGCTCAACACCTTCTGCCCGCAGGTTTTTGAGATCGGCGGCTTCTTTACGGCTGCCTGCCGCGGTGGCTCCAATACCATCGTCGCCGCGATCCTGCTGTTTGTGGGCGCCGGCATCAGCTTCAAGTCCACGCCGGGCGCCATCAAGACCGGCATCGTCGTGCTGATTCCCAAGCTGGTCGTCGCAGCGGCTCTCGGCCTGGGCGTGGCATATTTCTTTAACGATAACTTCCTGGGTCTGAGCTCCGTGTCTATCATCGGCGGCATTACGTTTTGCAACATGGCGCTCTATACGGGCATCATGGGCGAGTTCGGCGATGAGTCCGAGCAGGGCGCCGTCGGTATCCTGTTCTTTACGGCCGGCCCCGCCGTCACGATGATCATCCTTGGTGTTTCGGGCCTTGCCAACATCCCTGTCGGTACTATCATCGGCTCCATTTTGCCGCTCGTTATCGGCATGGTTCTGGGCAACCTGTTCCCGTTTATCAAGAACCTGCTAGTTCCCGGTGCCAACCCTGCGATTGCCGTCATCGGATTTCAGCTTGGCGCGTCCATGAGCCTGTCGAGCTTTATCACCGGTGGTATTTCCGGCATCTTGCTGGGCCTTGTCACGCTGTTTGTCGTCGGTCCCATCACCTTTGCGTTCGAGCGCCTGTGCGGTGGTAACGGCAAGGCTGCCGTGGCTTGCTCCACCATCGCCGGCACGGCTATGACCACGCCGGTTGCTCTCGCCGAGGTCGCGCCGCGTTATGCCGAGCTTGCGCCCACCGCGTACGCCCAGATCGCCACTGCCGTTATCATCACGGCAATCATGGCTCCGATTCTGACCGGCTGGGTCGACAAGAAGTTCTGTCAGGGCAAGGAGGACCTGTCGCCTGCCGGTGTCGAGGCCATCGAGGAGGCCGTCGCGACCGACATCGATGGCGAGTAGCAATCGCTATCAATCAATGATGCCGGCGTGCAATTCGCGCCGTCCGAGCGCCCGAACAGAAACTGTTTTGCAGTGATGTTCGGGCGCTCTGCTATGATTCCCTTTATCCCTGCGGAGTAAAGGGGTTTTATTGCCCTGATTCGAATTGGGCGATTCTGACCATTCGGATATTGAAGGGATGGCGTCTAGTGGTTAAGGCACTCAAGATTGAGATATTCCTGCTATGCATGATTGTTCTTATCGGGCTTGCCGCGCGAAGTCGTCGCTCCTTGTTCTCGAGCACCCTGCAGCTATTGTTTAGCATGCTTGGCTACACCTCTGCCGCGTACATATTATTCGATATGATCTGGACGCTTTCGGATGGTGCGGACGGCACGTTGGGTATTGCTGCCAACTGGATTTCCAACGCGGTTTCGTTTTCGCTCTTTGCCATCGCGTGTCTCATTTGGTTTATCTATTCCGAGACGATGCAGGGCTCTCGCCTTGTGACCTCGCGCTATAGGGTGGTGCTTGTAACGTTGCCTACGGCTCTGGTGGTCGTGCTGGCTTTTACCAGTTACTGGACGCACGCCTTGTTCTATATCGATTCGCAGGGCGTGTATCGTCGCGGCTTTGCCTATATGATCCAGCCCATTGTCAGCTACTGTTACGTTATACATACGTCCCTGCATGCGTTTGTGCAATCTCGCAGGGTCGAGAGCCTGCAGACGAAGGCTATCTATCGAACCTTGGCATTTTTCGCCATTCCGGCCCTGGTGGGCGGTACCTTTCAGATCGTATACTCGGTGCCTGGCCTTTGTGTCGGCATAATGATTAGCATGTTGCTGCTCTATATCATCTGCCAGGAGCAACTGATCTCGACCGACCCGTTGACTGGCCTCAACAATCGCAACCGTTTTGAGACCTATATGCTGTCGCTCTTTTCAAATGTGGATCAGGCCGAAGATGTGTATCTGCTTATGATGGACGCTGACGGCTTTAAGCAGATTAACGATCGTTATGGACATGTGGAGGGCGACCATGCTCTTCAGGTCATATCCGCTGCGCTCAAAGAAGTCTGCTCGGCGTCTGGTGGCTTTATCGCACGTTATGGCGGCGATGAGTTCGTAGTCCTTCAAAAGGCGGCAGCGGAGCAGGACATCATAGACCTGTGTTCGGCGATTGACGACGAGCTCGCGCATGCCGAGGTGCCGTATCTGTTGCGGATGTCCATCGGCTATGCACGGGTCGGTGATAGTGTCGATACCTGGCAAGACTTGCTTCGCGCTGCCGATGCGGAGCTCTACCGCGTCAAGGCCGATAAAAAGAAAGCCGGCGTCCAGATACGCTAGAAAAAAGGCGCACGACCGTTGCGATGGTCGTGCGCCCTTTTTGCGTTTGCGGGGGCCACCGGCCATAACGCCCAGGCGCGGTGCGGCAAGACGAGCGTCTGCCGCCGCGGCTCGGTACGAAATCAACGAGAGCCAGTGCATTCCATTAAGCTAAAGTGTGTGAAGGCTCTCTCTAAAAAGGTGAGCTCGCTAGGCTTTTTTGGGTTTGTTGACGATGATTATGCCGCCGCAGACCAACAGCAGGGCAACGATGACGGTAATGGGGCTCGTGCCAGCGCCCTCGCCGAGCAGCAGCGCGCTCAGCAGTACGCCAAAGACCGGGTTCATAAACCCAAAGACCGAGACGCGGCTGACGGGGTTGACGGCAAGCAGGCGCGACCACAGCGAGTAGGCGACCGCGGAGATAAGCGCCATGTAGATGATGAGCGCGATGGCGGGGGCAATTGTCGTGGGGGAGAGCGTGCCACCCATCAAAAAGCCGATGGCGGTGAGGACCAGGCCGCCGACCAAGAACTGCCACCCGGCAAGCAAGACGCCGTCGTGCTTGCGCGAGAAGATGCCGATCAGGCAGGTCGAAAGAGCACCCGCGACAGTGGAGGCTAGGATAAAGCCCTCGCCATCGAGCCTGAAGCCAAAGGTGCCATCTGCGCCCGAGAGGTTGACGAGCGCGACGCCGGCAAAGCCCAGCGCACAGCCAAGCACCTTGGCCGTATTGAGCTTCTCGGTGTGAAATGCCAGGGCGGCAAAGAGGATTGCGAGGAAGTTGGCGCTGGCCTCGATGATGGAGCTCGACATGGCGCTGGCGCGCGAGAGGCCCAGATAGAAAAAGAAGTACTGCCCGATAGTCTGGAAGAGCGACAAGACAAAGATGGGCTTGATGTCGCGAGCCTGCGGAATGAGGGGGCGGCGTTGGGCCGCACTCATCCCAACGATAACCAGGGCGCCGGCAAGCGTGAAGCGCAAGCCCGCAAAGAGCAGCTGTGAGGCGCTATCGTGCGCCGGGATACCAAAGAGTGCGTAGCCGATCTTGATGCAGGGAAAGGCCGATCCCCAGAGTGCACAGCAAACAAGACAGCCCAGGATAAGTCCGGGCAGGGTGGCGAGATACGGCTTGCGGCTTTCCATGATGTCCTTCCTGCATGCGCGAAGCAAAAAAGAACCCGCCACCGGATGTGTCGGTGGCGGGTGTTGTTACCCGAAGGGATTGTACCCGATGGGAAAGGTTTAAGCGAAGTAGGCCACGCCGCTTTCAAAGATCGGCATGAACTTATCGCCGGGGACATGCTCGGGCACGTTGCGGTACAGGTTGTCGCCGCGACGCTCGGCATGGCCCATCTTGCCCAGGACGCGACCGTCGGGGCTCGTGATGCCCTCGATGGCGAGTGCGGAGCCGTTGGGGTTGACGGAGAGATCCATGCTGGGCTTACCGTCCTCGCCCACGTACTGCGTGGCGACCTGGCCGTTGGCGATCAGCTGGGCGAGCACTTCATCGTTAGCGACAAAGCGGCCCTCGCCGTGGCTGATGGCGACGGTGTAGGGGTCGTCCAGGCTGCACTGCGACAGCCACGGGGACAAGTTGGACGAGATGCGGGTGCGCACCAGACGGCTCTGGTGGCGACCGATGGTGTTGAACGTCAACGTGGGCGCATCGGGCGTGGCGTCGACGATGTCGCCGTAGGGCACCAGACCGAGCTTGATCAGGGCCTGGAAGCCGTTGCAGATGCCCAGCATCAGGCCATCGCGGGCCTTGAGCAGGTCGCGGACTGCCTCGGTGACCTCGGGAGCGCGGAAGAACGCCGTGATGAACTTGGCGGAGCCGTCGGGCTCGTCGCCGCCCGAGAAGCCGCCGGGGATCATGACGATCTGGCTTGCGCGGATGCGGCGGGCAAGCTCGTGGGTGCTCTCGGCGACGGCCTCGGGCGTGAGGTTGTTGATCACGAAGGTGTCGGCCTCGGCGCCGGCGGCGCGGAAGGCACGGGCACTATCGTACTCGCAGTTGTTGCCGGGGAACACAGGGATAACCACGCGCGGGCGGGCGATCTTGGCGCCGCCGTACACGTGGATGTCCTTGGCGCGGAAGTCGATGGTCTCGACCTCGGGGGTCTCGTCGGCGCTGCGGTAGGCAAAGACGCCCTCGATGCCGCTCTCCCAGGCCTCCTGGAGCTCGGAGAGCTCGATGACTTCGGAGCCGGTGTCGATGACATAGCCCTCGACGGTGGTGCCCAGGGGCTCGACGACAACGCCGTCGGCGACCTCGGGCAGCTCGGCATCCTCGGCGAGCTCGACGATAAAGCTGCCGTAGAGCGGGGTGAAGAGGCTCTCCACGTCTACATCCTCGGCAAGCTCGATACCGATCTGGTTACCGACGCACATCTTAAAGAGGCTCTCGGCGCCGCAGCCGTAGCCGGGCGTGGAGATGGCCAGGGCGTTGCCGGTAGCAGTGAGCGCCTCGACGGCGTCAAACGCGGCGAGCAGCTGCTGAGCGTCGGGGCGGTAGTCCTCGCCATAGGTGGCGGGGGCGATGCGGACGACGCGGTGCGTGAGGCCCTTGAACTCGGGCGAGACGGCGCGGGCGGCCTTGCCCACGGCGACGGCGAAGCTGATCAGGGTCGGCGGAACGTTGAGCTCGCCGGCCTCGTCCTCAAACGAACCGCTCATGGAGTCCTTGCCGCCGATGGCGCCGGCACCCAGGTCGACTTGGGCCATGAGGGCGCCCAGGACGGCTGCCGTGGGCTTGCCCCAGCGCTCGGCCTCGGTGCGCAGACGCTCGAAGTACTCCTGGAAGGAGAGGTAGGCGCGCTTGTGCTCAAAGCCGGCAGCCACGAGCTTGGCGATGGACTCGACCACGGACAGGTAGGCGCCCGCAAACTGGTCGGCTTCCATCAGATAGGGGTTAAAGCCCCATGCCATGGCGCTCGCCGTGGTGGTCTCGCCGTCCACGGGGAACTTGGCGACCATGGCCGAGCTGGGGGTGAGCTGCGTCTTGCCGCCAAAGGGCATGAGCACGGTTGCGGCACCGATGGTGGAGTCGAAGCGCTCGGAAAGGCCCTTGTTGGAAGCGACGTTGAGGTCGGTGACGAGCGAGGTCATGCGCTCGGCAAGCGTGGTGCCGGCCCAGCTGGGCTGCCACACGCTACGGGCGCACACGTGGGCGACCTGGTGCTTGGGTGCGCCGTTGGAGTTGAGGAACTCGCGGGACAGGTCGACGATAGCGACGCCGTTCCAGGCCATGCGCATGCGCGGCTCGGCGGTAACCTCGGCGATAACGGTCGCCTCCAGGTTCTCCTCGGCGGCGTAGCCCATGAACTCCTCGACGTCACCGTCGGCGACGGCGCAGGCCATGCGCTCCTGGGACTCAGAGATAGCGAGCTCGGTGCCGTCCAGGCCGTCGTACTTCTTGGTCACGGTGTCCAGGTCGACATACAGGCCGTCGGCAAGCTCGCCCACGGCGACCGAGACGCCGCCGGCGCCAAAGTCGTTGCAGCGCTTGATCAGACGGCAGGCGTCGCCGCGGCGGAACAGACGCTGCAGCTTGCGCTCGACAGGGGCGTTGCCCTTCTGGACCTCGGCACCCGAGGTCTCGATGGACTCGGTGTTCTGGGTCTTGGAGGAGCCGGTGGCGCCACCGATGCCATCGCGGCCGGTGCGGCCGCCCAGCAGGATGATCTTGTCGGTGGGGGCGGGGCACTCGCGACGAACGTGGTTTGCCGGGGTAGCGCCCACGACGGCGCCGACCTCCATGCGCTTGGCCACGTAGCCGGGGTGATAGAGCTCGTTGACCTGACCGGTGGCAAGGCCGATCTGGTTGCCGTAGCTGGAGTAGCCGGCGGCGGCAGTAGTCACGAGCTTGCGCTGCGGCAGCTTGCCCTCGAGCGTCTCGGAAACCGGGACGGTGGGGTCGCCGGCGCCGGTGACGCGCATGGCCTGGTACACATAGCTGCGGCCCGAGAGCGGGTCACGGATAGCGCCGCCCACGCAGGTGGCGGCACCGCCGAAGGGCTCGATCTCGGTCGGGTGGTTGTGGGTCTCGTTCTTAAAGAGGAACAGCCAGTCCTGGTCCTCGCCATCGACATCGACCTTCACCTTGACGGTGCAGGCGTTGATCTCCTCGGATTCGTCGACATCGGTCATGACGCCGGTCTTCTTAAGGTACTTGGCGCCGATGGTGCCCATGTCCATGAGGCAGACGGGCTTGGCGTCGCGACCGAGCTCGTGGCGCATCTCCATGTAGCGGTCGAAGGCTTGCTGCACCACGGCGTCGTCGATCGTCACGTCGTCCAGGACGGTGCCGAAAGTGGTGTGGCGGCAGTGGTCGGACCAATAGGTGTCGATTACGCGGATCTCGGTGATGGTGGGGTCGCGGTCCTCATCGCGGAAGTACTGCTGGCAGAAGGCGATGTCTGCCTCGTCCATGGCAAGGCCGCGATCGGCGATAAAGGCGGCAAGGCCGGCCTCGTCGAGCTTGCGGAAGCCGTCGAGCACCTCGACGGGCTGGGGCTCGGGAGTCTCCATGTACAGCGTCTCGGGCAGGTCGAGCGAGGCGATGCGGGCCTCGACGGGATTCACCACGTAGTGCTTGATGGCCTCGATGGCGGCCTCGTCCAGAGCGCCCGAGATCATATAGACCTTGGCGGAGCGCACGGCGGGGCGCTCACCCTGGCTGATGAGCTGCACGCACTCGCTGGCGGAGTCGGCGCGCTGGTCAAACTGGCCAGGCAGGAACTCGACGGCAAAGACGGCGCCATCGCTTGCGGGGAGTTCGTCGTAGGTCACATCGACCTGGGGCTCGCTAAAGACGGTCGGCACGCAGGAGCGGAAAAGCTCCTCGTCGATGCCCTCGACGTCGTAGCGGTTGATGATCCTCAGGGCCTCGATGCCCTTGATGCCGAGAATTTCGGTCAGCTCGCCCTTGAGCTGCTGAGCCTCGACGTCGAACCCGGGTTTCTTCTCCACGTAGATACGAGAGACCATTGGTTCCTGCCTTCCTGATCGGTTGGGCGTACGGTACGGTATGCGGCAGCGGTCGGTTTGCGGGGTCTGCCCTGCGGTCGCCTTGAGCCACATGTTTGTAAACCTCACTATGATACGACAGCTCGCGGCGCGTTGAGGACGGCGAGGGTGCTACAGTGAAGCGCAAACAAGAGAAAGGCATCACATGGCATTCGTTTCGCTCGCCATCATCGCACTCGTGGCCTTTGCGAGTCCTTTTATCGCCTCGGCGATTCCCGGAAAACCCGTTCCCGAGACGGTCTTTTTGCTCGTGCTCGGCGCGGTGCTGGGACCCCATATGCTCGGCGTCATCCATGTAGATGCTGAGGTCTCGCTTGTGTCCGAGCTGGGCCTGGCCTTTTTGTTCCTGCTTGCCGGCTTTGAGATCGACCCCAAGAGCATCACGGGCGTCGAGGGGCGCTACGGCTTGGCGACGTGGGTCGTCACGTTTGGTATCGCCTGGCTTGCCGTGCGCTTTACCCCGTGGTTCTCAGTCAGTCATTTCGACGGTATCGCCGTGACGCTTGCCCTCACTTCGACGGCGCTCGGTACGCTCGTGCCCATTATGCGTGAGCGCTCGCTCACCGGCACGCGCGTGGGCGACTCGATTCTCGCGTATGGCACTTGGGGCGAGCTCGGTCCCGTGCTCGCCATGTCGGTGCTGTTGTCTGCCCGCACTGGCATCCAAACGCTCGTTATCCTTGGCTTGTTTGCGGTGGTCTGCGTGTTGCTGGCCGTGGTCCCGAGCCGCTCCAAGCGCGTCGGCAGCCGCTTCTTTGCGTTTGTCGAGGAACGCGCCGATACCACGTCGCAGACCTTCGTGCGCCTGACGGTGCTCATCCTGGTCACACTCGTGGCTTTCTCGGCCGTCTTTGATCTCGACATTGTGTTGGGTTCTTTTGCCGCCGGCTTTGTCTTGCGCTACATCATCCCCGAGGGCAACCATACGCTCGAGACCAAGCTCGACGGTCTGGCCTACGGTTTTTTGATTCCGGTGTTCTTTACCGTATCGGGCGCAAAGATCGATCTGACGGCCGTGGCGTCGCGCCCGGGTCTGCTCGTGGGCTTTATCGTGGCGTTGTTGATTATTCGTGCCGTGCCCATTCTTATTTCCATGAGCATTTGTCCTGCGACGCGCGATGTGTCGGCGTATGGTCGCATTACCGTGGCCCTGTACTGCACCACGGCGCTGCCGATCATCGTTGCCGTTACGAGCGTTGCCGTCAACGCGGGCGCGCTGTCGCAAGATATTGCGTCGGTCATGGTTGCCGCCGGTGCCATCACGGTGTTCTTGATGCCATTGCTCGCGCAGCTCTTTTACCGCGTGGTGGATGCCGCGCCGGTCGCCGCCGTGGCAGAGGTTGCCGAGCATCCATCCGATGCGCTCGACATCTTGCGCGCCCACCACGACCTAGCGAGCTTGCTCGCGCGCGAGCATGAGCTGCTGACTTCGCATGGTCATGGTCGCGTATTCGAGGGCCTGCCTACGCTCGATACGATTGCCGAGCGTCTTTCCGCCGAGGCGGCGAGCGGCCACATCGATGCCCGCATCGTGGACGCTGCGCACCTGCTTGCCGATAAGACCTATGGAGACGAGGTCGACCCGTCCGAGCTGACTCCGCGCGAGCGTCGCCGCCTGGAGCGCGCCAAGCTCGCCGTGCGCGAATACCGCCGCCGCATGTTGGAGCTCTATGCAAGAGAAGAAGCCGAGGACGACGACGGCAAGTAGTCGATACTCTCTCGGGGAAGCCGCGTCCCGCTTTGAAGGCTCGGAACGGGATATGGTTTCCGAAACAGGGGCAGTTGGGAAACTGTGTCCTGGAATGGGCGCTCAGAGTGGGATGCAGTTTCCGCGAGAGACCCGTTGCGGAAAGCGTGTCCCAGAATGCGCGCCCAGAATGGGACATAGTTTCCGAAAGAAGGCCCTGAGGGAAACTGCGCCCCGTTCTGAGCTGAAATACCGGGACGCAGCTTCCCCTGCAAGCAGAACAAGGCGCGCTGCCTGCGGTTGATGCAGACAGCGCGCCTTTTGCGTTGGGCCTCGTTGAGGTTCGAAGTCGTGGTTTGCGACCTTTAGGAGCGGGCGGCTCCGTCGACGGGGAACACGGCGCCCGTGACGTAGGAGGACATGTCGCTCGCCAGGAAAACAAAGGCGTTGGCGACATCCTCGGGCTCGCCCATGCGACCCAGCGGAATGGTGGCGATGATGGGCTTAATAACCTCTTCGGGCAGGTTGGCGACCATATCGGTCTTGGTTACGCCAGGCGCGACGGCGTTGACGCGGATGCCCATGGGGGCGAGCTCGCGCGAGAGCGACTGGACCATACCGTTGACGGCAAACTTGGACGTGGGATAGCCAACGCCGGAGGGCTGACCGTACTTGGCGACCATCGAACTCGTGGTGGTGATGGTGCCGCCATGACCTGCCTCGGTCATGATCTTGGCGGCTGCCTGGTGGCCATTAAAGACGGCGACGACGTTGAGGTCCATGACTTTGGCGAACTCCTCGGCCGTGTAGTCCAAGAGGGGTGAACGCTGGGAGATACCGGCATTGTTGACGACCGTGTCCAAGCCGCCCATGTCGGCTGCAGCCTGGGTAAAGGCCTCAGTCACGGCTTCGAGTGAGGTGAGGTCGCAGGAGCGGCCCCAGACCTTGGCGTCGGGATAGGCGGCTGTCAGCTTCTCAACGGCCGCATCGGCGGTCTCTTGACGCGAGCCAAAGACGGTGACGGCGGCACCCTCCTCGATAAAACGGCAGGCGATGGCATAGCCGATGCCGCGCGTGCCTCCGGTGATGATTGCTTTCTTGCCCTCGAGCAACATGGTGCCTCCATTCTTCGGGGGTGGACGTACGCAGCACAGGATAGCGGCGGACAAAAACAAACATGCCTGCTTATCGGTGAGCGGTATCCCTGGTTGACACCGAACGGTCAAGTTGTTCAAACGCTGGCCGCGGCAATGCGCTCCGAGCGCGCAAGCAAAGGGGGCTCCCGTCCAAGACCGGACGGGAGCCCCTCAAATATATGTCGTATGGCGAGAACCGAACTAGTTGGCCATGACGCCTTCGGTCCAAGCCTCAACGTCCTCGATGCGCAGGACGTTGGCGACTTCGGCCACGCAGTCGACGCCGGCAAGCTCGGCGGCGGCAGCCTGGACGTCCTTCTCGAGCGCGCGGTGCGTCAGGAAGATGACCGAGCAGGCATCGCTGACGCCCGACTTGCCGTCCTCGACCTGGTTGATGAGCGAGATCGAGATGTTGTGCTTGGCAAAGATGTCGACCGTCTCGGACAGGGCGCCCACGCGGTCGGCGACCTTCAGGCGCACATAGTACTTGGTCTGGAGCTCGTCCATAGGCTTAAAGGCGAGATTGTGACCATAGGGCTCAATCTCGGGCAGCGGAGCCACGCCGCGGCTGATCTGCTCGGAGAGCGACAGGATATCGCCCACGACGGCGCTCGCGGTGGGGAAGGAGCCTGCGCCGGCACCGTAGAACATGGTTTCGCCCACGGCGTCACCCACCACGTAGACGGCGTTCATGGCGCCGTTGACCTTGGCGAGCATATGGCCTGCCGGGATGAGCGTGGGATGCACGCGGACGTCGACGCCGGCGTCGGTGTTGCGTGCGATGCCCAGCAGCTTGATGGTGTAGCCGAGCTCGCGGGCCTGGGCGATGTCCTCGACGCCGATGGTACGGATACCCTGTTGGTAGACATCGTCGGTGGTCACGCGGGTGCCAAAGCCGATGGAAGCGAGGATTGCCGTCTTGCTGGCGGCGTCGAAGCCGTCGACGTCGGCGGACGGGTCGGCCTCGGCATAGCCCTTGGCCTGCGCGTCGGCAAGCACATCGGCGTAATCGGCGCCCTCGGCGTCCATGCGCGACAGGATATAGTTGGTGGTACCGTTGAGAATGCCGGCGATGGTCAGGATCTTGTTGCCCACCAGGTCGTGCTCGAGCGTGCTCACGATGGGGATGCCACCGCCACAGCTGGCCTCGCACTTAATCTGCACGCCGCACGCGCGCGCCTTCTCGGCGAGCGTCTCGACATGACGGCCCAGCAGGGCCTTGTTGGCAGAGACGACGTGCTTGCCGTGCTCAAAGGCAGTGGTGAAGATCTCGGTTGCGGGATGCTCGCCGCCGATCAGCTCGACGACGATATCGACGGCGGGGTCGGTGACGACATCGTGCCAGTCACTCGTAAAGGCCTCGCGCTCAATACCGGCTGCCTCGGCCTGCTCCCAAGCAAGCGCGCAGGCGCGGGTCAGCTTAAGGTCGATGCCGTAGGCTGCCAGGTACTCATCGTGGTGGCTCTTGATCAGGCGGGCCACGCCGCCGCCGACGGTTCCCAGACCGATGAGGCCGACGTTCACGGTGCGCAGGGGTTCGCTCATAGATAGCTCCTTCGTGCATCTTATGGATGGATTAACCGCTTAAAGGTTGAGTGCATTCTAGCGTGAACCGAGGGCGCGTGCTCGCCAGGCAACAGGAGTCGCACAAAACGGCACCCCCGAAACGCTGCGGAAACATTGGAAACATGCTCGCTACAAACGAACTTCCGTAACAAACTGTCAACGTTTGCACCATAAGGTTTGCCCTGTGCGACTGGGGCATGCAGGCGCTCGTCGGCCCCGTCACGACCGGTGCTGCCGTCGCCGTCTCGGGTGAGATCGCCGACGATATGCTCATGACCCCGTTTTCCGCCGACGATGAGAAGAATGCCGACTTCGTCAAGGCCTATAAGGATGCCTACGACGAGACGCCCAACCAGTTTGCCGCCGACGCCTATGACTGCGTTCACGCGATTGCCGAGGCTATCGATAAGGCGGGGATTGACATTACGGCCGACGGTGCCGACATTGCCGGCGATCTTGCCAAGGCCATGCGCAAGATCAAGATCGAGGGCCTGACAGGCGAGCTGACGTGGAATGACGAGGGCCAGGTCGAAAAGCCCGCTACAGCCTATGTGATCCAGGACGGCAAGTACATTGCCGCCTAAGTGCGCATAAAGCACGACCGGTGAGGCTGTTTTATTCAGGGCGGGGATGCCTGTAACAGAACGGAAACATTGCTTTTACACAATAAAGTGGCTTTACTGCATAAAGTAATAGAAATACGCAGAAATATGGATAAATGAACAAATCAAAAGAAAAGTCGAAATAACCGCCACTTTTCCTAACTAAAGCGTCTACTATTTTGCGAACGCCGAACACGGCGAAGGATGGCCTGTCGGGTAACCGAAACCCGACGAGATTTGAGAGGAGAGCCGCATGTCGAGCCTCACCGGTAAGTCATTGAACCCTGTTATGAATCGCAGGAGCGTTATCGCGAGCGCAGCAGGTCTGGGGGCGATGTCCATTCTAGCTGGCTGCTCCTCCAACGGCGGCGACAGCGGTTCCGCGTCGGGCGACGCTTCGTTTAAGATCGGCACCATCGGCCCGCTGACCGGCGCCAACGCGTCCTACGGCAAGTCCGTTACGCAGGCTGTCGAGCTTGGCTGCAAGGATTTCTCGACCAAGGAGCTGCCGCTTGTCAGCAAGGCCGAGGACGACCAGGCTGACGGCGAGAAGGCCGTCAACGCCTTCAACACCCTGCTCGACTGGGGCATGCAGGCCCTCGTCGGTCCGACCACCACGGGTGCGTCGGTTGCCGTTGCCGCAGAGTGCGGTAACGACCCCAAGACGTTCATGATCACCCCGTCCGCGTCCTCCGAGGACGTTACCAAGGGCAAGGATTGCGTCTTCCAGGTTTGCTTCACCGACCCCAACCAGGGTGTCAACGCTGCCAAGTTCCTGGCGCAGAAGTATGCGGACGAGAAGTTCGTGCTCTTCTATAACTCCGGCGACGCCTATTCTTCGGGCATCGCAGATTCCTTTAAGGCCCAGGCCGCTGAGTCTAAGCTCGAGATTGTTGACGAGGAGACCTTTAAGGACGACTCCGCCACGAGCTTTACCAACCAGCTGACCAAGGCCAAGCAGGCCGGCGCCACCATGATCTTCGCGCCGATCTACTACACGCCGGCGTCCGTCCTGCTCAAGAACGCCAAGGACATGGGCTACGACGTCAAGATGATGGGCTGCGACGGCATGGACGGCATCCTGGGCGTTGAGGGCTTCGACACCTCTCTTGCCGAGGGTCTGCTGCTCATGACCCCGTTCTCAGCCGACGACGAGAAGAACGCCGACTTCGTCAACGCTTACAAAGATAAGTACGGCGATACCCCCGACCAGTTTGCCGCCGACGCCTACGACGGCGTGCATGCGGTGGTCGAGGCTCTCAAGGAGGCCGGCCTGGGTGTCGACGCCGACCCCACCGAGGTTGCCGAGAAACTTCCCGAGGCTATGCGCAACATTACTGTTGACGGTCTGACTGGCAAGCTCTCCTGGAACGACAAGGGCCAGGTCCAGAAGGAGCCCACGGCGTACGTCATCACCGACGGCAAGTACGTACAGGCCTAATTGGCCGCCTTACATAGAGCGGTTTTGATCCCAAGCAGGGGAGGTTTTGGCCTTCCCTGCTTGCTTGGTATCTAGGGACGATGTAACGTCCCTGTTTCATACATCAACTGGAAACCTATTCGAAAGGGGGATGTGGAACATGACGGTCTTTATCCAATACCTGGTCAACGGCCTGTCCATGGGCAGCGTCTATGCCATCATCGCGTTGGGCTACACCATGGTCTACGGTATCGCCAAGATGCTGAACTTCGCTCACGGCGACGTCATCATGGTCGGTGCCTATGTCTCGTTCTGCGCCACGTCGTATCTCGGCCTCCCGGGCTGGGTATCTGTAATTCTTTCTTGTGTGGTCTGCACGGTTCTCGGCGTTCTCATCGAGGGTCTGGCCTATAAGCCGCTGCGCCAAGCAGGCCCGCTGGCCGTTCTGATCACGGCTATCGGCGTGTCTTACTTCCTGCAGAACGCCGCGCAGCTTCTGTGGGGCGCCACGCCCAAGAACTTCACTTCGCTCGTCACCTTCCAGGTGCCGGAGTTCTTGGCCAAGTTCAACGTAAGCGCCGTCTCGCTCGTCACCATCGTCGCCTGCCTGGTTATCATGGCCGGCCTGATGTTCTTTACAGGTAAGACCAAGATGGGCAAGGCCATGCGCGCCGTGTCCGAGGACAAGGCCGCCGCTCAGCTCATGGGCATCAACGTCAACCGCACCATCTCGATGACGTTTGCCATCGGCTCGGCGCTTGCCGCCATCGCCGGCGTGCTCCTGTGCTCCTACTCGCCGGTGCTGCAGCCCACGACGGGTGCCATGCCTGGCATCAAGGCCTTCGACGCCGCCGTCTTCGGCGGCATCGGCTCCATCCCCGGTGCCTTTGTCGGTGGCATTCTCATCGGCATCATCGAGGCGATGGCGCAGGCTTACATTTCCACGAGCCTTGCCAACTCCATCGTCTTTGGTGTTTTGATCATCGTCCTGCTCGTCAAGCCTGCCGGCCTCTTGGGCAAGTACGTCCCCGAGAAGGTGTAGGTGAGCGTTATGAAGTTTCTTAAAGACAAGCAGACGCGTCACGACTTTGTCACGTACGCCATGTGCATCGTGGCCTTCGCCATCGTGTTCTTTATGCAGTCTAACCACATGATTCCGCGCATGATCGCCGGTCAGCTGGTTCCCATCACGGCCTATATCGTCATGGCCATTTCCCTCAACCTCGTCGTCGGCATCGCGGGCGACTTGTCGCTGGGCCACGCGGGCTTTATGAGCGTCGGTGCCTACACGGGCATCGTCACCGCCGTCGCGCTGGAGAGCGCCGTTCCGTCCGATCCGATGCGCCTGATTGTCAGCATTGTGGTCGGCGCTATCGCCGCTGCCATCTTGGGCTTCTTGATTGGTATCCCGGTCCTGCGCCTGAGCGGCGACTATCTGGCCATCGTGACCCTGGCTTTTGGCGAGATCATCAAAGAGATCGTCACCTGCCTCATTGTGGGCGTCGACTCCCGCGGCCTGCACGTGATTTTTAACATCACGGGCAACTCTACGATCGACGACCTGCACCTGCTCGAGGACGGCACCGCCATCATCAAGGGCGCCCAGGGCGCCTCGGGCGTGTCGACGTACTCGACCTTCCTCGCCGGTGCCATCCTGGTCATGGTCACACTCGTGATCGTGCTCAACCTGGTCCGCAGCCGTACCGGCCGTGCCATTATGGCCGTGCGCGATAACAAGATTGCAGCCGAGTCCGTAGGCATCTCCGTCACGGAGTACCGCATGATCGCCTTCGTGGTTTCCGCTGCCCTCGCCGGTGCTGCCGGAGCTCTCTTCGGCGGTAACTTCTCGCAGCTCTCCGCCACCAAGTTCGACTTCAACACGTCGATCCTCATTCTGGTGTTCGTGGTCCTGGGCGGCCTGGGCAACATGCGCGGTTCCGTCATCGCGGCGGCGTTGCTCACGGTGCTTCCCGAGCTGCTCCGTCAGTTCTCGGACTACCGCATGCTCATCTACGCCATCGTGTTGATCCTGGTCATGATCTTTACCAACAACCCGCAGCTCAAGGCGTTCTTCGGTCGCGTCAAGGACCGCTTTGCTTCCAAGAAGGAGGTGGCAGCCGATGCCCAGTAAATTTGAGTTCAACAAGGGCAAGATGGTCCCGTATCCTTCTGGCGCCATCGTTCCCGACCGTGACCTGGGCGAGCGCCCGGCACTCGAGTGCATCCACCTGGGCATTGAGTTCGGTGGCCTTAAGGCAGTCGATGACTTTAGCCTGACTATCGGCAAGACCGAGATCGCCGGTCTCATCGGCCCCAACGGTGCCGGCAAGACCACGGTCTTCAACCTGCTCACCAAGGTGTACCAGCCTACGCACGGCACCATCCTGCTCGATGGTGAGGACACCTCGGGCAAGTCGGTCTACCAGGTCAACCGCATGGGTATTGCCCGTACGTTCCAGAACATTCGCCTGTTCAACACCATGACGGTGGAGGATAACGTCAAGGTCGGTCTGCACAATCAGGAGCGCTACTCCGGCTTTGAGGGCGTGCTGCGCCTGCCGACGTATTGGAAGCACGAGAAGGCCGCCCACGAGCGCGCCATGGAGCTGCTGTCCATTTTTGACATGGAGCACCTGGCAAATGAACAGGCCGGCTCGCTGCCTTACGGCGCTCAGCGTCGTCTGGAGATCGTCCGCGCGCTTGCCACCAACCCCAAGCTGCTGTTGCTCGACGAGCCTGCCGCCGGCATGAACCCGTCCGAGACCGCGGAGCTCATGGAGAACATCGTCAAGATCCGCGACACCTTCGGCATCGCCATCATGCTTATCGAGCATGATATGTCGCTCGTTATGAACATCTGCGAGGGCATCTGCGTGCTTAACTTTGGCAAGGTTATCGCCAAGGGTACGGCCGAGGAGATCCAGAACAACGATGCCGTTATCGAGGCGTATCTGGGCAAGCAGGATAAGGGGGAGAACTAAATGGCAGAGCCGATGCTTTCCGTCTACAACATCAACGTCTGGTACGGCGCCATCCACGCCATCAAGGACATCTCCTTTAACGTCAACGAGGGCGAGATCGTGGCTCTGATCGGCGCGAACGGCGCTGGCAAGTCCACAACGCTCAAGACCGTCTCGGGCCTGCTGCGCTCCAAGACCGGCTCCATCAAGTTTATGGGCGAGGACATTACCCATACGCCCGCTGATAAGCTGGTTGGTAAGGGACTGGCTCAGGTTCCCGAGGGACGTCGCGCCTTTTTGCAGATGACGGTTGAGGAGAACCTGGAGATGGGCGCCTATACGCAGCCCAAGTCCACGGTGGCTCCGGGCCTTGAGCGCGTCTACGAGCAGTTCCCGCGCCTGAAGGAGCGCCGTCGCCAGGTCGCCGGCACCCTTTCGGGCGGCGAGCAGCAGATGCTCGTTATGGGCCGCGCCCTTATGAGTAACCCCAAGCTGCTCATGCTCGACGAGCCTTCCATGGGCCTGGCGCCGATTCTGATTGAGCAGATCTTCCAGATTGTCGAGGATCTGCATAAGGCCGGCACCACGGTGCTCCTGGTCGAGCAGAACGCGCAGATGGCGCTTTCGATTGCTACGCGCGGCTACGTGCTCGAGACCGGCAAGATTACCATGACCGGCACCGGCCAAGAGCTGCTGCACGACGACAACGTGCGCAAAGCCTACCTGGGCGGTTAGGCGGTTCCGCCGTTCTGCCGAACGGCGGACCAGTCGACGCTGCAAGCCCGCCAGGGCGGCAATCTGCCTTTCAACTTCGGCGGCATGACCAGAAGGTCAATGCCGCCTCGTTTCAAGGCACCTTGCTCGCCCTGACGGGCTTTCGCTCATATGACCCAATCCGCTGTCAAGAGCCACAATGGCCCCGCCGACCGCTTGCAATCGGTCGGCGG